>DATKNV010000157.1:0-14804 GCA_035541215.1 Allostellaceae bacterium | reverse complement strand
CGCTCAGGCGAAGCATTGGCGTTTGCGACCCAACTGGGAAAAGCCAGGTGCTCTTTCGAGGGTCGAACATTTTCACGCTGGCTATTGGATCAGTCGCTCCAAGGAGCGTTTGTTGACCCGGATCAATTCAGATAGCATTGCCAGAACGCACCTTGCTGCGACAATCCAATTCAGGGGAAGCTCGTGAATATCACCCGCCGCTCTGCGTTGACGCTGGGGATTGGCACTGCCTTGACGGCATCGATACCTGCCGCAGTGCGGGCCCAATTCGTTGGCCCAATCGAGGCGCTTGATGAGTTCTGGCTCGCGACCGACGCTTACGTCTTTGGCTATCCGCTGGTCACGATGGAAATGACCCGAAGGGTCGTCACCAACGTCGCCGAAGTGCAGGGCACTCGCGGGCCGATGGGTCAGATCATCAAACTCCGCCAATACCCGGATGCATCATTTCGGGATGTGACCGCACCGAATGCGGACACGCTGTACACCACGAGCTTCTTCGATGTCGGCAAAGAGCCGTGGGTCCTCAGCGCCCCAGACATGAAGGGTCGGTATTTCCTCCTGCCGCTGCTGGACGGTTGGACGAATGTATTCGCGGTACCGGGAAAGCGCACGACGGGAACCGGAGCGCAGACTTACGCCATTACGGGACCTGGATGGTCGGGTACGCTCCCTGCAGGCGTCAAACAGGTGAAGTCGCCTACGAGCATCGTCTGGCTGCTTGGCCGCATCTATTGCACCGGGACGCCGGAGGATTATGCGGCCGTTCACGCGCTGCAGGATCAGTTCAAGCTCGTGCCGCTCAGCTCCTACGGGAAGGCCTATACGCCGCCGCCGGGGCAAGTCGATGCCTCCATTGACATGAAAACGGCGGTACGTGAGCAGGTCAATCGCATGGACGCCGTTGCATATTTCACCTTGCTGGCGCAATTGATGAAAGCCAATCCGCCCGCTGCGGCGGATGCGCCCGCGCTTGCCAGTTTCGCGAAAATCGGGCTCGTCCCCGGCAAGGATTTCGACGCGAGCAAGCTCAATGCCGATTTCGTGAGCCGCATCCCGCAAGCTGGCTTCGACCGGATCATGCTCCAGTTCAAGGTCAACAAGGCGGTCAAGAACGTGAATGGCTGGATGTTCGACACCCAGACCGGAGTCTACGGGACCGAATATCTCAATCGTGCCCTCGTGACTGCGATTGGGCTCGGAGCGAATCGCGTGCAGGATGCCGTCTACCCCACCTCTCTCAAAGACGCCGACGGGAACGCCTATGACGGGGCCAACAAATACGTCATGCGCTTCCCGAAAGGTCAGCTGCCGCCCGTCCAAGGATTCTGGTCTCTGACGATGTACGATGCGAACTACTTCTTCGTTGCAAACCCGATCAACCGCTACTCGATCAGTGCCCGGCAAAATCTGACGGCAAATCCCGACGGCTCGGTCGACCTTTACATCCAGAACCAGTCGCCCGGTGCAGGTAAGGAATCAAACTGGCTGCCCGCTCCGTCCGGCAAATTCGTTCTGATGCTGCGTATGTATTGGCCCAACGAAAAGTCTCCCTCGATCATCAACGGTACGTGGAAGATACCGGCGGCAAAGAAAGTGGCTTGATACGGCCGAAAGCCGTCACCTCCGAAATTGGCGCTTCTGCGACGTTGGGCCGCGTCCCGAGTTGAGTCTGGGATGCGCCCGATAGCGGACGTTCGTGCCCACGGAATTAATGAGTACGCTCCCTGGCCCTCGAACACGGGATCATGGGGAAGGCTTCCGAATAGCTTCTGCGATAGCTCATCAAGCGTGATCCCCAGCTGCCAGAGGCGCCTTAGCATCTCGCCGACAAATACACGCTCGACGATCCGCTCGCGCGGCACCGAGCGATGGGAATGCGTGTCGAGTTTGGATTTCATGGTTGGCCAATCGGTTTCGGCCCGGTAGGCCTGGAAAAGTGGTCCGGTGAACTCATGCCCGGTCCTCCTCGCCACGGCCCTCTCCCACAAAGGCGAGGGGATTCTCGCGCTTGCAGCCGCAAAGCTGCCGCGCGATGCTCGGCGCGCAACCGAGGGAGCACCGACATGATGTTCATCGAGATGGGCGCTCGGAAAGTGCCGGCGCTGGGGTTCGGGACTTGGGCGCTCTCGGGCGCCGCCTGCCGGCACATGGTCGAGACGGCGCTGGAGATCGGCTATCGCCACGTCGACACCGCGCAGGCATACGACAACGAGGCCGAGGTCGGGCGCGCGATCGCGCAATCGCGGCTTCCCCGCGGCGACATCTTTCTGACGACGAAGGTCTGGCGCGAGAGCCTGCGCGCGGCACAGGTGACGTCGAGCTTCGCGCAGTCGCTGGACCGGCTCGGGACCGACTACGTCGACCTCCTGCTGATCCACTGGCCGCATGCGGAGATACCGGTCCGGGAGACGCTCGATGCGATGGCGAGACTCAAATCCGAGGGCAAGGTCAAGGCGATCGGCATCAGCAACTTCACGGTGCGCCAGATGCAGGAGGCGGTCGCGCATCTCGGGCGCGAGATCGTCTGCAATCAGATCGAATACCACCTGCTGCTCTCGCAGCGCCCCGTGCTGGACTATGCGCGCGCGCACGGCATTGCGGCCGTCGCCTATTGCCCGCTCGCGCGCGGACGGTTGATGCAGCATAGGGCGGTGCTGAGCGTCGCGGCGAAGCACGGCAAGACCGCGAACCAGGTGGCGCTCCGCTGGCTCCTGGAGCAGCAGGGCGTCTCCGCCATCCCCAAGACCTCGAGCCCCGCCCACGCGAAGGAGAACTTCGCGATCTTCGACTTCAAGCTCGATGCCGAGGACCGGCGCGCGCTCGACGCGCTGCCCGGGGGGACGCGTCTCGTCAATCCCGGGTGGGCGCCGGTTTGGGATGCGGCGTGAGGAAACGAATTTTTCGCGCAGAGGTCGCGGAGGATGCACAGAGGACGCAGGGGTAAGGCTTAACCAAATCACTCTGCGTCCTCCGCGCATCCTCCGCGTCCTCGGCGCGAAACACCTTTTTTCTTTTTTCCAACCGACTTGACGCCGCCGCCGCCGGATCGGACTCTCCCCGCTCTCAACGAGGAAACATCGCCATGGAAATTCGCAATCTCGGACGCTCCGGTCTTCGGGTCTCGCTCGTGGGGCTCGGCTGCAACAATTTCGGCGGGCGCATCGATCTCGAGACCTCGCGCAAGGTGATCCACAAGGCGCTCGACCTCGGCATCACGCTCTTCGACACCGCCGACGTCTACGGCGAGATGGGCGGCTCCGAGACCGTCATGGGCCAGATCCTCGGCGACCGCCGCAAGGACATCGTGCTCGCGAGCAAGTTCGCGATGCCCATGAACAAGGAGCAGACGCTGCAGGGCGCCTCGCGGGGCTACATCGTCTCCGCGGTCGAGGCGAGCCTCCGCCGGCTCAAGACGGATTGGCTCGACCTCTACCAGCTCCACCGCCCCGATTCGCTGACGCCGATCGAGGAGACCTTGCGAACGCTTGACGACCTCGTGCGCCAGGGCAAGGTCCGCTACATCGGCTGCTCGAACCTCCCGGGCTGGCAGGTCGTAGAGGCGCAGTGGACGGCGAAGCACTTGAGCCTGAACTCCTTCGTCTCCTGCCAGGACGAATACAGCCTCGTCGTGCGCGAGATCGAGCGCGAGCTCGTCCCTGCGATGCAGAAATACGAGCTGGGCCTGCTGCCCTTCTTCCCGCTCGCGAGCGGGCTTCTCACCGGGAAATACAAGCGCAACGCCCCGATGCCCGCGGGGACGCGTCTCACCAACATCCAGCGCCTCGCCGACCGGTTCTTGACCGAGGACAACTGGCGGATCGCCGAGCGGCTCGGCGATTTCGCCGCGAGCCGCGGCCGCACCCTCCTCGAGCTCGCCTTCGGCTGGCTCGCTGGGCGCCCGCAGGTCGCGAGCATCATCGCCGGCGCCACCAAGCCCGAGCAGCTCGAGCAGAATGCGAAGGCCGTCGGCTGGAAGCTCGGCGCGGAGGAGATGGCGGAGATCGACCGGCTCTCGAAGAAGGGCTAGCGTGCGGGCGGCCGAGCGGCCTTACTCGATCACCTCGTCGGCGGTGGCGAGAAGGCCGGGCGCCACCGCGATGCCGAGGGCCTTCGCGGTCTTCATGTTGATGACGAGCTGGAACTTCGTGGGCCGCTGGACCGGCAGCTCTCCGGCCTTCGCGCCCTTGAAGATGCGGTCGACGTAATCGGCGGCCTGGCGGAACGGGTCGTATTCGTCGATGCCATAGGCCATCAGCCCGCCTTCCTCGGCGTGATAGCGGAAGGGATAGACCGCGGGAACCCTGTATTGCGCGGCGAAGCCGATGATCGCCTTGCGATGGGTCGCGGTGAAAGGCTCCGGCAGGACCAGCAGCCCCGCGCGCTCCTCGCGGGCGAGCCCCTCGAGCAGCGCGCCTACCTCGGCCTCGTCGCGGCACGGCGCCGCCCGCACGGCCGTAGCACGGGAGGCCGCCGCCTCCTCGATCCCCTGCACGTAAAGGCGCCAGAAAGGCGCGGTGGTGGCGTTGTAGAGCACCGCGACCCGCGCGGCGGGCGGAGAGACCTGCGTCAGCATCTCCACCCATTTGCCGACCATCGGCGGATCGTAATTGCTGACGCCGGTGATGTTGCCGCCGGGCCGCGCCAGGTTCGCGACGAAGCCTTGACCCACGGGATCGACGACCTGCACGAAGACGATCGGGACGGTGCCGGTCTCGCGGCGGAGCGCCTGAACCGAGGGGCTCGCCATCGCCACGAGCGCGTCGGCGCCGGCCGCGACCAGCTCCGCCGCATAGCGCGCGAAGAGCGCGGCCTCGCTCCCGGCCCAGCGCCAATCGATGCGGAGGTTCTGGCCCTCCTTCCAGCCGAGGGCCTGGAGCCGCTCCGCGAGCGCGGCCGCGCGCTTCTGTCCCACGGGATCGCTCTCGGGATGCGCCATGAGCACGCCGATCCGGCGCGCGGCCGTGCCCTGCTGCGCCCGCGCAACGAGCCCGGGCTGCGCCGTCGCCGCCGCAATCCCCGCGAGAACCGCACGCCGCCCTATCATTCGAGCACCCCCCGAGACCCGAAAGCGCGCGATGATACGTGGCTCTTTCCCGCCTCGCCAGCCCGGTCTGGTGCAAGGCGCCGGAATCCGCGATCATCCCGGCACAAATGACAGCGCCTCCAGAGGAACAGCCGCGATGAATCGTCTCCTGATCAAATCCGGCATCGTCGTCACCATGGATCCGGCCGTGCCGGATCTGCCGCGCGGCGACGTGCTGATCGAGGACGACCGCATCGCCGCGATCGCGCCGGAGATCCCGGCGGAGGCGCCGGTCCTCGACGCCGCCGGCATGATCGTGATGCCCGGCCTCGTCAACGCGCATCAGCACACCTGGCAGACGTGCCTGCGCGGGATCGCCGCGGATTGGACGATCCCCGAGTATCTTCACACCATGCACGCGTCGATCGCTCCGTCCTTCCGCCCAGACGACATCTACATCTCGACGCTCGTGGGCGCGCTCAACCAGCTCAATTCCGGCGCCACCACGCTCGTGGACTGGTGCCACAACAACCCGACCCCCGCGCACAGCGACCGCGCGATCGACGCGCTCCAGGAATCGGGCATTCGCGCGGTCTTCCTGCACGGCTCGCCCAAGCCCGACCCGAAGCCCGGCCAGAGGCATTTCAGCGAGATCCCGCATCCCCGCGCGGAGATCGAGCGCCTGGCGCGCGACCGGCTCCCCTCGCGGGAAGCGCTGGTGACGCTGGGCATGGCGGTTCTCGGCCCCGCTTACTCCACATACGAGGTGAGCCGGCAGGACCTCGCTCTCGCGCGGGAGCTGAGGATGCTCGCGAGCATGCACGTGGGCGGCGGCAAGATGCTGACGCCCGACGGCTTCAAGCGCCTCCTCGCGGAGGGGCTCGTTGGCCCTGCCGTCAACATCGTCCACGGCAACAACATCGCCTTCGAGGAACTCCGCGCGCTCGTTGGCGAGGGGGCGAGCGTCACGGCGACGCCGGACATCGAGCTCCAGATGGGCTACGGCGACTGCCTCACCGGCGCGCTCCGGCGCCTCGGCAGCGCGCCCTCGCTCGGCGTCGACATCGAGTCCTTCATCGGCGGCGACATGTTCGCGGTGCTGCGGGTGGCGCTGCAGGCCGAGCGCCATGCCGAAGATCTCGCGACCCTCGCCCGGACCGGCCGCGCCCCCGAGCGCATCTCCGTCACCTGCCGCGAGGCGCTCCAATGGGCGACCGTCGAGGGCGCGAAGATGCTCGGCATGGAGCATCGCATCGGCTCGCTCGCGCCGGGCAAGCAGGCGGACCTCCTTCTCCTCCGCGGCGAGGACCTGAACCTTTTTCCCGTCACCGATCCCGTCGCCGCAATCGTCATGCACGCGAACGCCGCCAACGTCGACGCCGTCCTCGTCGCGGGCAAGATCGCGAAGCGCTCGGGCAAGCTCCTCTACCCCGCCCTCGCCGCCCGCAAATCCGCCCTCGCCGAGACCAGCCGCAGAATCCTGGCGACGGCGGGATCGCGCAGTAGCGACGCAATTTCACGACAGAGACGATGAGACAGTGAGGTCGTGCCGATGCGGACGCCTGCGGAAAACGACCCCCTGACCGAAAAGCTCATCGGATCGGCGATCGAGGTGCAGCGCGAGCTCGGGCCGGGACTATTGGAGTCCGCGTACGAGGAATGCCTGTGCTTCGAGCTGAAGGAGCAAGGTCTATCGTTCAAGCGGCAAGTGCCGCTCCCGGTCGCTTACAAATCAGTTCGTCTCGACTGCGGTTACCGGCTCGACTTGGTGGTAGAAGAGCGTGTAATCCTCGAATTGAAGGCGGTCGAGCGCCTCATGCCCGTACACGAGGCGCAAGTGCTGACATATTTGCGGCTCAGCGGAATTCGCACGGGTTTGCTCCTGAATTTCAATTCCGCCGTCCTCAAGAATGGCCTGCGTCGTCTCGTTCTATAATGGCCCGTGCTCTCCACCGACGGCAGTTGCAACGTCCCTCATTGCCTCACCGTCTCAGTGGTGGAATAGCGATCGCCGGCCGCAGACTCCTGGCGGCCGAGCGCGTTGCGCATTAATGTCGGGGCAACAGCGTTGCCGCGGCAGCGCTTTCCAAGGGGAGAGTACGAATGGCGCCCGCTCCGGAGCAAAGCGCGGCAATCGTCGAGAAATGGCTGGCGCAATTCGAAAAGGCGTTGGCGCAGCCCGGCGGCGCCCTGCTCGAGAGCTTGTTCCATGCCGAGAGCCATTGGCGCGACGTGCTGGCGCTCACCTGGGATATCGATACCTTCAGCGGCCGGGACGAGATCCTGAGGGAGCTACGGGCGAACGCCGCCCGCGCCCAGCCGACGAAATTCCGGATCGATCCGCATCGGACGCAGCCCCGCCGCGTCACGCGCGCGGGCACGCCTGCGATCGAGGCGCTCTTCGCGTTCGAGACCGCGGAGGGGCGCGGCAGCGGCGTCCTGCGGCTCACGCCCGAAAGCGGCCGCGACGGAAAGACGAAGGCGTGGACGCTGCTCACCGCGCTCGAGGAGCTCAAGGGCTTCGAGGAAAGGCCCGGGGATGCGCCGTTCGGCGACAAGGCCTATGCCCGAGATTTCCGCGGGCCCAATTGGCTCGACCACAGGAAGGCCGCCGCGGAATACGCCGACCGGGACCCGGCGGTGCTCGTCGTGGGCGGCGGGCAGGCCGGGCTCTCGATCGCCGCGCGGCTCACGCAGCTCGGGGCCGACACGCTGATCGTCGACCGCGAGCGGCGGATCGGCGACAACTGGCGCAATCGCTACCACGCGCTGACGCTGCACAACCAGACGCACGTCAACCACCTCCCGTTGCTGCCCTTCCCGCCGAATTGGCCGACCTACATCCCCAAGGACAAGCTCGCGGGCTGGTTCGAGGCCTATGTCGAGAGCATGGAGCTCAACTACTGGACGGCGACGGAATTCGAGGGCGGCCGCTACGACGAGCGTGAGGGGCGCTGGTCGGTGACGCTCGGCCGGGCCGACGGCACGCGGCGGGAGATGCATCCCCGTCACCTCGTCATGGCGACCGGCGTGAGCGGCATCCCGAGCCTTCCGGAAATACCGACGCTGCGGAATTTCGCCGGCACGGTCCTGCACTCGAGCCAATACGGCGACGGCGAGGCCTGGAAAGGCAAGAGCGCGCTCGTCATCGGCACCGGCAACAGCGGCCACGACATCGCGCAGGACCTCTACTCCGCGGGAGCGAGGGTCGCGATCGTGCAGCGGAGCCCCACCCTGATCGTCAACGTCGAGCCGAGCGCGCAGCTCCCCTACGCGCTCTACGGCGAGGGGCCGTCGCTCGAGGACTGCGACCTCATCACGGTATCGGTTCCGCTCGCGCTCGCGAGACAGAGCCACAAGCTCATCACGGAGCAGGCGCGGAAGCTCGACCGCGAGCTCCTCGATGCCTTGGGGCGCGTGGGCTTCAAGCTCGACTTCGGCGAGGACGGCACGGGCTGGCAGTTCAAGTACCTGACGCGCGGCGGCGGCTATTACTTCAACGTCGGCTGCTCCGATCTGATCGCCGAGGGCAAGATCCGTCTCGTCCAATTCTCGGAGATCGCCGCCTTCGTCCCGGAGGGCGCGCGGCTGCGGAGCGGCGAGACGCTTCCCGCCGATCTCATCGTCCTCGCGACCGGCTATAAGGGCCAGGAATACCTCGTGCGCAAGCTCTTCGGCGCGGAGGTGGCGGCGCGGGTCGGTCCGATCTGGGGATTCGGCGAGGGACAGGAATTGCGGAACATGTTCAAGCGCACGCCGCAGCCCGGCCTCTGGTTCATCGCGGGGAGCCTGGCGCAATGCCGCATCTACTCGAAATACCTGGCGCTGCAAATAAAGGCATGCGAGGCCGGGCTGTTGCCGCTGACCCACGACGCCGCAGGGTGGGCCCAGGCCCACAGCAGAATCCTGGCGGGCGCCCGCGCGTCGCATTAGTCTTCGGATCGATTGCACCACGAAGGCGCGGAGCGGACGGCGACCGTCCTCCGGCGTCTTCGTGATGAAAAGAACGGTGCTCATGCAACGGAGGAAACGAATGCGTTACGTTCTGCGTCTGGTCGCCTTGATGCTCGTCGCCGCGCTCGCGATCGGGCGTGCGGAGGCGGCGGACAACCTCAAGATCGGATTCAGCATGTCGCTCACCGGCGGCCTCGCCGGCGGCGGCAAGAGCGCGCTCCTGGGGTTCCAGATCTGGAAGGACGAGATCAACGCCAAGGGCGGCCTTCTGGGACGCCAGGTCGAGCTCGTCTACTACGACGACCAGTCCAACGGCGCGAACGTCCCCGCGATCTATACGAAGCTCCTCGACGTCGACAAGGTCGACCTCGTGATCTCCGCCTACGCCACCAACCAGATCGCGCCAGCGATGCCCGTGGTGATCCCCCGCGGCAAGGTCTTCATGGCGCTCTTCGGCACCGGCGTGAACGACAATTTCAAGTACGACCGCTATTTCCAGATCCTGCCGAACGGCAAGGAGACGCGGCTCGGACCCTCGGAGGGATATCTGCGGGTCGCGATGACCATGAACCCGAAGCCGCAGACGATCGCGCTCGTGGCCGCGGACGCGGAATATGCGCAGACCGTGATCGCAGGCGCGCGCGAGATCGTGAAAGAGCTCGGCCTCAAGGTCGTCTATGACGGCAAGTATCCGCCCAACACCACGGACTACACGCCGATCGTGCGGGCCATCAAGGCCACCAACCCCGACGTGGTCTACGTCGCCTCGTATCCGCCCGACAGCGTCGGCATCGTGCGGGCCGCGAACGAGGTGGGGCTGGCACCCAAGATGTTCGGCGGCGGTATGATCGGGATCGCCTTCACGCCCATCAAGCAGCAGCTCGGGCCGCTCCTCAACGGCATCGTCGCCTACGACGTCTACGTGCCCGAGCCCACGATGAAATTCCCGGGCGTCGAGAAGTTCCTGGAGACCTATCAGGAGAAGGCGGCCGCGCAGGGCGTCGATCCCCTCGGATACTATCTGCCGCCCTTCGCCTATGCGGAGATGCAGATCCTCGCGGAGGCCATCACCAAGGTCGGGAGCCTCGACGAGGGCAAGATCGCCGAGTACATCCACAAGGAGACCTTCCACACTATCGTCGGCGACGTGAAGTTCGCGGAAAACGGCGAGTGGGAGAAGTCGCGCCTGATCTTCGTGCAGTATCAGGGCGTGGTCGGGAACGACGTGGCGCAGTTCCGCAAGGCCGGGACCCAGGTGATCCTCTACCCGCCCGAGCTCAAGTCCGGAAACCTCATCTACCCCTACTCCGACATCAAGCACTAGGAAAAGAAAGCGCCGGCGCCCTGCCGCGGAGAGACCTCCGCGGCGCGGCGCCGGCCCTTCCTCCCTTCGGAGCGGGAAGGGGCCGCCGGCGCAAAGGCCGGGTTAATCATATTCCGCCACTCTAGCCCCGCGGCATCGATCTCGGGCGAGCCAGGAACGTGGCGGGCATTTCGGAGACCAGCGGACAAGAGCGGCGTCGGCGCAATCGCGTGCGCGTGTCGATGCGCGCAACGCTCGAGACGGCGCGCGGGCGCTTCGATTGCCGCGTCCTCGACCTCTCCCCGACCGGGGCCTGCGTGCGCCTCCTCGCCTCGCTCGAGGAGCGCGAGCCCGTGACGCTCCACCTCAACAGCTCCGAGAAGATGGCCGGCGTCGTCGCCTGGCGCCGCAACACCTATCTCGGCATCCAATTCTTCGAGCGCTTGAGCGAGAACGCGCGCGCCGCGGCCCCGCTCAAGGAGGCCGATCGCGCACAGGCGGCGGCCCCGACGGCGCAGCCGCAGGCGCCCGCCCCCGCGCCGGTGCTGGTCCTGCCGCCCGTCCGCGAGCCCGCGCCCGTGCTCGAGGTCGCCCCCCGGACTTTCTCCCCCCGCCTCGACAACGAGCGCATCACCGCGATGGTGGCGCAGCTCCAGAACGAGCTCATCGAGCGGATCGACGTGGCACAGGCCGCGCGCATCGACCGCGAGCAGCTCGCCCGCGAGATCGATCCCCTCGTCAACGAGATCATCGCGGAGAAGGGCCTCCAGCTCAACGGACCGGAGCGCGCCGCGGCGATCAAGGGCCTCGTCGCGGAGATGGTGGGCTTCGGGCCGCTGGAGTCGCTGCTCGCGGACGAGAGCGTCAGCGACATCCTCGTGGACGGACCGAAGCGCGTCTACGTCGAGCGCCGCGGCAAGCTCGAATCGACCGACGTGACCTTCGTCGACGACCGTCACGTCTTGAACGTCGCGACCCGCATCGTGACGCTGGTAGGGCGCCGCATCGACGAATCGACACCGCTCGCGGACGCGCGCCTTCCCGACGGGAGCCGCGTCAACGTGGTAGTGCCTCCGCTCGCGCTCGACGGTCCCATGATCTCGATCCGAAAATTCTCGAAGCGGCAAATCACGCTCGAGAGGATGGTGGAGCAGGGCAACCTCTCCGCGGCGATGGCGGCGGTGATCGGGATCGCCACCCGCTCGCGCCTCAACATCCTGATCTCCGGCGGCACGGGCTCCGGCAAGACCACGCTCTTGAACGCGATGTCCCGCACCATCGACCCCGGCGAGCGCATCCTCACCATCGAGGACGCGGCGGAGCTCCAGCTCCAGCAGCCGCGCGTGGGACGGCTCGAGACCCGCATGCCCAATCTCGAGGGCAAGGGCGCCGTCACCATCCGCGACCTCTTCCGCAACGCGCTGCGCATGCGGCCCGACCGCATCATCGTCGGCGAGATCCGCGGCGCCGAGTGCCTGGACATGCTGCAGGCCATGAACAGCGGCCATGACGGCTCGCTCGGGACGATCCACGCGAGCGGCGCGCGCGAGGCGCTGACGCGGCTCGAGAACCTCCTGGACATGAGCGGCATGAATCTCTCCACCCGCGCCCAGCGCTCGCAGATCGCCTCCGCCCTCGACATGATCGTGCAGGTGAGCCGCATGCGCGACGGCAAGCGCCGCATCACCAGCGTCATGGAAGTCGTAGGCATGGAAGGCGACGTGATCGTGACGCAGGAGCTCTTCCACTATCGCTTCGACCGCGAGGGCCAGAACGGCGAGCTCCTCGGCGAGTTCGTGAGCAGCGGGCTCCGGCCGCATTTCATGCCGGAGGCGGAAATGCACGGACTCGGCCGCGACCTCCTGCGCGCGGTCGTCGGCGAGAGCCTTCCCCCCGCCGCCGCGGGCGAGCACCGCGCCGCCCGCGGCTGAGCCGCTGGCCTCGTCAGGCGTCCGTCACCTCCGAGACGAAATCCTCGAGCTTGCCGCCGGGTCCGCGCGGGATCGCGTCGACGTAGGCGAAGGCGATGCGCATGCCCGGCTCGAAGGCAGCGGCGAGATCGCGGCGGAGCCGGTCCTCCTCCGCGGGACCGAAGGCGCCGCGCAGCACCAGCCTCACCTCGATCTCCGCGAGCGTCTTCTGCACGACCTGGAATTGCCGGATCTGCTCGAACTCCGCGAAGCTGCGGTTGCCGAGCGAGACGTGCCGCCGCGCGCCCGAGGGCAGCACGAGAAGATCGCGCTGGCGCCCCACGATCTCCCGCAGCACCGGCAGGCCGCGGCCGCAGGGACAGGGCGGCCCCACCTCCGCGAGATCTCCGAGCTCGTAGCGCAGGAGCGGCATCGCGTAGTTGTGGATCGAGGTCACCACCACCGATCCTGTCTCGCCGGGCTTGCAGGGCGCGCCCGCCTCGTCCAGCACCTCGACGAGCGTGCTCTCCGCGGCCACGTGATAGTGGGGATGGCCCGGGCATTGCAGCGCGATGTGGCCGACCTCGACCGCGCTGTACATGTCCGCGATCTCCACGCCGAAGGCCTTGCGCACGTTCTCGCGCAGCTCCGGTCCCACGCGCGAGCCGAAAGTGCCGATGCCGCGGAGACCTTCGAGGCGCAAGCCGCGATCGCGAAAATACCACGCGAGCTCGCCGAGCGAGCCCGCGTTGATGAGGAAATAATCGGGCTTCTCCCGCAGCAGGAAGGCCGCCTGCTCCTCGGCCGTGCTGGTGAAGTCGAGGAGCGTCGCGGGACCGGTGCGGTAGACGATCGCCTCGGGCTGGCCCCAATCGGGAAAATGCTGCTCTCTGGGTCCGCCCTTCGCCGGCCGGATCGCCGCGAATTTGAGGCGGAGGTCGCGCCCCTGCCAAGCCCCCTCGCGCAGCGTCTGTGCGAAGTAGAAGAGATGGGCGAGCGCGGTCTTGCGCACCCGGAGCGGGATGCCCGTCTTGCCGGAGGTCGCGTCCTCGAGGAGCTCGCCGTGCCCCGGCGGCGGCGTCACCGCCAGGAGCTCCCCCATGCGCTCGCGCGCGGTCTTTCTGTCGAGCGGACGGAGCCGCCGCCAAATCTCCGGCGTGAGCTCGCGCCCGCGCCGGTAGCCCGCGGCGGCGAGGCGGCCGCGATAGAACGGCACGCTCTCGAAGGCGAAGCGCGCGAGCGGCGCGAGCTGGCGGAGCTGATGCCGCAGCAGCCGCTCCGGACTCCACCACTGGGAATGCGAATATTGCTGCGCGATCGTCAGGAGATCGGCGGCGATTCCCCCCGGCAGCGCGGGCCACTCGACCTCGGGAAGGCGCGAGCGGAGCTGGAGCGGGTATCGAGGCGGGGGCGGCTCGGTCGAAGTCATCGGCCGCAGTCTAATGCGGAGGCGATGAAATAGGGTAGGCGTCTTCGCGGCGATTCGATTGACAGCCGCGGAACCCGCACGAAGATGCCGGGAACCGGTCTCGAGGGAGCAGGTCATGGTCGAGCTCAGTAGAGAGCAGAAGGCGTTTCAGGAGCGGGCGCGGGAGGTCGCGCGCGGCCAAGTCGCGGCGCGCGCGGCGGAGGTCGACCGCACGGAGGAATATCCCTGGGAGAACGTGCGCCTCCTCAAGGAGGCGGGCCTCATGGGGATGACCATCCCCAGCGCCTATGGCGGCAAGGGGCTCGGCTTCCTCGATGCCGTGCTCGCGATCGAGCAGATGGCGCAGGTCTGCGGCGTGACGGCCCGCATCGTCGTCGAGGCGAACATGGGCGCCGTCAGCGCGATCATGCGCTACGGCAGCGAGGCGCAGAAGCGGCTCGCCGCGGGCCTCGTGCTCGAGGGCGACAAGCCCGCGATCTGCATCACCGAGCCCGAGGCCGGAAGCGCGGCCTCCGAGATGACCACGCGCGCGGTGAAGCGCGGCGACGTCTACATCCTCAACGGCAGGAAGCACTGGATCACCGGCGGCGGCGTCTCGCGCCTGCATCTGATCTTCGCGCGCGTCTTCGACGAGGCCGGCGAGGAGCAGGGGATCGCGGGCTTCATCGCCGTGCGCGGGCAATCGAAGGGCCTCGAGATCGGGCGGCGCAGCCGCGCCATGGGGCTCCGCGGCATTCCCGAGACGGAGGTCCTCTTCCGCGACCTCGAGGTGCCGGCGGCTATGGCGCTCATCCCGCCGGAGGGCGTGCGCCGCGGCTTCGCCGGCCTCATGAACGCCTACAACAGCCAGCGCGTCGGCGCCGCCACCGTCGCGCTCGGCCTCGCCGAGGGCGCCTACGAGCTCGCGCTCGAGCGCGCGAAGACCCGCGAGCAGTTCGGCCGCCCCATCGCGGAGTTCCAGGGCTTGCAGTGGATGCTCGCGGACATGTCGATCGGGATCGCCGCGGCGCAGGCGCTCATCTACAAGGCCGCGGCGAGCAATCCCGCCGGCTTTCCCGACGCGACGCAGGCGGCGCAAGCCAAGGTCTTCGCCTCGGAGATGGCGATCAAGGTCACGAACGACGCCCTCCAGGTCTTCGGCGCCGAGGGCTACGGCCGCGACCTGCCCTTGGAGCGCATGGT
>DATKNV010000156.1:0-14546 GCA_035541215.1 Allostellaceae bacterium | reverse complement strand
GAGGACATGAAGATCCTCTTCGACGGCATTCCGCTGGAGCGCATGAGCGTCTCCATGACCATGAACGGCGCGGTGCTGCCGGTGCTCGCGGGCTTCATCGTGGCGGCGGAGGAGCAGGGCGTGCCGGCCTCGAAGCTCCAGGGCACGATCCAGAACGACATCCTCAAGGAGTTCATGGTCCGGAACACCTACATCTACCCGCCGGGACCCTCGATGCGGATCGTCGCGGACATCATCGAGTACACGGCAAAGCACATGCCGAGGTTCAACTCGATCTCGATCTCCGGCTATCACATGCAGGAGGCGGGGGCGACCTGCGTGCAGGAGCTCGCCTTCACGCTCGCCGACGGGCTCGACTACGCGCGCGCCGCGCTCTCGCGCGGGCTCGGCATCGACGAGTTCGCGCCGCGGCTCTCGTTCTTCTTCTGCCTCGGCATGAACTTCTTCATGGAGATCGCGAAGCTCCGCGCGGCGCGGCTCCTCTGGGCGAAGCTCATGAGCGAGCTCGAGCCCAAGAACCCCGCGAGCCTGCAGCTCCGCACCCACTGCCAGACCTCGGGCGTGAGCCTCACGGAGCAGGACCCCTACAACAACATCATCCGCACCACCATCGAGGCGATGGCGGGAGTGCTCGGCGGGACGCAGTCGCTGCACACCAATTCCTTCGACGAGGCGCTCGCCTTGCCGACGCCCTTCTCGGCGCGGATCGCGCGCAACACCCAGCTCATCATCGCGGAGGAGAGCGGCATCGCCCACGTCGTCGATCCCCTCGGCGGCAGCTATTACGTCGAGAGCCTGACGCACTCGGTGGCGTCGGCCGCGATGGACCTGATCCGCGAGGTCGAGGCCTTGGGCGGCATGACCAAGGCGGTGGAGCAGGGCCTGCCGAAGCTCCGCATCGAGGAAGCGGCGGCGCGGCGCCAGGCCCGCATCGACCGCGGCGAGGAGACGATCGTCGGCGTCAACAGGTACCAGCCGGAGGAGGCGCCCGCGGTGAAGCTCCTCGACATCGACAACACCCGCGTCCGCGAGCAGCAGATTGCGCGGCTCGAGGCCGTGCGCGCCGCGCGCGATCCCGCGAAGGTCAAGGCGAGCCTCGACGCCCTCACCAAGGCCGCCTCGAGCGGGCAGGGGAATCTGCTGGCGCTCGCCGTCGAGGCCTCGCGCGCGCGCGCGACGGTCGGCGAGATCTCCGATGCGCTCGAGACCGTCTTCACGCGGCATCGCGCGACCATCCGCTCGGTCTCCGGCGTCTACGGCTCGCTCTACGAGGGCGACGAGGGCTTCAAGCGCATCCAGCGCGAGGTCGAGGCCTTCGCACGCGCCGAGGGCCGGCGCCCGCGCATGCTCGTGGTGAAGCTCGGGCAGGACGGCCACGACCGCGGCGCCAAGGTGATCGCGACAGCCTTCGCGGATATCGGCTTCGACGTCGACGTGGGGCCGCTCTTCCAGACGCCGGAGGAGGCCGCGCGCCAGGCGGTCGAGAACGACGTCTACGTCGTCGGCGTCTCGACGCAAGCGGCGGGGCACAAGACGCTGGTGCCGGCATTGGTCCAGGCACTGAGGCGCGAGGGCGGCGACGACATCCTCGTGATCTGCGGCGGCGTGATCCCGCCGCAGGACTACGAGTATCTCCTGCAAGCCGGCGTCTCCGGCATTTACGGCCCCGGCACCAACATCCCCCTCGCCGCGAGCGAGATACTCCGGCTCATCGCGAAGCGGCGGATGGCCGCATAGCAGCCGCGCGGGCGCGGGCTGTCATCGGCGGCCGTTCCGCGCTATCTATGCCGCCGATGGCCATCCTCTTCCTGATCGTCTTCATCGACCTCGTGGGTTTCGGGTTGGTGATCCCGCTGCTGCCGTTCTACGGCGAGGCCTTTCAGGCGGCGCCGAGCACGGTGACGCTGCTGCTCGCGAGCTACTCCTTCGCGCAGTTCCTGATGGCGCCGGTCTGGGGCCGGCTCTCCGACCGCTACGGCCGCAAGCCGATCCTCCTCGTGAGCCTCGGCTTCTCCATCGCGTCCTATCTCTGGCTCGCCAACGCCGACGCGCTCTGGATGCTGTTCGCGGCGCGGCTCCTCTCGGGCGCGGGCGCGGGCAACATCACGGCGGCGCAGGCCTATATCGCGGACGTGACGCCGCGGGAGCGCCGTGCCAAGGGCATGGGCGTGATCGGCGCCGCCTTCGGGCTCGGCTTCACCATCGGCCCCGCGATCGGCGGCTACATCGCCGGCGAGCACCCCGGCATCGCCGAGCTCGCGCGTCCCGCATTCGGCGCGGCGGGGCTCTCCGCCCTCGCCTTCGCGCTGACGCTCGCGCGACTGCCGGAGAGCCTGCCGCCGGAAGCGCGGTCCGGCATCGTGCGGACGGGCCGTCTCGTCCTCGCGCGCGCGGCTTTCAAGCGCCCGGCGCTCCGCCAGCTCATCCTGCTGCTCTTCGTGACCGTCGCGGCCTTCGCGGGCATGGAGAGCACCTTCGCCCTCTGGGCCGAGCGCGCCTTCGGCTGGGGCCCGAAGACCGTGGGCTACACGTTCTTCTACGTGGGCCTCGTGCTCGCGGTGATGCAGGGGGGCCTCGTGGGCAAGCTCGTCGAGCGCTTCGGCGAGGCGCGTCTCGTCACGGCGGGAGCGGGGATCATCGCGCTCGGCCTCATCGCCGTGCCCTTCTCGATCAGCGTGCCGCTGGTGCTGGCGGCGATGGCGTTCCTCGCGATCGGGATGGGCCTGCTCAATCCTTCGATCAACGGCCTCCTGTCGCTCCACGCGGCCGCCGACGAGCAAGGCGGCATCCTCGGCGTCGCGCAATCGGGATCGAGCCTCGCGCGCATCGTCGGCCCCGCCGTCGCGGGACAGTTCTTCGACGCGCTCGGCCGCAATGCGCCCTATTACCTGAGCGCCGCGCTCATGGTCGGCGTGACGCTGCTCGCGCTGCGCATCCCTCGCGCGCGGCCGGCGATGCAAGCAGGCCCCGCCTCATGAGGGACATGCGCAGGGGCGGCACCGGCCCGAGCCCCGCCTCCGGCGACACCCGCAGCGAGCTCCGCTCGCTCGCGCGCTTGGCGCCCTATCTCTGGCCCAGGGGCGCGACGGAGCTGAGGCTCCGCGTCGTCGTGGCGCTGATCTTTCTGGCATTTGCCAAGGGCATCAACGTTGCTGTGCCGATACTCTACAAGCGCGCGGTCGATGCGCTGACGCCGGGCGTGGCGACGGTGATCGCCGTGCCGGTGGCGCTCGTCGTGGGCTACGGGATCGCGCGCGTGCTGGCGCAGGTCTTCGGCGAGCTCCGCGACGCCGTCTTCGCGAAGGTTGGCCAGCGTGCGGTGCGCCAGATCGCGCTCCGGACCTTCCGGCATCTCCACGGCCTCTCGCTGCGCTTCCATCTGGAGCGCCAAACCGGCGGTCTCTCCCGCGCGATCGAGCGCGGCATCCGCGGCATGGATTTCCTCCTCTCCTACATGCTCTTCAGCGCGATCCCCACGGTACTGGAGGTGTCGCTGGTGGCGGGGATCCTCTGGCACTTCTACGACTGGGATTTCGCCGCCGTCACCTTCGTCACGGTGGTGCTCTACGTCATCTTCACCTTCGCGGTCACGGATTGGCGCGTGAAGTTCCGCCGCGAGATGAACGACCGCGACAGCGAGGCCAACACCAAGGCGATCGACAGCCTCCTCAACTTCGAGACCGTCAAGTATTTCGCGAACGAGGAGCACGAGGCGCGCCGCTTCGATACCGCGCTCCAGGCCTACGAGAAGGCGGCGGTGAAGAGCCAGACGACGCTCGCCTTCCTCAACGTGGGCCAGGGCATCGTCATCTCGCTGGGCCTCGTCGCGGTGATGCTGCTGGCGGGGCAGGGGGTTGCGGCCGGGCGGCTCACGGTCGGCGACTTCGTGCTCGTGAACGCCTATCTCGTGCAGCTCTACATGCCCCTCAATTTCCTGGGCGTGGTCTACCGCAACATCAAGCAGTCGCTGATCGACCTCGAATCCATGTTCCGCCTGCTCGACGTCGCGGCGGAGATCGCGGACGCGCCCGGCGCACCGCCGCTCGAGGTCGGCCGCGGCGAGGTCATCTTCGACCGCGTCTCTTTCCGCTACGACCCGCGCCGGCCGATCCTCGAGGACGTTTCCTTCCGCGTGCCCGCGGGCGGCACGGTCGCGATCGTGGGTCCGAGCGGCGCCGGCAAGTCCACGATCTCGCGCCTCCTCTTCCGCTTCTACGACGTGGACGAGGGACGCGTCCTCATCGACGGGCAGGACATCCGCGGGGTGACGCAGGAGAGCCTCCGCCGCGCCATCGGCGTGGTGCCGCAGGACACCGTGCTCTTCAACGACAGCATCCGCTACAACATCGCCTACGGCCGTCCCGGCGCCGAGCTCGCGGAGATCGAGGAGGCGGCGCGGCTCGCCAACATCGGCGACTTCATCGCGAAGCTTCCGGACGGCTACAAGACGCCGGTGGGCGAGCGCGGCCTCAAGCTCTCCGGCGGCGAGAAGCAGCGCGTCGCCATTGCGCGCGTCGTCCTGAAGGCACCGCGCATCATGGTCTTCGACGAGGCGACCTCCGCCCTCGACACCAAGACCGAGCGCGAGATCCAGGACAATCTCGAGGCGGTCTCGCAGGATCGCACCACCCTCATCATCGCGCACCGGCTCTCCACCGTCGTGCATGCGGACGAAATTCTCGTGCTCGAGCGCGGGCGGGTGGTCGAGCGCGGCGATCACCCTACATTGCTGGCGAAGGACGGCATCTATGCGGCGATGTGGGCGCGCCAGCAGGAAGCGGCGCGCGCGGCAGAGCTCGCGGAAGTAGCGGACTGAGCCATGGCAGAGCAAACGATCGAGCGGAAGCACGTCAATCTCGCCCTCCAGGGCGGCGGCGCGCACGGCGCCTTCACCTGGGGCGTCCTCGACCGCATCCTCGAGGAGGACCGCCTCGTAATCGAGGGCGTGAGCGGCACCAGCGCGGGGGCGATGAACGCGGCGGTGATGATCTCCGGCCACCTCGCCGGCGGCAACGAGGGCGCGCGCCGCTCGCTCGACCGGTTCTGGGAGGGCGTGAGCGCGCTCGGCGCCGCAAGCCCGATCCATCGGAGCTGGTACGACCGCGTCACCGGCAATTGGGACCTCGACGACAGCCCCGCCTCGATCTGGCTCGACACGCTCTCGCGGCTGATCTCGCCCTATCAGGCCAATCCGCTCAACCTGCAGCCGCTGCGCGACCTCCTCGGCGATCTCGTCGATTTCGAGGCGCTACGCAAGGCCGACGGCATCAAGCTCTTCGTCTCCGCTACCAACGTGAAGACCGGCAAGATCCGCGTCTTCGAGCGGAAGGAGATGAGCATCGATACATTGCTCGCCTCCGCGGCGCTCCCGAACGTGTTCCAGGCGGTCGAGGTCGAGGGACAATCCTATTGGGACGGCGGGTTCATGGGGAACCCCGCGATCTTCCCGCTGATCTACGGCTGCGGCTGTCCCGACGTGGTGATCGTGCAAATCAATCCGATGGCGCGCAAGGAAGTCCCGACGACCGCGGGTGAGATCATGAATCGCCTCAATGAGATCACCTTCAACGCCTCGCTCATGCGCGAGATGCGCGCGATCGCCTTCGTGCTGCGCCTCCTCGACGAGGTGCCCGGCGAGGTACCGGCGATCCGCGCCTTGAAGCGCATGCACGTCCACCTGATCGAGGACGAGAAGGCGATGGAGGATCTCGGGGTTGCGAGCAAGCTCAACACCGATTTCGATTTCCTGCTCTATCTGAAGGAGCTCGGCCGCAAGACCGCGGGGCGATGGATCGAGCGGCATTTCGACGCGATCGGCAAGCGCTCCACGGTGAACATCCGCGAGAAGTTCTTGTGAGGGCAGCGACAGTTGGAGTTTCGAGTCTCAGCGCCCGTCCCCCCTTGAGGGGGAGGGTAGGGAGGGGGGTGCCACAGGCACGATCTTTTCGCCGCTCCCGCGGCGCGCCCCCCACCCGTCGACGCATTCGCGTCGCCATCGATCCGCTTTGCGGCTCGATCCCCCTCGAGGGGGGAGGGGCTATTATCTAGGACATGGGGGAAGCGCCGATTGACGTTTCGGAGCTTGCTGGCGCGGTCCGCCGCGGCGACCGGCGCGCGCTTGCGCGTGCCATCACGCTCGTGGAATCGACACGCTCCGATCACCGCTTGGCTGCCGAGCGCCTGCTGGCAACGGCGACGCTCGGCGTAGGCGAGCGCTCGATCCGGCTCGGCATTTCCGGCGCGCCCGGCGTCGGCAAATCCACTTTCATCGAGGCGCTGGGCCTCCATGTGATCGCAGGCGGGCATCGGCTTGCCGTGCTCGCGGTCGATCCCTCCTCCAAGCGCGGCGGCGGCTCGCTCCTCGGCGACAAGACGCGGATGGCGGAGCTCGCGCGGCGGCCGGAGTGCTTCATCCGCCCCTCGCCCGCGAGCGGCGTCCTCGGCGGCGTCGCGCGTCGCACGCGCGAGGCGATCCTGCTCTGCGAGGCCGCGGGCTTCGACCTCGTGATCGTCGAGACCGTCGGCGTCGGCCAATCCGAGACCGCGGTCGCGGACATGACGGACATGTTCCTGCTGCTCTTGGCGCCCGGCGCCGGCGACGAGCTCCAGGGCCTCAAGAAAGGCATCGTCGAGCTCGCCGATCTCATCCTCGTCAACAAGGCCGACGGCGACTTGAAGCCCGCGGCGACGCGCGCGGTCGCGGAATACCGCCACGCGCTCCATCTGCTGCGCCCGGCCTCGCCGCATTGGGCGACCGAAGTCCGCGCGGTTTCCGCGCTCACGGGCGAGGGCATTGCCGAGGCCTGGACGATGGTGGAGCGGCATCGCGCCGCCATGACCCAAAGCGGCGAGCGCGGCCGGCGGCGCGCGGAGCAGGCGCGGGCGGCGCTCTGGCGCGAGATCGGCGAGGGCCTCATGGAGGCCTTCAAGGCGGATGCGGCGATCGCTCCGAGCCTCGCCGCGACCGAGGCGCGCGTCGCCGCGGGCGAGGAGACGGCGCTCGCGGCGGCCCGGCGTCTCCTCCAGGCGTTCTTGCGGCGGGATCGCTGAGCGCGCGGCAGAGCCGAATTGCGAGCCTTCCGCGCATGGCCTAGAGTAACGCCGAAGTCTGAAATGAGGCCGCCCGTCCGGGGTCGCGGGACGGCCTTACGAGGGGCAAGATCAAGGGCCGCTTCACCCGCGGCTAGAGGCCTCGCCGAAAAAGGAGGCAATCGATGCAAGCGAGACTGTTGAAGTTTTGGGCGCTGCTGCTGGGCGTGCTACTGCTGCCGGCGCTCGATGGAGGTGCGGCGCGCGCCGACGCGATCAAGATCGGACATTCGACCTGGGTCGGCTACGGCCCGCTCTACATCGCCCGGGAGAAGGGCTTCTTCAAGGCGCATGGCGTCGAGGTCGACCTGATCAAGGTCGAGAAGCCAACCGACCGCTTCCCCGCGATGATGGCCGGCAAGATCGACCTGATAGCGAGCACGGTCGACACCGCGCTCATCTACATGAAGACGGCCGACCAGTTCCAATACGTGGTCGCGATCGACGATTCCAACGGCGGCGACGGCATCGTCGCCACCAAGGACATCAAGACCGTCGCCGACCTCAAAGGCAAGAAAGTCGCCTTCGCCCAGGGCTCGGTCTCGCAGTTCTATCTTGACGTGCTGCTGGACAAGGCCGGCATCAAGGAATCCGATCTGACCGCGGTCGACATGGGGCCGGGCGACGCGGGCACTGCCTTCGTCGCGGGCAAGGTCGATGCGGCCGTGACCTGGGAGCCGCATCTCACCAAGGGCAAGCAGAGCCCGAACGGCCATCTCCTGATCGACAGCTCGCAGACGCCGGGCCTGATCACGGACGTGCTGATCGGGGATAAGGACTGGATCGCCAAGCACAAGACCGAGGTCAAGGCGATCGTCGCGGCCTGGAACGAGGCGGTCGCGTACTACAACGCCCATCCCGACGAGAGCATCGCCATCATGGCGAAGGGCGTCGGCGGCTTCCTCGAGGATCCGAAGGAGTTCAAGGAGACGCTGACGGGCATCAAGTTCTACGGCGCCGCCGAGAACAAGACCTTCTTCGGCACCAAGGACAAGCCCGGCGCACTCAGCAACGTCGTGCAGCAGGCGATCGACATCTGGACCAAGCACGGCAAGCTGCAAGTGAAGACAACGCCGGCGATGCTCATCGACTACGAGTTCGTCAGCGGCTGATGCGATCGTTCATCGAGGCGTACTGCGCCCCGAAACAGGAGATCCCACGGCGCGTTTACCTCGGGGTGAGCGCGCTCGTGGGGCTCGTGCTCCTCGCGGGCTGGTGTCTCCTCGCCTATAGCGGGCTCGTTCGGCCGGATTTCCTGCCGACGCCTGTCGCGGTGGTCCAGGCCGCGATCAAGGCCATCGAGAACGGCTCGCTCCTCGCGAACACCGTCTTCTCCGTGAGCGAGATCATGGGCGGCTTCATCCTCGCCTCGATCGTCGCCGTCCCCCTGGGCATCCTCATGGGGAGCTTCAAGGTCGTCGAGGCCGCGATCGAGCCCGTGACCAACTTCGTGCGCTACCTGCCCGTGAGCGCGCTCATTCCGCTGCTCATCCTCTGGGTCGGCATCGGGATCGAGGAGAAGATCGCGGTCATCTTCATCGGGACCTTCTTCCAGCAGCTCATCCTGATCGCGGACGTCTCGCGGCTGGTCTCGCACGATCTCCTCGACGTCTCCTACACGCTGGGCGCCGACCGGCGCACGGTGGTGACGCGCGTCCTCATTCCCGCGACCATGCCGGGCGTGATGGACACGCTCCGCGTGACGCTAGGCTGGGCCTGGACCTATCTCGTGGTGGCCGAGATCGTCTCGGCCGACCAGGGCCTCGGCTACTTCATCATGAACTCCATGCGCGGCCTCTTCACCGACCGCATCTTCCTGGGGATCATGGTGATCGGCCTCCTGGGCCTGCTCACGGACCAACTCTTCAAGCTGATCAAGAACCTGCTCCTGCCTTGGGCCGCCGGCCGCTAGGCGCCATATGCAGCGCTGAGGGCGGATCGCGTGGCGGGACGGGCAAAGCTGGTGATCGACAACGTGGCCCTGCGCTTCGAGCCGAAGCACGGGCCCCCCGTCACCGCCCTCGACAACATCTTCCTCGAGGTCGGAGAGAACGAGTTCTCCGTGATCGTCGGCCCCTCGGGCTGCGGCAAGACGAGCCTGCTGCGGCTCGTCGCCGGCCTCATCAAGCCCACGGAAGGCGCGATCTATCTCGACGGCATGCAGGTCACCAAGCCCGGCAAGGACCGCGGCATGGTGTTCCAGTCGTACACGCTCTTTCCCTGGCTCAACGTCCAGGACAACGTCGAGTTCGGCCTGAAGATCGGCGGCCTGCCCCTCGAGGAGCGGCGCGACATTTCGAGCCGCTTCCTCGCGCAGGTGGGGCTCACGGGCTTCGAGCGGGCCTATCCGAAGCACCTCTCCGGCGGGATGATGCAGCGCGTGGCGCTCGCGCGCGCGCTCGCGAACGATCCCGAGGTCCTGCTGATGGACGAGCCCTTCGGCGCGCTCGACAGCCAGACCCGCGCGCTCATGCAGGAGATGCTGCTGGAGATCTGGCAGCGCTCCAGCAAGACCGTGCTCTTCATCACCCACGACATCGACGAATCGATCCTGCTCGGCGACCGCGTCTACGTCATGACCGCGCGCCCCGGCCGCATCAAGGAGATGGTCGAGATCGACATCCCCCGCCCCCGCACCGTCGACGTGCTCACGAGCCCAGAATTCATGAGCATCAAGCGCCGGATCATGCGCTCGATCCACGAGGAGGCGACGAAGGCGCTGGGGTGACGCGGGCGGCTCTCGAACCGGCCAGGCACTGAAGGCGTAGCGGAGCGCTGATCAGGCCCTGCGCTCACAAACCGAAATCGCCCATCGACGCCCGCTGCGTGGCGCATCGCGGACTCGAGTTGGACATGCCGCTATTTCCGACGGGTGCCGATATCGGAAGTCGGCTCGCTCATTCGATCAGCTTGTCGGCCTCGGCAAGCAGCGCTTCTGGCAGAGTCACACCGAGCGTAACGGCCGTTCGCTTGTTGACGATCAGCTCAAAGATCGTCGGCTGCTCGATCGGAATTTCACCCGGCCGCGTACCACGGATGAGTTTGACCGCAAAACCGGCGAGCTGGCGATAGGTCGCGTCGATGTTGGGTCCATAAGACATCAGGCCACCAGCCTCTACGTATTCGCGCGCATCGAACATCGCGGGGAGGCGGTATTTCGCGCATGATTCCGTGATGAGCTTCAGGTAAGTAACGACCGTAGGATTTCGGAACGTTATGATTCCCTGCAGGTGCTCTGCCGAAGCCCGCCCGAAAGCCGCCGTGAGATCTTTTGCCGAGCGCGCATTCAAGGCCACGAGCTGCACGCTCAGAGCTTGGGCCGCTGCGACCGCTGTCTGCCAGGCGTGTTCCGCGCTCTTCGGATTCGGAAAATCCGTCCGCAACAGGACCCCCGTCCGGCTCATCGACGGTACTGCTTCCTTGAGCAGGGCCAGTCGCTTCGGGCTCATTTCGTCGGTCATTGTGTAGACGCCGGTCACATTGCCGCCTGGCCGAGCCAAGGACTGAGCCATACCATTGGCGACCGGTTCATCCACCATCCGTCCGATGATGGGCACGGAATGAGTTACCTGAGCGGCCGCGGCGATGGAGGGTTGGCTGGTCGCCACGATGACGATGACCCCCGCCGCGATCAATTCCTTCGCGAGACCTTGCAGTCGAGATTCGTCGCCGTCTGCGTAACGCTCCTCCAGCACGTAGTCGCGTCCCTCCTCCATGTCGAGCGAATGCATTCCCTCGCGGAAAGCCCGAAGTTGGCCGGGCGTGTGCTGTCGACCTTGAATCTTGAGCCAGCCTATCCGCGCTGGGGAAACACCGCCGGTTGCGCGGCCGGAAAAAGTCGCCAAGGCGAGAGGCAGCGACCAAATGAGCACGTTGCGGCGTGCGACTTTCCATGCAGTCACGGCTGCACCTCGCTCGCTGGTTGGAACATCAAGGACTTCTGTGCGCCGGACGGCGACCGGAGTTCTTCCATAAGAAAGCTCCGCGCTGAGGGATTGCAGCCCTTTTACCACATGTCGGCCGCGTGCGATCGATGCGGCCCGCCGCAGGAGCCGAAGGGGTCCGCGGGTCGGACCGGTGGCTTCCGCTCCGGGTCAATCGCGTTGATTTCGCCTCGCCACCGATTCCGCGACGACGCAGAGGATCTCGTACATGAGCGTCGCTCCCACGAGCGCGGTGTTGCCGCTGGGATCGAAGGGCGGAGCCACTTCCACCACGTCGCCGCCGACGAGATCGAGGCCGCGGAGCTGGCGCAGCATGATCTGCGCCTCGACCACGGTGATGCCGCCGCATTCGGGCGTGCCGGTGCCGGGGGCGAAGACGGGATCGAGGCCGTCGACGTCGAAGCTGATGTAGGTGGGCCCGTCGCCGACGATGCGGCGCGCTTCCTCGATCACGGATTTGGGGCCGCGCTCGTAGAACTCCTCCATGTAGACGACGCGCATGCCGCTCTCATGGCTGAACTTCCAGACATCGATGTCGTTGAGCGGGCCGCGGATGCCGATCTGGATCGTGCGCTTGGGATCGAGCAGGCCTTCCTCGACGGCGCGGCGGAAAGGCGCGCCGTGATGGAACTTCGAGCCGAGATAGTCGTCGCCGGTGTCGCAATGGGCGTCGAAATGCACCATGCCCACGGGACGCCGCTTGGCGATGCCGCGCATCACCGCGAGCGTCACGGAGTGGTCGCCGCCCGCGGAGACCGGCACCACGCCGGCGGCGTCGAGCCCTCTGTAGAACTCCGCGATCTCCTCGAGG
The DNA here is from genome assembly GCA_035541215.1 of Allostellaceae bacterium. GTDB lineage: Bacteria > Pseudomonadota > Alphaproteobacteria > ATCC43930 > CGMCC-115725 > DASZHJ01. Next base: position 2,702 of record DATKNV010000156.1, on the reverse strand, counting down.
GCGCCCGTGAGCTCGAAGGGCTTCTCGACCCAGGCGTCGCCGACGTCGCCGATGCGGCAGAGCGCGTAGGGATCGATGCGCGTCGCCTGGTTCACCTTGCGCATCAGGCTCGACTGGTTGCGGATCTCGCGGGGACCGTGCCGAGCGCCCGGGCGGTTGGTGACGCCGCCGTCATAGGGGATGCCCGCGAGCGCGATGTCGATCGTCGAGAGGTCCTCGACGAAGGGCGTGCGCATGAAGGTGGGGATCCCGAGATAGCGCGGGCGCACCATGGGGTCGGCGAATTCGGGGTAAGTGAAATTTCGCTTCATGGCGTCGGTGGTTCCCATCAGAATTGCGAGGATTGCCGTCTTTTTCCAGCATACGCTCGGCATCCGCCGGCCGGGAGGGGAATATGAGCGCGGCGCAATCGACCGCCAATCAACGCGTGGTGCGCGCGCCGCGCGGGAGCGAGATCACCGCCAGGAGCTGGCTCACCGAGGCTCCGCTCCGGATGATCATGAACAACCTCGACGCCGAGGTCGCGGAGAAGCCGCAGGAGCTCGTGGTCTACGGCGGAATCGGCCGCGCCGCGCGCGACTGGGCGAGCTTCGACCGCATCGTGGCATCGCTTCGCGCGCTCGAGGGCGACGAGACGCTGCTCGTGCAATCGGGGAAGCCCGTCGGCGTCTTCCGCACCCATGCGGATGCGCCGCGCGTCCTCATCGCGAATTCGAACCTGGTGCCAGCCTGGGCCAACTGGGACCACTTCAATGAGCTCGACCGCAAGGGCCTGATGATGTTCGGGCAGATGACCGCGGGCTCCTGGATCTATATCGGCAGCCAAGGCATCGTGCAGGGGACGTACGAGACCTTCGTCGAGGTCGGGCGCCGGCACTATGGCGGCGATCTCTCGGGGAGGTGGATACTGACGGGCGGGCTCGGCGGCATGGGCGGCGCGCAGCCGCTCGCGGCCACCATGGCGGGCGCCTCCTTGCTCGCGGTCGAGTGCCAGCCCTCGCGCATCGAGATGCGCCTCAAGACCCGCTACCTCGACCGCCGCGCCGACACTCTCGACGAGGCGCTCGCGATGATCTCGGCGGCTGCGAAGGCGCGGAAGCCCGTCTCCGTGGGGCTCCTCGGCAATGCCGCGGAGATTTACCCCGAGCTCGTCCGGCGCGGCATTCGCCCCGATGCCGTCACCGACCAGACCTCCGCGCACGATCCCGTCAACGGCTATCTGCCCGCGGGCTGGAGCATTGCCGAGTGGGAGGAGCGCCGCGCGCGCGACCCAAAGGGCGTTGCCGAGGCCGCCAAGCGCTCCATGGCCGAGCAGGTGAAGGCCATGCTCGCCTTCCATGCCATGGGCGTGCCCACGCTCGACTACGGCAACAACATCCGGCAGATGGCGCGGGACATGGGGGTCGAGCACGCCTTCGACTTCCCGGGTTTCGTTCCCGCCTATATCCGGCCGCTCTTCTGCCGAGGCGTCGGACCGTTTCGATGGGTCGCCCTCTCCGGCGATCCCGAGGACATCTACCGCACCGACGCCAAGGTGAAGGAGCTGCTGCCGGAGAACCCGCACCTCCATCACTGGCTCGACATGGCCAAGAGCCGCATCTCCTTCCAGGGCCTCCCCGCTCGCATCTGCTGGATCGGCCTCGGCGACCGGCATCGGGCGGGCCTCGCCTTCAACGCGATGGTCGCGAAGGGCGAGCTCAAGGCGCCGATCGTGATCGGCCGCGACCACCTCGATTCCGGTTCCGTCGCGAGCCCCAACCGCGAGACCGAGGCGATGCGCGACGGCTCGGATGCGGTCTCGGATTGGCCGCTGCTGAACGCCCTCCTCAACTGCGCGAGCGGTGCCACCTGGGTCTCGCTCCACCACGGCGGAGGCGTCGGCATGGGCTATTCCCAGCACGCGGGCATGGTGATCGTCTGCGACGGGACCCCGGAGGCCGCCCGCCGCATTGAGCGGGTGCTCTGGAACGACCCCGCCTCCGGCGTCATGCGGCACGCGGACGCCGGCTACGAGCTTGCCCTCGCCTGCGCCCGGGAGCATGGCCTCAAGCTGCCGTCCTTGACGGCCCCCGGGCCCTTGGCTTAGAAAGCGCCCTCCGACGCCCGGGGCTCCCGGGCGTCTTTCCGCTTAATTCGGGTGTTGCCATGGCAAGACGGTGCGCGATCACGGGCAGGGGCGTTCAGGTGGGCCACAACGTGAGCCACGCGAACAACAAGACCAAGCGCCGGTTCCTGCCGAATTTGCAGGTGGTCTCGCTGCTCTCCGACGCGCTCGGGAGCGCCGTGCGGCTGCGCCTCACCCCTTATGCGATCCGGACCATCGAGGCCAATGGCGGCATCGACGCCTACCTCCTGAAGACTTCGAACGCGAGACTCCCGGAGGAGGCTCGCCGCCTCAAGCGCCGCATCGAGCGCGCGGCAGAGCGCAAGGCCGCCGCCGCGGCCTAACCCGCGATCGCCGCGAGCGCGGCGAGAAATTTCCGCAGGCTCTCCTCGACGGTTCCCGTCGTCTCGATCCGTATCACGTCTTTCCCGGTCACCGCGACCGCGCCCGAGCGCGCGAGCCGCTGCGCGATGTCGGCGGCACCCTCGCGCCCGCGCGCGGCAAGGCGCTCAGCCAGGACCTCGACCGGCGCGGTCACCTCGACGATCGCGAGCGGCCGGTAGCGCCTTCGCGCCTCCGCGAGGATCGAGCGCGAGAC
>DATKNV010000155.1:0-40393 GCA_035541215.1 Allostellaceae bacterium | reverse complement strand
GGCCAGCAAGGGCTCGTGCCACATGCTCGGCCTCCTCTCGCCCGGCGGCGTGCATTCGCACCAGGACCAGATGGCGGCGGTGGCGCGGCTGATCGCCGAAGCCGGCGTGCCGGTGGTGATGCACGGCTTCCTCGACGGCCGCGACACGCCGCCTTCGAGCGCCCGCGGCTTCCTCGCCGATTTCGAGAAGCAGGTCGCCGATCTGAAGAACGTCGGCTTCGGCACGATCGGCGGCCGCTATTACGGCATGGACCGCGACAAGCGCTGGGAGCGCGAGACGCTGGCCTATGACACCCTGCTCGGCCGGTCCGAGTTCAAGGCGGCCAATGCCGATGCGGCGATCACCGCCGGCTATGCCCGGGGCGAGACCGACGAGTTCGTGAAGCCGACGGTGATCGACGGCTTCGCCGGCATGAAGGACGGCGACGGCCTCATGATGGCGAACTTCCGCGCCGACCGGGCGCGGCAGATCCTGACCGCATTGCTCGATCCCGCCTTCAAGGAGTTCCCGCGCGAGCGCGTCGTCAAGTTCGCCGCGGTCCTCGGCATGGTGGAGTATTCCTCGGCGCTGGCGAAGCTGATGCCCTGCCTGTTCGCGCCGCAGGAGATGCGCCACACCCTCGGCCAGATCGTCTCCGAAGCCGGGCTGAAGCAGCTCCGCATCGCCGAGACCGAGAAGTACGCGCACGTCACCTTCTTCTTCAACGGCGGGCGCGAGAGCGAGTTTCCCGGCGAGAGCCGCATCCTCGTCCCCTCGCCCAAGGTCGCGACCTACGATCTGAAGCCGGAGATGTCCGCCTACGAGGTGACCGACAAGCTCGTGGAGGCGATCGACGCCAGGCGCTTCGACGTGATCGTCGTCAATTACGCCAATACCGACATGGTCGGGCACACCGGCGACCTCGCCGCGGCGATCAAGGCCGTGGAGGCCGTCGATCATTGCCTCGCGCGGCTCGCCGATGCGGTGGAACGCGCGGGTGGCACGCTTCTCATCACCGCCGATCACGGCAATGCCGAGACGATGCGGGACCCCGAGACCGGCGAGCGGCACACCTCGCACACGCTGAACCCCGTTCCGGTGCTGCTGGTCAACCCGCCCGCGGGCATCACGGGGCTCGAGGACGGCAGGCTCGCGGACATCGCGCCGACCTTGCTGGCGCTCCTGGGCCTGCCCCAGCCCGAGGCGATGACGGGGCACCCGCTCATCCTGTGCGCGGCGGCGCGACGTGCCGAAGCCCGTGCCTCGGCCTGACCCCCGCCCGCTCTTGATCCTCGCGCTTGTGGGCGCCTTGCTCGCGGTAACGCCCGCCGCGGCCGAGGACAAGCCGCAGGAGAAGCTGAAATCGGTCGAGCGCCAGCTCGACCAGGGCCGCGCGCAGGCGCAGCAGCTTCAGGAGACCGCCGAGGCGCTCGCGGAGGAGCTTGCGGCCCTCCGCGCCGATGGCGTCCAGGCGGCCGAGGAGGCGCAGGCGCACGAGACCGCGGCGACCGAGCTCGAGACGCAGCTCAAGAGCCTGACGGGCGATGAGAGCGCGAAGACCGAGGCGCTCGCCCGCGACCGCGCACGCGAGGCGGAGCTGCTGGCGGCGCTGGCACGGCTCGCGCGCAATCCCCCGGAGGCGCTGGCACTCGGCCCGATGGCGCCGGAGGATGCGATCCGCAGCGGCCTTCTCCTCGGCGCCACGGTGCCGCGCCTCCAGGCCGAGGCGCTGGCGCTGAGCCGGGAGCTCACGGATCTCAAGCGTCTGCGCGCGGAGATCGGGCGGAAGCGCCAGGCGCTCGACATCGAGCGCCGCGGCCTCGCGAAGCAGCAGGCGCGGATCGAATCGCTGATCCAGCGCAAGTCGGCGCTCCGGGAGCAGGCGCTTGAGACCGCCGAGGAGACCCGCCAGCGCCTGGAGCAGCTCTCGGCCGAGGCCAAGGACCTGCACGACCTGATCGAGCGTCTGGAGGCCGAGCGCAAGGAGGCGGAGGAGCGCGAGGCCGAGGAGAAGGCGCGGCTTGCGGCGATACCCCGGGGCGAGGCCTCCAGCCGCGGCGAGGACGTGCACGCCCCGCCCCCGGTCGAGGTCGACCCGACCCGGCCCAAGACCATCCGCTCCTTTGCCAAGGCCAAGGGCGCCATGGTCTATCCCGTGAGCGGCACGCTTGCGGTCCGCTATGGGGAACTCAACGAATTCGGCGTTTCCAACAAGGGCCTGACCCTCGTTACTCGGCCCGGTGCGGTCGTGGTGGCGCCGTTCGACGGCCGCATCGAATTTGCCGGGCCTTTCAAGGGCTACGGGCAAATCTTGATCATCCGCCACGGCGACGGATATCATTCTTTATTAGCGGGTCTCGATCGGATCGACGGGACGGTGGGCGACTGGCTGGTGGCGGGAGAGCCGGTCGGCGCCATGGCGTCAGGTGAGCCGAAGCCCCGCCTCTACCTCGAACTGCGCCATGACGGCCAGCCGATAAACCCGTTGCCGTGGTTGGCGACCCGCGAACAAAAGGTAAGTGGATGATGCGTCAAGGTCTGGCAGCGGCAGTCGCCGCAACTTTCCTCTGCTTCCTGTCGCCCTCGGGCGGCACTCTCGCACAAACGCCGGCCTCCTCGCCGGCGCCGCAGAAGCAGGACATCTATCGCGAGCTCGATCTCTTCGGGCAGGTGCTCGAGCGCATCCGCTCCGACTACGTCGAGGAGGTGAACGACCAGCAGCTCATCGAGGCCGCGATCAACGGCATGCTGAGCTCGCTCGACCCGCATTCGAGTTACCTCAACGCCAAGAACTTCCGCGAGCTGCAGACGAGTATGCGCGGGGAGTTCGGCGGGCTCGGGATCGAGGTCACGATGGAGGGCGGCCTCGTCAAGGTGGTGGCGCCCATCGATGACACGCCGGCGGCGCGCGCGGGCATCAAGAGCGGCGACCTCATCGTCCAGATCGACAACGAGCCCGTCATCGGCCTCACCTTGAGCGAGGCCGTCGAGAAGATGCGCGGGCCCGTCGGGAGCTCGATCAAGCTCACGGTGCGCCGCGAGGGCCGCGATCCCTTCGACGTGACGCTGACGCGCGCGAAGATCACAGTGCAGTCCGTAAAGTCGCATCTCATCGGGAGCGACATCGGCTACATCCGCATCACCAGCTTCACCGAGCAGACCGACACGGGCCTCGTCTCCGCCTTCAAGAGCCTGCGCCAGCAGTCCGGCAACAAGCTCGCGGGCATCGTCCTCGACCTCCGCAACGATCCCGGCGGACTCCTCGACCAGGCGGTCGCGGTCGCCAATGCCTTCATCGACAAGGGCGAGATCGTCTCGATCCGCGGCCGCAAACCGCAGAGCGCGCAGCGCTTCAACGCGCAGCCCGACAAGGAGATCTCCGGCGGGCTTCCCGTGGTGGTGCTGATCAACGGCGGCTCCGCCTCGGCCTCGGAGATCGTGGCAGGGGCGCTCCAGGATCACCACCGCGCGGTGCTCATGGGAACGCGCTCTTTCGGCAAGGGCTCGGTGCAGACCATCATCGAGCTCTCCGACCACAGCGCCATGCGCCTCACGACCGCGCGCTACTACACGCCCTCGGGACGCTCGATCCAGGCCAAGGGCATCGAGCCCGACATCGTCGTCGAGGCCGCCAAGATCGAGAAGCTCGACGGCGGCGAGACCCGGCACGAGGCCGACCTCAAGGGCGCGCTCCCGAACCCGGACGCGCCGAAGCAGGACGGCAGCAAGCCGCCGGCACCGGCCCCGCAGAACAAGCCGGACCAGAGCGGCCAAGGCGGCGGGTCGAAGCCCTCGCCCACGGGGCCCGACCTCATCGGCTCCGAGCAGGATTACCAGCTCGAGCGCGCCGTCGACCTGCTGCGCGGGCTCGCAATGTTCGGCAAGAACGCTCCGCCCAAGTGAGCGGGGCTCGATGAGGCGGGATTGCGGTGGCGCGGCGCGGCGGGGCTGAGGGAGCGAGCCCGCGGGGCGCCGGGCCGCTCGCGCTGACCGCGATCGCCGTGATCGCGGGCGTCGCGGGCCTGATCTGGTGGGCCGATTGGGCCTCGCGCAACGAGCCGCCGGCGCCGCACAAGCCGGCGCTCGCCATGCCCTTGCCGCCGCTCGCGCCAAGCCCGCCGCCGGCGCCGCCCCAGCCGGCACCGCCGCCCCCCGCAGCAACGGCGCCGGCGCCATCGGCTGCGGCGCCCGCGCCCGTACCTCCGCCGGCCGAGGCTCCCGCGACAAGCGGACCCGCCGCGAGCCCGCCGGCGCCGCCGCAGCAGCAGCAGACGGCGGTCCCGCCGCCTCCGGCTCCCACCCCGCCGCCACCGCGTCCCCCCGCCGGGAAATCTCAGCCGCTTCCGCCCGCCCCCGATCCGGCGCTGGTCGAGCGCGGCACGCAGGGGCCGCTGCCGATCATCGGGCCCGACGGGCGTAAGCCCTGGCAGGTCTATGCGCGGCCCTTCGACCGCGGCGACCGCCGCCCCCGCATCGCGGTGATCCTGACCGGGCTCGGGCAATCGAGCGCCGCGACCGAGACCGCGATCGACGACCTCCCCGGCGGCGTCACCCTCGCCTTCAACCCCTACGCGCCGCGGCTCGAGGAATGGATCGAACGGGCGCGTGCGGCCGGGCACGAGGTGCTGCTGTCGCTCGCGATGGAGCCGGTCGAGTATCCGCGCATCGATCCGGGACCGCACACGCTGCTGGTGGCGCTCGAGGCGAAACAGAACCTCGAGCGGACGCAGTGGGTGCTGAGCCGCGTCACCGGCTACGTGGGGACCATCAGCGCCGCGGGCTCGCGGTTCACGACCTCGAAGAGCGACCTCTTGCCGGTGCTGGACGAGCTCAAGTCGCGGGGCCTGATGTTCGTGGACCGGCGCGTCACCGAGCGCAGCGTCGCCGCGACGCTCGCGAAGTCGATCGGGCTGCCGCGGGCCTCCTGCGACCTCACGCTCGACCAGCAGGCCTCGCGCGACGCGATCGACGCGCGCCTTGCCGAGCTCGAGGCGCTCGCGCGGCAGAGCGGCGTCGCCGTCGGCGCGGGCGACAGCTATCCCGTGACCATCGAGCGCATCGCGCGCTGGGCGGCGGGACTCGAGCAGAAGGGGATCGCGCTCGCGCCGATCTCCGCGATCGCGGATCTCCAGCCCGAGCGGACCGAAGCCCAGCGATGAGCAAAGACGAAGGCGGCGAGCGCGCCCGATCGCCCTACCGGCCCGGCGTCGGCATCATGCTGCTCAACGACAAGAACCGCGTCTTCGTGGCTCAGCGCATCGACTTCCCCGGCGACGCCTGGCAGATGCCGCAGGGCGGCATCGACCCCGGCGAATCCCCGCTGAGGGCAGCGCTGCGCGAGCTCAAGGAGGAGATCGGCACCGACAAGGCAGTGCCGATCGCGGAGACCAAAGGCTGGCTCAGCTACGAGGTTCCGGCCGAGCTCAGCCGCCGCCTCTGGCGCGGGCGCTATCGCGGGCAGCGGCAGAAGTGGTTCCTGATGCGCTTCACCGGCAAGGACGCCGACATCGACCTCGCGACGGAGCACCCCGAATTCAGCGCCTGGAAATGGGTCGGTCCCGCGGAGCTCCCGCGCCTCATCGTGCCCTTCAAGCGCCAGCTTTATCTCGACCTGCTGGAGCAGTTCGCGGAGCAGCTCGACATCCGTGGATGAATTCTAGTCGATCTCCTGCCCGATTCTCGCTATTGTCGTATTGGGGCGAGCTACACGAGGGGGGAGCGATGAGCGACGCAGCAGGCGCGGGTACGGCGCAGCCGGGCGCGCCACCCCCGCCGGACCAGCAGCAGGTCCGGCGCACGGTCTACCTCGCGGTCTTCAACGGCCTGCAGCGCGGCGAATCTTCGGCGAGCGCGGAAAAGGCGCTCGTCGAGAAGGGCCTCGACCAAGCCTCGGCATCGGCCGTCGTGCAGGCCGTGCAAAATTTCAATGCGGCTTTCGCGAAAGCCGTCAAATCCGCGGGCGGCAGGAACGCGCTCTTCGGCGCGCTCTGGTGCGTGGGCGGGACGGTCGTCACCGTCGCGACCTACGAGGCCGCGCAAGGGGGCGGCACCTACGTCGTCGCCTGGGGCGCCATCGCCTTCGGGGCGATCCAAATGCTCCGCGGCCTCTTCACGCTGGGACGCCGACCCAAGCCCGAGGACCTCGTCAGGGCCTTCAATCTCTGAGATGCCGGAGTGCTAAGCCGCGCGGCGCCCGAGGCGCTCCGCGCGGAAATGCATGAAGGTCCAGGCAAGGCGGGACGCGAGCATGTTGAGGCGGCCGTTGGGCTTCAGCCCCACGGCCTTGAAGATCATAGCCATGCCGCGCTCGACGTGGTGCTTACGAATGAGCGGGTAGACGCGACACGCATAGGCGTTGTTGCAGCGCCGCCGATCGAAGGGCGCGGCATTCTCATTGGCGGCGTAATAGGCGTAGGAGAGCTCCTCGTCCTCGGATTCGACGACGCGGCCCGCGGCGACGCGCAGGCGCCTCCAGAAGCCGATGTGCTCGCGCTCGAGATAGCGCTTGAGGTAAGAGTAGAAGAGCTTGTAGTGCCGAAGCTCGTCGGCCGCGATGCGCCGGCAGATCGCCTTCAGAACGGGCTCGTCCGTCGCCTCGGCGAGCGCCGTGTAATAGGAGCTGGTGCCGGTCTCGACGATGCAGCGCGCGATGAGCTCGCCCGAGCGCGTGCCGCGCACGGAGTCGCGCACGTTGAGCTTCACGCGGAATCCCCGCGTGAAGCGCTCGGAGGCCTTGGCGTGGTCGAATTCGGGGTCGACCAGCATGGCCCAGCGGCCGAGCGCCTGGCCGTGCTGGACTTCCTCATCGCCCCAGACGCGCGCGACCTTCTGGAATTCGGGATCGTCGTGGAAGACGTTACAGAGATATTGCGCGTAGTCCGCGCCGTTCTGCTCGACGAGACTCGCGGCCTTCACGGTACGCAGGATTTCCGGATCGACCTTGGATCGGTCGAGCTCGTTCCAGGGGATGTCGTCGAGCGTCCAGAATCCCATGGCCGTTCCGTTCCGCCTGCAACATCAAAGATGCTGGGAGCGACTCCCCTCCCGAGCGGCCGCCGCCACTGACCTCTACCGGCAAACGCGACCCATTATCAATTATAAGCGGCCGGCCCGGTTTGGCTAGTGGGGAGAGACGCCGAGGGCGGTGAGCTTGGCCTGGGCGCCGGCGCGGCGGGAGGCGGCGGCCGCAAGCTCGCTCGCGGCTTGATCGCGCTCGGCGCCCTGCATCTTGCCGATGCGGTCCTCGATGCTCGCGATCTCGGCCTCGGCGGATTTGAGCTCGCTCTCGGCGGCGCCCCGATCGAGGGCGGAGAGCGGCATCGCCTCGTCCGCGAGCACCGTGCAGCGCTCGGGCGTCACCTCCGCGAATCCGCCGGAGACGAAGAGCCGCTCGGTCACCTGGCCGCCGACGTAGACGTCGATCACGCCGGGCTGCACGCTCGAGATGAAGAGCGCGTGCCCCGGCAGGACGCCGAAATGGCCCTCGGCCCCCGGCACCACCACCATCTCGACCGCGACGGAGAGCAGCAGCTTCTCCGGCGAGACCAGCTCGAATTGGACCTTGTCCGCCATGGCCGCGTTCTTTCGTCGCTCAGGCCGCCTCGGCCGCCATCTTGCGCGCCTTCTCCACGGCCTCCTCGATGGTGCCGACCATGTAGAAGGCGGCTTCCGGCAGGTCGTCGTAGTCGCCCGCGACGATCGCCTTGAAGCCCTTGATCGTGTCCTCGAGCTTCACGAAGACGCCAGGCGTTCCCGTGAAGACCTCGGCGACGTGGAAGGGCTGCGAGAGGAAGCGCTGGATCTTGCGCGCGCGGGCCACGGTGAGCTTGTCCTCCTCGGAGAGCTCGTCCATGCCGAGGATCGCGATGATGTCCTGGAGCGACTTGTAGGTCTGCAGCACGCGCTGGATGTCGCGCGCGACCTTGTAGTGCTCCTCGCCGACGACGCGGGGGTCGAGCATGCGCGAGGTGCTGTCGAGCGGATCGACCGCGGGATAAATCCCGAGCTCCGCGATCTGGCGCGAGAGCACGGTGGTCGCATCGAGGTGCGCGAAGGACGTGGCGGGAGCCGGATCGGTCAAGTCGTCGGCGGGGACGTAGATCGCCTGCACCGAGGTGATCGAGCCCTTCTTGGTGGTGGTGATGCGCTCCTGGAGCGCGCCCATGTCGGTCGCGAGCGTCGGCTGATATCCGACCGCCGAGGGAATGCGGCCCAGAAGCGCCGACACCTCGGAGCCCGCCTGGGTGAAGCGGAAGATGTTGTCGACGAAGAAGAGCACGTCCTGGCCCTCCTCGTCGCGGAAGTACTCCGCGAGCGTGAGGCCCGTGAGGCCGACTCGCGCGCGCGCGCCCGGCGGCTCGTTCATCTGCCCGTAGACGAGCGCCGCCTTGGAGCCGGGGCCATCGGTGATGATGACCTTCGACTCGATCATCTCGTGATAGAGGTCGTTGCCCTCGCGGGTGCGCTCGCCGACGCCGGCGAAGACGGAGTAGCCGCCATGCGCCTTGGCGATGTTGTTGATGAGCTCCATGATGATGACGGTCTTGCCGACGCCGGCGCCGCCGAAGAGCCCGATCTTGCCGCCCTTCGCATAGGGCGCGAGCAAGTCGACGACCTTGATGCCCGTCACCAGGATCTCCGCCTCGGTCGACTGGTCCACGAACTCGGGCGCGGGCTTGTGGATGGGCGAGCTACGCTTGGCGTTGACGGGGCCGCGCTCGTCGACGGGCTCGCCGATCACGTTGATGATGCGGCCCAGCGTCTCCGGCCCCACGGGCACGCTGATCGGGGCGCCGGTGTCGACGATCTCGGCGCCGCGCACGAGCCCGTCGGTCGAGTCCATCGCGACCGTGCGCACGGTGTTCTCGCCCAGATGCTGCGCCACCTCGAGCACCAGGGTTTTGCCCTGGTTCTGCGCGTGGAGCGCGCTCAGGATCGCCGGAAGCTCGCCCTCGAACTTCACGTCGACGACGGCGCCGATGACCTGGGTGATGGTGCCGACTGCGTTCTTTGCCATGGTCGCGAATTCCCTCTTCCTGTCCCGGCGTGCCTAAAGTGCCTCGGCGCCCGAGATGATCTCGATGAGTTCCTTGGTGATCGCGGCTTGCCGCGAGCGGTTGTAGGTGATGGTGAGGCGGTCGATCATATCGCCGGCGTTCCGCGTCGCGTTGTCCATCGCGGTCATGCGCGCGCCCTGCTCGCTCGCGGCGTTCTCGAGGAGCGCCGTATAAAGCTGCACCGCGAGGTTGCGCGGCAGGAGGCGCGCGAGAAGCTCCGCCTCCTCCGGCTCGAACTCGTAGATGCCCTGCACCTTCGGATCCGGCCTATCCGCGGACTCCGGCACCTCGAAGGGCACCAGGCGCTGCTTCGTCACGATCTGCGTCATCGCGGACTTGAAGCGGTTGTAGACGATGCTCGCGACGTCGAACTGGCCTTCCTCGAAGAGGACCAGCATGCGCCGCGCGATCCCCTCCGCCTTGGTGAAGTCGAGGCGCGGCTTGTCGATCTCGGTGATGCCGTCGACGAAGAGCTTGCCGTGGTCGCGCCGCAACCCGTCGCGGGCCTTGCGGCCGATGGTGAAGAGCTTGACGGTCTTGCCCTGCCCCTGCAGCTCGCGGATGGCCCGCCGTGTCTCGCGCAGGATGGTCGCGTTGAAGCCGCCGGCAAGGCCGCGGTCGGACGTCGCGACGATGAGGAGATGCGTCTCCTCCTTGCCGGTGCCCGCGAGCAGCCTCGGCGCGTTCCCCATGCTCGAGGCACCCGCCGCGAGCGAGCCCAGCATCCGCCCCATCCGCTCGGCATAGGGCCGCGCGGCCTCGGCCTGCTCCTGCGCGCGGCGCAGGCGCGAGGCCGCCACCACCTTCATCGCGGAGGTGATCTTCTGCGTCGATTTGACGCTGCGGATGCGGACCCGGAGGTCCTTGAGGCTGGCCATTACTCTAAACCCCTAGCCTCAGGCGAAGGTCTTGGCGAAGCCGTCCAGGAACTCCAGAAGCTGCTTCTCCGTCTCGGGCTTGAGCTCGCGCTGCTCCGCGATCGACTTGAGGATCGCCGGCGCCTTCGACTTGATCTCCGAGAGCATCGACTGCTCGAAGCGGCCCACTTGCGCCACGTCGAGCCGGTCGAGGAAGCCGCGGGTGCCCGCGAAGATCGAGACCACCTGCTCCTCGACCGCCATCGGCGTGAACTGCGGCTGCTTCAGGAGCTCGGTCAGGCGCGAGCCGCGTGCGAGGAGCCGCTGCGTCGAGGGATCGAGGTCGGAGGCGAACTGCGCGAAGGCCGCCATCTCGCGGTATTGCGCCAGCTCGAGCTTGATCTTGCCGGCGACCTGCTTCATCGCCTTGATCTGCGCGGCCGATCCCACGCGGCTCACGGAGAGGCCGACGTTGATGGCCGGACGGATGCCGCGATAGAAGAGATCGGTCTCGAGGAAGATCTGCCCGTCCGTGATCGAGATCACGTTGGTGGGGATGTAGGCGGAGACGTCGCCCGCCTGCGTCTCGATCACGGGGAGCGCGGTGAGCGAGCCCGAGCCGTTCTTGTCGTTGAGCTTCGCTGCGCGCTCGAGGAGCCGCGAGTGCAGATAGAAGACGTCGCCGGGATAGGCCTCGCGTCCCGGCGGGCGGCGCAGCAGCAGCGACATCTGGCGATAGGCCACCGCCTGCTTCGAGAGGTCGTCGTAGACGATGACCGCGTGCATGCCGTTGTCGCGGAAGAACTCGCCCATGGCGCAGCCGGTATAGGGAGCGAGGTATTGCAGCGGCGCGGGCTCGGAGGCGGTCGCGGCCACCACGATCGAGTATTCGAGCGCGCCGTAATCCTGCAGCGTCTTCACGATCTGCGCGACGGTCGAGCGCTTCTGGCCGACCGCGACGTAGACGCAATAGAGCTTCTTCGCTTCGTCGCCGCTCTTGTTGACCTCGCGCTGATTGATGAAGGCGTCGATCGCGACAGCGGTCTTGCCGGTCTGGCGGTCGCCGATGATGAGCTCGCGCTGGCCGCGTCCGATCGGCACCAGCGCGTCGATCGCCTTGAGCCCGGTCTGCACGGGCTCGTGCACGGAGCGGCGCGGAATGATGCCCGGCGCCTTCACCTCGACGCGCTGCCGCTTCACGTCGCTGAGCGGCCCCTTGCCGTCGATGGGATTACCGAGCGCATCGACGACGCGGCCGAGAAGCCCACGGCCCACGGGCACGTCGACGATGGCGCCCGTGCGCTTCACCGTGTCGCCCTCGCGGATGCCGCTGTCGTCGCCGAAGATCACGACGCCGACGTTGTCGGTCTCGAGGTTGAGCGCCATGCCGCGCGTGCCGTTCGGGAACTCCACCATCTCGCCGGCCTGCACCTTGTCGAGGCCGTAGATGCGGGCGATGCCGTCGCCGACCGAGAGGACCTGGCCCACCTCGGCGACGTCCGCCTCGGTGCCGAACTCCGCGATCTGCTGCTTCAGGATGGCGGAGATTTCCGCCGCACGGATTTCCATTACTGAACCCCCTTCATGGCAAGCTGCAGGCGCGCGAGCTTGCTCTTGAGAGACGCATCCACCATGCGCGAGCCGACCTTGACGACGAGGCCGCCGATCAAGCTCGGATCGATGCGCAGGTCGACGGCGACCTTGCGGCCGACCGCCTTGCGAAGCTGCTCGTTGACGGCCTCGGTCTGGGCGGGGCTCAAGGGCCGCGCGGCCGTCACCTCCGCGGTCACCTCGCCGCGGCGGGTCGCGAGCTCCTGCAGATAGGCTGCGATTACGCCGGGCGCCAGGAAGAGCCGCCGGTTGCGCGCGGCGACGCCGAGGAAGTTGCGGGTGATGGTCGAGAAGCCCGCGCGCTCCGCGACCGCCGCCACCGCCTTTCCCTGCTCGACCCGGCTCAGCACCGGGCTCCGAATGAGGCGCCGGAAGTCGGCGCTCTCGTCGAGGAGCGAGCGGAGCTGGCGGAGATCGTTTGCGACCTCGTCGAGCGCCTTCCTCTCGTCCGCAAGCTCGAAGAGCGCCTTCGCATAGCGCTGGGCAAGGCCGGACACGGCTGTCGCTTCGGATGCCACGTGAAATGAACCCTCGGACTGCTGCCGACGAGAGCGCTGACGCCGCCGTCGATTCCCTGAAACCTCCGCTTTCCCGGGGGTTTAGGCTGGGCGAGCCCCAGCTCTCTGCCCCGCTGGCGGAAAGCGCGGCGGGTTTTAACACGGGGGGTCCGGGGGATGCAACTCGGGCCGAACCCCTAGAAAGCGCGGCGATTTGCCGTCCCCGAGGACCCCCGAGTGACCGGCTCAGGAGACAGGCTTTCGCCAGGTGTCGATCACCCCCAGCGCGTTCGCATCCCAGAGCCGGCGCACGAGGGCATCGGCGCCATGCTGCAATTTGAATTCCATCTCCGAGCGGTGGATCGGCACCAGGTTGTAGAGGTAGAGCGCCTCGCCGCCGGGGAGGTCGACTTTGGGGAACCCCTTGCCGAGAAGCACCGGCGGCACGAGCAGCCAACAGCAGAGCTCCGTATTTCCCGCGAACGGCCGCGCGGGATCGCCATTGGGGACCGTGTGGTAGGGCCCGAGCCAGGTGCGATATTCGTGCGGCAGTCGCGCGAGGGTCTTGAGCCAGCGCAGCGGCCAGTAATTGCGCTCGTCCTGAATGGCCGCCTCCGTGATCGGCCAGTTCGGCGGCAGGAAGACCGTGAGCTCCGCCCAGCGGCGGCCCGGCAATTCCGGCGGCACCGTCATCGGCAGCCGGCTCATGCCGTTGCTCACGAGCACGACGTAATCTCGCCCGGCGGCCGGGGGATAAACGTACACGTCGATGTGCACGAATTCCGAGACGATCTCGTGAAAGACGTCGGACGCCTCGCCCAGGAATCTCCGAAGATGCGCCTCAAGCCGCTCGCCGTGGGGCGAGGCGTGTTCCGCCGGTTGAAACTTGGGATTCTCGCGCCGGTGCCGGTGGATCGGCGACCCGGAGGGGCTCCGCTCTTCCTCGCCCATGTGCTTGCCGTGCCCTTATGCCATCGACTTCGCTACGATAGAGTTCGGCAGCCGGTTGCTCAACTGGAACCTCATCGCGGGATCGTGAGGCGAAACGATGGACGAGGGCTTCGGAGGCGCAGCAAGGCAGCGCAAGGTGGGCGCGATCGCTTACGCGCTCGCGGCGCTCTCGGTCCTGCCCGTCGCCGGCGTCGTGTTCGGGGCCGCGTCGATCACCTGGGGCCTCAACACGCGGAGGGCGCATGGCAAGCGGCTGGCGGCGCTTGCCGCGCTCGGGATTGCCGTGTCGGTGGGCGCCACCATCCTGCTCGATCGCGAGATCGGCGGTTTAAGGCTGATGCAGCGCCTCGAGCGTCTCGATACTTTCGATCTCATGCGCGCGGGCATCGCGCGGAGCACGCTCGACCGTCTGGTGCCTGCGATCGAGTTCTACAAGGTCCAATACGGAAACTATCCCGCGACCCTCGGTGAGCTCCAGCGGAGCCTTCCCAGGGACTCGGATTTGCTGATCATCGATCCCATGACCGTGCGCCTCGGCAGCATGCCCGCGCCTTTCTTCTATCGGCGCGTCGACGCCGATCATTACTACCTCCGCAGCGTCGGCCCCGACGGCATTCCCTTCACCGCCGACGACATTGTCCCCAGCATCGAAGCCATTCCCGGCGGCAAGCTGGGCCTCCTCAAGAAGCCGCCGACGCAGATCTAGTAGAGCGATCCGAGCGTCAAAGAAAACTATAGGGATCGACGTCGATCTGCACGCGCACGGCCGAGGGCACCTTGACCGGCGCGAGCCAGGCGCGGAGCGCGGCTTGCACGTTGACGCCGCGCTCGGCCTTGAGGAGGAAGCGCCGGCGATGGCGGCCGCGCAGCACCGCGAGCGGTGCGGGGGCGGGGCCGAGGATCTCGACGCCGCGGAGATGCGGTGCCGCGCGCGCGAAGGCGCGGGCGGCGAAATCGACGGCTTCGTCGTCGGGTGCCGACAGGATCAGCGCGGCGAGACGGCCGAAGGGCGGCCAGCCCTGGCGGCGGCGCTCCTCGGATTCGGCGGCGAGGAAGCGGTCGCGGTCGTTGGCGACGAGCGCGCGCATCACCGGATGCTCGGGCATGTAGGTCTGGAGGAAGACCTGGCCCGGCCGCTGCGCGCGCCCCGCTCGGCCCGCGACTTGATGGAGGAGCTGGAAGGTGCGCTCGGCCGCGCGGAGGTCGCCGCCGCCGAGGCCGAGATCGGCATCAACCACGCCCACCAGCGTCAGCAGCGGGAAGTGATGCCCCTTCGCCATCACCTGCGTGCCGATGAGCAAGTCGATCGCGTGCTCCTCGACGCCGCGCACGAGCTCCGCGACCGCGCGCGGCCCCGTCAGCGTGTCGCTCGCGACCACCGCAAGCCGCGCTTTCGGGAAGCGCGCCGTCACCTCCTCCGCGAGGCGCTCGACGCCGGGGCCGCAGGGCGCGAGGCTCCCGGCCTCGCCGCAGGCGGGACAATACTCCGGCACCGGCTCCAGATGGCCGCAGTGATGGCATTGGAGCTGCCGCACGAAGCGATGCTCGACGAGCCAGCTCGTGCAGTTGGGACATTGGAAGCGATGCCCGCAGGTCCGGCAGAGCGTGAGCGGCGCGTAGCCGCGGCGATTGAGGAACAGCATCGCCTGCTCGCCCGTCTCCAGAGTCGCCGTCAGCGCCGCCACGAGCGGCGGGGCGAGGAAGCGCTGGCGCTCGAGCTTCTGCCTTCGCATGTCGATCGCCTGTACTTCCGGCATCTGCGCCGCCCCATGCCGCTCCGGGAGGTGCAAGCGGCGGTAGCGTCCCTGCTCGACGTTGACGACGGTCTCGAGCGAGGGTGTGGCCGAGACCAGCACTACCGGGAATTTTGCGAGCGAGCCCCGTACCACGCCCATGTCGCGGGCGTGGTAGATGACGCCGTCCTCCTGCTTGAAGGAGAGGTCGTGCTCCTCATCGACGACGAGGAGGCCCAGGTCGGGAAAGGGCAGGAAGAGCGCGGAGCGCGCGCCCACCACGACGGGAACGCGGCCCTCGGCGATGCGGCGCCAGGTGTGCCGCCGCTCCGCCTGGCTCAGGTCGGAATGCCATTGCGCGGGCTCGACGCCGAAGCGGCGGCGGAAGCGGTCGAGCCACTGCACGCCGAGCGCGATCTCCGGCAGCAGCACCAGCGCCTGCCTTCCGGCCTCGAGCGCCGCCGCGATCGCCTGGAAATAGACCTCGGTCTTGCCGGAGCCGGTGACGCCGTCGAGAAGCGTCACGGAGAAATCGCGCGAGCGTACCGCTTCCGCGAGCGCGGCCGCGGCCTCCGCCTGCTCCGCCGAGAGCGCGAGACCGTCGCGCCGCCAATCCGGCGCCTCGAGCTCGGGACGCAGGGCCATCGGCGCTCGCTCGATGAGCCCGAGTCGCTCCAGGCCCTGCAGCACGCCGGTGCCGCAGCCCGCGAGTCGCGCGAGCTCCTTCGCCGGGAGCGGCGGCGCGTCGCGCGCGGCCTCGAGGACGCGCCGGCGCATCAAGGTGAGCGCCTTGCCCTCCTCCGAGCCGAGGATCGCGCGGCCCGCCTCGCTGATCGTCCAGCCCAGGGGAAGACGCGGCGGCTCGAGCGCCTCGCTCACGCTCATGGCCATGCGCAGCACCGCGCCCGGCGGCGTCAGCGTGTAGCCCGCGACCCATTCGACGAAGCGGCGCAACTCCCGCGGCAGCGGTGGCGCGTCGAGCTTGTTCGCGACCTGCTTCAGCTTCGCTTCGGAGACGTCGCCCGGCGGCGTGTCCCAGACGACGCCGATCGCCGCGCGCGAGCCTAACGGCACCGAGACGAAATCTCCCGGCGCCAGCGCCATGCCCGCGGGCACGCGATAATCGTAGGCGCTTTCGAGCGGAAGCGGCAACAGCACTGACACACGCCGCGCAAGCGCCAAATCGCGCGGCGGCGCGGCGGCGGAACTGGCGTGGCGCTCGGACATGGGATAGACTCTTAGTCGGAAACCAGGGGCGGTGCCAGCGAGCGCCGCCCGCGAGCGAAAGCTGACGCACATTCGGCATTTTCGCACGGAGAGCGACGCGCGCATGAAGTTCTTCATCGACACCGCCGACCTCGCGGAGATCCGCGATCTCGCCGCCACCGGTCTCCTCGACGGCGTCACCACCAATCCCTCGCTGGTCGCGAAGACCGGGCGCAACTTCCTCGAGGTCGTCCGCGAGATCTGCCAGGTCGTGCCGGGCCCCGTGAGCGCGGAGGTGACCGCGACGGAGACGGCGGGCATGGTCGCGGAGGGCCGCAAGCTCGCGGCGCTCGCGCGCAACGTCGCGGTGAAGGTGCCGCTCACGCCCAACGGGCTCAAGGCCTGCAAAGCACTCTCGAGCGAAGGCACGATGGTTAACGTGACGCTCTGCTTCTCCGCGGCGCAGGCGATCCTCGCGGCGAAGGCGGGCGCGAGCTTCGTCTCGCCCTTCGTCGGCCGGCTCGACGACGTCGGCGCGACCGGCATGAGCCTCATCGCGGAGATCGTCGCGATCTATCGCCAATATCCGTCCTTCAAGACCGAGGTGCTCGTGGCCTCCGTGCGCAATCCGCTGCACGTGGTCGAGGCCGCGAAGCTCGGCGCGCACGTCGCGACGATCCCGCCCAGCGTGCTGCGGCAGATGTTCGCGCATCCCCTCACCGACAAGGGCCTACAGGCCTTCCTCGCGGACTGGGCCAAGACGGGGCAGTCGATCCTCGGCCCCGAGAAGAAGCTGGGCACCGCGGCGGAGTAAATCTTGGACCGGCCGAAAGACAAATCCGCCCTTCCCGCTCCGGCCAAGCATTCGGGGGCGGCAGAGCTTGCAGCCGCCGAAGTCGTCGCCTTCCTGCGCCAGCATCCGGCCTTCCTTGCGGAGCATCCGGATCTGCTGCACGTGCTGACGCCGCCGGCGCAGCAGCGCGGCGCGGGCGTCCTCGACATGCAGCACTTCATGCTGCAGCGGCTGCAGACGGAGATCGCGCGGCTCAAGAACCAGCAGCGCGCGCTGATCTCGACGAGCCGCGCGAACCTCACGACCCAATCGCGCATCCACCAGGCCGTGCTGACGCTGCTGGCGGCGCCGAGCTTCGAGCATCTGATCCAGATCGTCACGACGGATTTCGCGGTGCTGCTCGATGCCGACGTGATCACGCTCGCCGTCGAATCCATGGCCTGCGGCCGGTCGGAGCTTACGGTGCGCGGCGTACAGCTCCTGGAGCGCGGCACGGTCGACCGTCTCTTCGGCGCCGACCGCGAGGTGCTGCTGCTGACGGAGACGGAGGGCGATCCCGCGATCTTCGGGAGCGGCGCGGGGCTCGTCCGCTCGGCGGCGCTGCTGCGCCTCAAGGTGAGCCCCGACGCGCCGGCGGGGCTGCTCGCGATCGGCGCGCGTAGGGCCGGCAAATTCCACGCGGGTCAGGGGACGG
This sequence comes from Allostellaceae bacterium, assembly GCA_035541215.1. Taxonomy (GTDB): domain Bacteria; phylum Pseudomonadota; class Alphaproteobacteria; order ATCC43930; family CGMCC-115725; genus DASZHJ01. The sequence continues at coordinate 23,015 of DATKNV010000155.1, read as the reverse complement.
AGCTCCTGGGCTTCCTCGCCAAGAGCCTCGCGGTCGTCATCGCGGGATGGCTCGACCTCCCGTCCTGACGCCGCTCGCGCGCTTCGCGGCCGCTCCCGATCTCGCGGCCGCAATCTCGGATTGGCAGAGCTGGCTTCAGAGCGAGCGCAGAGCCTCGCCGCACACGCTCTCGAATTATGGCCGCGACCTCGCGGGCTTCCTCGATTTCCTCCGTGAGCATTTGGGCGCGCTCCCCGATCTCGCGGCGCTCGATGCGCTGAAGCCCACGGACTTCCGCGCCTTCCTTGCGGCGCGCACGGGCGCGGGGATCGGCCGCAGCTCGCTCGCGCGGGGGCTCTCGACCCTCCGCGGCTTCTTCCGCTTCCTCGACCGCCGCGGGCTCGCCGCTAACGCCGCGCTCGCGGCGGTGAGGACGCCGAAGCTCCCGAAGACGGTGCCGAAGCCGCTCTCCGCGGAGGATGCCGGTCTCGCCCTCGAGCGCATCGCCGAGCTCGCGGAGGAGCCCTGGATCGGCAAGCGCGATCTCGCGATCCTGACCCTTCTCTACGGCTGCGGCTTGCGGCTCTCGGAGGCGCTGGGCCTCACTCGCGCCGAGGCGCCGCTCGAGCCGGGCATGCTTGCCGTCACCGGCAAGGGGCGGAAGACCCGCACCGTGCCGGTGCTCCCCGCGGTGAGCGCCGCGATCGCCGAGTATCTCGCACTCTGCCCCTATGCGCTCGGGCCCAAGGCGCCGCTCTTCGTGGGCGCGCGCGGCGGGCCGCTCAATCCGCGCCTCGTGCAGCGGCAGATGCAGCAGCTGCGCGCGCTCCTGGACCTGCCGGAGACCGCGACGCCGCACGCCCTCCGCCACAGCTTCGCGACGCATCTCCTCGCGGGCGGCGGCGATCTCCGCACCATCCAGGAGCTCCTGGGCCACGCGAGCCTCTCTACCACCCAGCGCTACACCGCGGTCGACGCCGAGCGCCTCATCGGCGTCTACGACCGCGCCCATCCCCGTGCCAAGGCCAAGGCGTAACGCCAGCAAGAAACGGGTTGTGAGCGCGGGGTCCCGCGGCAAGAGTGGCGGCCCTCCGCGACATCGCCCCGAGCCCGCCATGAGCACCGCGCTTGCCGTCTCCGACACCTCGACAAACGATCCCGTGAGCGCCGCGATCGAGTATCTCGTGCGCCACTACCGCGACCACCCGAGCCTCGACATCGTGGCGGGCAAGGTCGGCATGAGCCCCTTTCATTTCCAGCGCACCTTCAAGCGCTGGACCGGCATCAGCCCCAAGCGCTTCGAGCAGTACCTCACTCTCGCCGACGCCAAGCGCCGGCTCGGCGATGCGCGGAGCCTGCTCGATGCCGCCTATGCCGTGGGTCTCTCGGGCCCGAGCCGGCTCCACGATCTCTTCGTCGCCTGCGAGGCTGTGACGCCCGGCGACTACAAGGCACGCGGCCGCGGCCTGCAAATCCGCTACGCCCTCCACGACAGCCCCTTCGGCCGCACGGTCATCGGGACGACCGAGCGCGGCATGTGCCATCTCTCCTTCGTCGTCGATGGCGACGAGAAGGGCGCGCTCGCGACCTTCGCCCGCTATTGGCCGGAGGCCGAGCGCATTTACGACGCCGAGGGCACCGCCGGGATCGCGCGGCGCGCCTTTCGCTTCGCCCTCGCCCAGCCCGGCGAGCCGCCGCGCCTGCTGCTCCGCGGCACCAACTTCGAGATCAAGGTCTGGGAGGCATTGCTGCGAATCCCTCTCGGCGAGGTCGCGAGCTACCGTCAGGTGGCGCAGGCGATCGGCGATCCCAAGGCCACCCGCGCCGTCGGCCGCGCCGTCGGCTCCAACCCGATCTCCCTCCTCATCCCCTGCCACCGCGTGATCCTGCAGTCCGGCGTCGTGCACAATTACGGCTGGGGCGTCGAGCGCAAAAAGGTGCTGCTCGCGATGGAAAGAGCGCGGAGCGAAGAGGTGGCGTAGCGGGTACCCCGCTACTTTCCTTTTGTCGTCATGGCCGGGCTTGTCCCGGCCATGACGGAAATAAAGACGCCAGTTTGAACGGCTAAATATGAATCGCCCGCTTCGCCACCGCGAGCGCCGCTTCCTTGAGGGCTTCGGGGAGCGTGGGGTGGGCGTGGCAGGTGCGGGCGATGTCCTCGGAGGAGGCGCCGTACTCCATCGCGAGCGCGGCTTCCGCGATCATCGTGCCGGCATCGGCGCCGACGATGTGCACGCCGAGGACGCGGTCGGTCTTGGCGTCGGCCAGGATCTTCACGAAGCCCTCGGTGTCGCCATTGCATCGCGCTCGGCCGTTGGCGGTGAAAGGGAATTTGCCGACGGCGTAGGCGACGCCCGCGGCCTTCAAATCCTCTTCCGTCTTGCCGACGGAGGCGACCTCGGGCTGCGTGTAGATCACCGCGGGAATTGCGTCGTAGTCGATGTGGGGCCTTTGCCCCGCCAGGATCTCCGCCACCGCCACGCCCTCGTCCTCGGCCTTGTGCGCGAGCATGGGGCCGGCGATCACGTCGCCGATCGCGTAGATGCCGGAGACGTTGGTCCGGAATTGGCCGTCGACCCGCACGCGCTTCTTCTCGTCGAGCGCCACGCCCACGGCCTCGAGGCCGAGCCCGTCGGTGTAGGGCCGCCGGCCGACCGCGACGAGCACGGCATCCGCCGCGATTTCCTCGCCCGCCCCGCCCTGCGCGGGCTCGAGAGAGAGCGTCACGGATTTGCCGCTCGACTTGGCACCCACGACCTTGGTGCCGAGCCGGAAGGCGAAGCCCTGCTTCTGCAGGATGCGCTGGAGGTGCCGCGCCACTTCCGCGTCCATGCCGGGGCAAATGCGGTCGAGGAATTCCACCACCGTCACCTCCGCGCCGAGCCGGCCCCAGACCGAGCCGAGCTCGAGCCCGATATAGCCCGCGCCGATCACGACGAAGCGCTTCGGCACGGATTCGAGCGCGAGTGCGCCGGTCGAGGAGAGGATGCGCTTCTCGTCGATCTCGATGCCCGGGAGCCGCGCCACGTCGGAGCCGGTCGCGATGACGATGGCCTTCGTCACGAGCGTCTCGGTCTTGCCGCCGCCGGAAACCACCTCGACGGCGTCGGGCGCCGCGATCCGGCCCGCGCCCTTGATCCACGCGACCTTGTTCTTCTTGAAGAGGAACTCGATGCCACGGACGTTCTCGCCGACGACCTTGTCCTTGCGCGCGAGCATGGTCCCGAGATCGAGGCCGACCTTGCCGAGGGTGACGCCGTGCGCCGCGAGCGCGTGCTCGGCTTCCGCGAATTTCTCCGAGGATTGCAGGAGCGCCTTCGAGGGGATGCAGCCGACGTTGAGGCAGGTGCCGCCGAGCGTCGAGCGCATCTCGACGCAAGCCGCCCTCATCCCCAACTGCGCCGCGCGGATCGCCGCGACGTATCCGCCGGGCCCGCCTCCGATGACGACGACGTCGTAGCTCTCGGCCATTGCCCCCTCGCTACATCTCGAAGAGGAGCCGCTCGGGATCCTCGATGCATTCCTTGACACGCACCAGGAATGTCACGGCCTCGCGGCCGTCGACGATGCGGTGGTCGTAGGAGAGCGCCAGATACATCATCGGCCGCGCCTCGATCTTGCCGCCGACCACGACCGGGCGCTGCTGGATCTTGTGCATGCCGAGGATGCCCGACTGCGGCGGGTTCAGGATCGGCGTCGACATCAGCGAGCCGTAGATGCCGCCGTTCGAGATCGTGAAGGTGCCGCCGGAGAGATCCTCGATGGTGAGCTTGCCGTCGCGCGCCTTGCGGCCGAGCTCGGCGATGGTCTTCTCGATCTCCGCGAAGCCCATGCGGTCGGCGTCGCGCACCACCGGCACGACGAGGCCCTGCTCGGTGCCGACGGCGACGCCGATGTCGTAGTGGTTCTTGTAGACGATGTCCTCGCCGTCGATCTCGCCGTTTACCGCGGGGATCTCCTTGAGCGCGACGATCGACGCCTTGACGAAGAAGGACATGAACCCGAGGCGCACCCCGTGCTTCTTCTCGAAGCTCTCGCGGTATTTCTCGCGGAGCGCCAGCACCGCGGTCATGTCCGCTTCGTTGAAGGTCGTGAGCATCGCCGCCGTGTTCTGCGCCTGCTTCAGGCGTTCGGCGATGCGCTTCCTCAAGCGCGTCATCCGCACGCGCTCCTCGCGCGCGCCGGTCTCGCGGGGCGGCGTGGGCGCCGCGGGCTTCGGGGCCGCGGGAGCGCCGCGCTCGAGCGCCGTCAGCACGTCGCCCTTGGTGATGCGGCCTTCCCTGCCGGTGGCGACGATCTGGCTCGGAGGCATGCCGGTCTCCGCCATGAGCTTTCGCGCCGCGGGTCCCGAGCGCTCGGCCATGCTCGGCGCCGCCGGAGCGGCGGGCGGTGCCGGAGGCGGCGGGGCCGCGGCCGCCGGCTTCGCCGGCGCAGGCCTCGCGGCACCGTCGCCGATCACACCGAGCACGCTGCCGACGGCGACATTGGTGCCCTCGGGGACGCGGATCTCCGCGAGCACGCCCGGCACGGCCGCGTTCACCTCGAGCGTCACCTTGTCGGTCTCGAGCTCGACCAGCGGATCGTCGATCGCCACGGCCTCGCCGGGCTTCTTGAGCCAGCGCGCGACGGTCGCCTCGGTCACGGATTCGCCGAGCGCGGGTACCTTGATCTCGGTCGCCATGGGATCCCCTGTCGCCTGTCTCAGGTCGGAGCGAGCGCCTCGTCGACGAGCTTCTTCTGCTCGGCGACGTGGCGGCTGAAGAGGCCGGTCGCGGTCGCGGCGGAGGCCGCGCGGCCGACGTAGCGCGCGCGCTTGGCGGCGATGTCGAGGCCGGAGAGGAGCTGCTCCAGGCGCCGGTCGACGAAGCTCCAGGCGCCCATGTTCTCGGGCTCCTCCTGGCACCACACGAACTCGGCGTTCCGATAGCGCGCGACCGCCTTGCCGAGCGCGTTGAAGGGGAAGGGATAGAGCTGCTCGATGCGGAGGATCGCGATGTCCGCGATCCCGCGCTCGCGCCGCGCCTTCAGGAGATCGTAATAGACCTTGCCGCTGCAGAGCACGACGCGGCGGATCTTGTCGTCGGGCCCGAGCGTGTCGGCTTCCTCGAAGATGCGGTGGAAGGAGCTGCCCGGTCCCATCTCCGCGAGGCTCGAGGCCGCCTCCGGCGCGCGGAGCAGCGATTTCGGCGTCACGATCACCAGGGGCTTGCGGAAGTTTCGCCGCATCTGCCGGCGCAGCGCGTGGAAGTAGTTGGCGGAGGTCGTGAGATTGCAGACCTGGAGATTGTCCTCGCCGCAGAGCTGGAGATAGCGCTCGAGCCGCGCGGAGGAATGCTCCGGGCCCTGTCCCTCGTAGCCGTGCGGCAGCAGCAGCACGAGGCCGGACATGCGCAGCCACTTCGCCTCGCCCGCGGCGATGAACTGGTCGATCAGGACCTGCGCGCCGTTCGCGAAGTCGCCGAACTGCGCCTCCCAGAGGATGAGCGCGTGCGGCTCCGCAAGGCTGTAGCCGTACTCGAAGCCCAGCACCGCCGCCTCCGAGAGCGGGCTGTCGATGATCTCGGCCTGCGCCTGGCCCGCGCGCAGGTTGTTGAGCGGCACGTAGCGTTTCTCGGTCTCCTGATCGACGAGCACGGCGTGGCGCTGCGAGAAGGTGCCGCGGCCGCAATCCTGGCCCGAGAGGCGCACGAAGGTGCCCTCGGTGAGGAGCGTGCCGAAGGCGAGCGCCTCGCCCGTCGCCCAATCGATGCCGGTGCCGGTCTCAATCGACTTGCGCTTCTGCTCGAGGATGCGCGCGAGCTTGCGGTTGATGTTGAAGCCCTCGGGGACCCGGCAGAGCCCGAGCCCCACCTCCTTGAGCGTCTCGAGCGCCACGTCGGTCTTGCCGCGTCGGTCGTCGCCCGAGGCCACCTCGAGCCCGGTCCAGGCGCCTTCGAGCCAATCGGCTTTGTTGGGGCGATAGGTCTTCGCGGCCTCGAACTGGCGCTCGAGCTCGGCCTGGAACTCCGTCACCATGGCCGCGGCCTCGTCCTTGCTGACGATGCCCTCGCCGATGAGCCGCTCGGCGTATATTTCGCGCGTCGTCGGATGCGCCTCGATCGCCCGGTACATCAGCGGCTGCGTGAAGGCGGGCTCGTCGGCCTCGTTGTGGCCGTGGCGGCGGTAGCAGAAGATGTCGACGACCACGTCGGTCTTGAAGCGCTGGCGGAACTCGGTCGCGATGCGCGCGACGTGCACCACGGCCTCCGCGTCGTCGCCGTTGACGTGGAAGATCGGCGCCTGCGGCCCCTTGGCGATGTCCGAGGGATAAGGCCCGGAGCGCGCGTAGACGGGGCTCGTCGTAAAGCCGATCTGGTTGTTCACGATGAAGTGGACGGTGCCGCCGGTGTGGTAGCCCTTGAGCTCCGAGAGCATCAGGGATTCCGCGACCAGTCCCTGGCCCGCGAAGGCGGCATCGCCATGCATGAGGAGGCCCACGACCTGATCGCAGCCCTGGTCGGTGCGCTGGCGCTGCTTGGCGCGGACCTTGCCGAGCACCACGGGGTTGACGGCCTCGAGATGCGAGGGGTTGGCGGTCAGCGACATGTGCACGACGTGGCCGTCGAAATCGCGGTCGGTCGACGTGCCGAGGTGATACTTCACGTCGCCGGAGCCCTGCACGTCCTCGGGATTGGCGGGATGGCCCTGGAACTCCGAGAACAGCGCCGCATAGGGCTTCAGCATCATGTTCGTGAGGACGTTGAGCCGGCCGCGATGCGGCATGCCGATCACGAGCTCCTTCATGCCGAGCTGGCCGCCGCGCTTCAGCACCTGCTCGAGCGCGGGGATGAGCGCCTCGCCGCCCTCGAGGCCGAAGCGCTTGGTGCCGGTGTAGCGCTTGTCGAGAAAGCGCTCGAAGACCTCTGCGACGGTGAGGCGCTTCAGGATCGCGCGCTTGCCCTCCGGCGTGAATTCCGTGCGGTTGCGCTCGGTCTCGATGCGCTCCTGGATCCAGGCCTTCTGCTCGGGGCTCTGGATGTGCATGAACTCGACGCCGATGGTGCCGCAATAGGTGGCGCGCATGTGCGCCATGATCTCGCGCAGCGCCGGCCGGTCGAGGCCGGGCACGTTCGCGACGAAGATCGGGCGGTCCAGATCGGCTTCGGTGAATCCGTAGGTCGCGGGATGGAGCTCCGGATGCGGCTCGATCTTCGTGAGGCCAAGGGGGTCGAGATTCGCCTCGAGATGGCCGCGCACCCGGTAGGAGCGGATGAGCTGAAGCGCGCGGATCGAATCGATCGCGGCGCGGCGGATCTCCTCGAGGCCCGCCGGCGCCGCGGCGCCGGCGGGAGCGGCATGGCCGTTCCCCTCGGCTGCGTGCCCGTTGACGATGATGCGGCCGCGATGCCGGCCCCAGGCCGGTCCCTCGACCTCTTTCGAGACCGCCGGGGGCGGGTCCGCGAGCTCCGCAAAAAAGCGCCGCCAGCTCTCGTCCACCCCCGCGGGGTCCTCGAGGTAGCGGGCATAAAGCTCGGCAATGAAGGCGGCATTGCTGCCGGTGAGGAAGCTATTGGGATCGATCCCGGACATGGCCATTTCCCGGCCGCGGACGGCGCGGCGCGCCCCAAGAAGATGGGGACGAAAGGTTACAAAACCTAGACCTTCGCTCTACGCAATGCCCTCATGCCGAGGGCGAGGGACTGCTCAAGCTTTAGGCGCCTCCGCGAGGAGCTTCCGCGTGACGTCCACGAGGCCGCGGACGGCGCCCACGGACTTGTCGAAGGCGGCTTTCTCCTCGGCGTTGAGGGCGATTTCGACCACGCGCTCGACGCCCTTGGCACCGATCACCACGGGGACGCCGACATAGAGGTCCTTGACCCCGTACTGGCCGGTGAGCCAGGCGGCGCAGGGCAGCACCCGGCGGCGGTCTAGGAGGTAGGACTCCGCCATCGCGATCGCCGAGGCCGCAGGCGCGTAGAAGGCCGAGCCGGTCTTGAGGAGATTGACGATCTCGCCGCCGCCGTTCCGGGTGCGGTCGATGATCTTGTCGAGGCGATCCTGGGTGGTCCAGCCCATCTTCACGAGATCGGGGAGCGGGATGCCCGCCACCGTCGAGTAGCGCGCGAGCGGCACCATGCTGTCGCCGTGGCCGCCGAGCACGAAGGCCGTCACGTCCTCGACGGAGACCTTGAACTCCTCCGCGAGGAAGTAGCGGAAGCGAGCGCTGTCGAGGACGCCGGCCATGCCGACGACGCGATGGTGCGGCAGGCCGGAGGCCTCGCGCATCACCCAGACCATCACGTCCAAGGGATTGGTGATCGTGATCACGAAGGCGTTGGGGCAGTATTGCTTGATGGCGGCGCCGACGGAATTGATGACCTTGGCGTTGATGCCGATGAGATCGTCGCGGCTCATGCCGGGCTTGCGCGGGACGCCCGCGGTCACGATCACGACGTCGGCGCCGGCGATCGCGGAATAGTCGTTGCTGCCCGCGAAATGCGCGTCGAAGCCCTCGACCGGCGAGAGCTGGATCAGGTCGAGGGATTTCCCCTGCGGGACGCCATCGACGATGTCGAAGAGCACGACGTCGCCCAAGTGCTTGAGCCCGGCGAGGAGAGCGAGCGTGCCGCCGATCTGACCGGCGCCCACCAACGCGATCTTGCTGCGTGCCATCAACGAAATCCTTTTGCGAATCGGGGGAAAGGCGGCGGGGTCTTACCCCGTTTCTCCCGGGGGAGCAAGAGGCGGCCGCCCCTACTCCGGCCCGGCCGAAATGTACTCCGCGCTCTGCATTTCCATGAGGCGCGAGGCGGTGCGGCGGAACTCGAAGGCGCCGTCACCCTCGCGGTAAATCCGGTCCGGCGGCACCGCGGCGGAGGCCACGAGATGGCCGTGCGCCTCGTAGAGGGTGTCGATGAAGACGTTGAGGCGCTTCGCCTCGTTCCGCCGCTCGGGCCCGAGCTCGGGAATGCCCTCGACGACGAAGGTGTGAAAGCGCCGGCAGAGCGCGAGGTAGTCCGCGGGGCCGAGCGGCCGGTCGCAAAGCTCCGCGAAGGTGAACCAGGCCACATCCTTGGCCGCGCGCGGGACGACCACGAGGCGGTTCTGCACCAGGAGCGTCGTGCTGCTCGCGGAGGCATTGTCCGTTAGATCGGCGAAGGCACGCTCGAGCGCGCGATAGGCGTTGTCGTCGGCAGGCGTGAAATAGACCTGGCGGCCCTCGAGCCGCGCCAGGCGATAGTCGCGGCCGGCATCGAGCTCGAGCACGTCGAGCTTCTGCTTGAAGAGCGCAATGAAGGGCAGAAAGCGCTCGCGCTGCAGACCGTCCTTATAGAGATCGTCGGGCGGCCGGTTCGAGGTCGCGACCACCACCATGCCCTCTGCGAAAAGCGCCTCGAAGAGGCGCCCGAGGATCATGGCGTCCGCGATGTCGGTCACGTGAAACTCGTCGAAGCAGAGGAGCGTGGCGCCGCGGGCGATGTCCTTCGCCACATCCGCGATCGCATCGCCCTTCTCGCGTCGGCGCTGATGCAGGCGGTCGTGCACCTCCTGCATGAAGGCATAGAAATGGACGCGGCGCTTCTTCGCGACCGGCGCGGTCGCGAAGAACATGTCCATGACCATGGTCTTGCCGCGGCCAACGGCGCCGAAGATGTAGAGCCCCATCGGCGGCGCCTCCGCGGCGGGTTCCAAGCCCAGCCGCGCGCGCCAGCCATGCGCACCATTGTTGGGCTTGTAGCTCAGGAGCGCGCGCCGGAGGCTCTGCAGCTTCTCGACCGCGAGCTCCTGCGCCGTATCCGGCCGGAGCGTGCCCGCGACGCGGCGCGCGCGATAGACCGACATCGGCCCATCGACGACGATATCCTCGGGGTTCTCGGCGGAAGGTGCGGTAAGGCGCGGGGGCGTCATCGGGGCGCCAGTCATAACGAAAATCGGCGCGGAGTGCAAAAGTCCCCAAAATCCCCTCTCCCCATCGGGGAGAGGGTTAGGGTGAGGGGGGCGAGTGCTCCAGCGTTAAGATTCTTCGCGCGGCCTTCCGGCCGCCCCCTCGCCTAGCCTCTCCCCGGTGGGGAGAGGGACTGCGCGCCCCTACCTCCCGCCCCCAACCCGCAGCATCGCCGCGGTGATGTAGGAGGCGGCGTCCGAGAGCAGGAACAGTACGGCCTCCGCCACCTCCTCAGGCTCGCCCGCGCGGCCGATGGGGACGCTGGGGGCGAGCTTCGCCACGCGGTTCTCGATGCCGGAGGAGACGTGGAGCTCGGTGTCGATGAGGCCGGGCTGCACCCCATTGACCCGGATGCCCTCGCCCGCGACCTCCCGGGCGAGACCGATGGTCATGGTGTCGATGGCGCCCTTCGATGCGGCGTACCAGACCCACTCGCCGGGTCCACCGAGGGTCGCGGTGCCGGAGGAGATGTTGACGATGGCGCCGCCCTTGCCACCATGGGCGCGCGACATCCGCTTCACCGCCTCGCGCGCGCAGAGGAAGGCGCCGAGGATGTTCAGGTCGAAGACGGCCTCGAGGGTCGCGGTCGAGACCGCATCGAGACGGCTCGCGCGTCCGGTCGTGCCGGCGTTGTTGACGAGACCGGCGATCGGCCCGAGGCGCCGCTCGGTCTCCGCGAAGAGGTGCGCCACGTCGGCTTCCTTGGCGACGTCGCCCTGGATGGCGACGGCGCGGCGCCCGTTGCGCTCGATCTCCGCGACGACGCGGCTCGCGGCCTCGGCGTCGCGGGCGTAGTTGACCGCGACGTCCCATCCCTTGGCGCCCGCGAGCCGCGCGGTCGCGGCGCCGATGCCCCGGCTCCCGCCGGTGACGAGAAGGACGCCGGTCATTCCGCCGCCGGTCTCCGCTCGCGCGCGTAGCGCACGAGGCAATCGTCCGGGAGAATATCGATCGGCGTGAAATCGCGGTTCGCGATGTGGGTGGGACGCTTGAAGCGGCGGATCGCGTTGTCGCAGCGATTGAGCGAGAGATAGACGATCCAGCGCGACCACGGCGTCAGGTTCGAGCCCGAGGCGTGGACGATGTTGCAGTGGAAGAGCAGCGCCGAGCCCGCGGGGCCCTTGGGCGCGACGATCCCGCCCTCGGCGACGAGGCGCGTGATGGTCTCGTTGTCGATGGTCCAGAGCGGATAGCTCGTGGTCGTGACGTCGTGGCCCGCGGGGAGCTTGCCGCGGCGATGGCTCTTCGGGATGAACATGAGGGGACCGTTGAACTCGTTCGCCTCCGCGAGGAAGAGCGCGATGTTCATCGCCTTGGGCGCGGGCATGTCGTCGTCCTCGAACCAGGTGCCGTAATCCTGGTGCCACTGCCAGACCGCGCCATCGAAGGCCGCCTTCGCGTTGATCTTGAACTGGTGCATGTAGAGCTTGTCGGAGCCCAGGAGCTGCATCCCCGGCTCGACGAGGCGCGGATGGCGCGCGAGGCGCGCGAAAGCCTCGTTCCAGGTCTGCACGTAGAAGGAGGTGCGCGGCGCCTCGGAGCCCTTCTCGCGCACGACCTCCGGCCGCTGCTGCGCGAACATGGCGGGGACCTCGGCGTTGAGCGTGCCGATCTCCTCCGCCGTGAAGAGGTTCGGCAGCAGCAGATAGCCCTGCTCGTCGAACTCCGCGATCTGGGCCGGCGTGAGCTTCATGGCGGTCTCCCTGGCGAAAAGCCCTCGTCTAGACTATGACCGAGATGGACGCCCTATGCCATAGGATCGAAGGAGACGCTGCGATGAACGAAGACATCTTCAACATGGAGATCCGAAAGTTCCTGAAGGAGGTGGGCGTCACCTCCCAGCGCGAGATCGAGATCGCCGTGCGCAAGGCTCTCGCAGCCGGGAAGCTCAAGAACCATGCGAAGCTCAAGGCGACCATGACGCTCTCCATCCCCGACCTCGGCCTCGCGCACGAGGTGAAGAGCGACATCGCGCTGGGTTGAGGAGCATTCGCATGGCCGCATCGAGCGCCTTGCCGGCGGCGGAGCCCGCCGCGGTCGGTCTTTCCGGTGCGGGGCTCGATCGCCTGAGCGCCGTGCTCGCGCGGGAGATAGAGGCGAAGCGTCTGCCGGGCGCGGTGACGCTCGTCGCGCGGCGCGGCCGTATCGCGCATTTCGCGAGCCACGGCGCGCGCGAGCCTGAGCGCGGCACGGCGATGACGACGGACAGCATCTTTCGCATCTACTCCATGACCAAGCCCATCGTCTCGCTCGCGGCGATGATGCTCCTGGAGGAAGGAAGGCTGCTGCTCTCCGAGCCCATATCGAAATTCCTGCCGGCCTTTGCAAAGCCCAAGGTCGCGGTGGAGACGCGCGACGAGGCGACGGGGCGCGTCGGCGTCGAGCTCGTCCCCGCCGAGCGCGAGATCACGATCCAGGACCTGCTGCGGCACACCGCGGGCTTCACCTACGAGTTCCGCGGCGATGCCGCGGTCCAGAAGATGTACCGCGAGGCCAGGATCTTCCGGCGCGATCAGACCAATGAGGACCACGCCGCGACGCTCGCGAAGCTTCCGCTCATGCATCAGCCGGGGTCGTGCTGGGAGTATAGCCGCGCGACGGATGTGCTGGGCCGGCTCCTCGAGGTGATCGAGGAGAAGCCCCTGGCGGAAGTGCTTGCAGCGCGAATCCTCGATCCCCTGGGCATGGCCGACACCGGCTTTCACGCGCCCGCTGCAAAGCACGAGCGCATCGCCGAGCCCTTCGGGAAGGACCCGGAGACGGGCGCCGAAGTCTCGCTCCTCAACGTGCGGCAGCCGCCGATGTTCGAATCGGGCGGCGGCGGCCTCATCTCGACCGCCGCGGATTACGCGCGGTTCCTGCAGATGCTGCTCAACGGAGGCACGCTCGAGGGCGTCCGGCTTCTGAGCCGCAAGACGCTGGAGTTCATGACCGCCGACCACGTCGGCCCGGTCCCCGGCGTCGACACGCTGGCGGGACCGGGCTATGGCTTCGGCCTCGGCCTCGCGGTACGGCTCGCCGACGGCATCGCCGCGACGCCTGGCTCCAAGGGCTCCTATTACTGGGGCGGCATTGCCGGCACCGCCTTCTGGGTCGATCCCCGCGAGGAGCTCCTGGCGATCCTGATGATGCAGGGCCCGGGGCAGCGCGAGCACTACCGCAGCCTCTTCCGCGCCCTCGTTTACGGCGCTTTCGGAGACTGAGCGCGGTCAGCGCCAATCGTCGATGACGTACTGGTCGGGGCCGAGGGTGCCGATCTCATCCGGGCGGTGCATGGCGATGCCGACGAACTCCGCGCGGAAGCCGCGGGAGACGAGCCTGCGGTAGGCGTCGCGGCGGCCGGTGTTGACGCCGAGGGCGATGCGGCGGAGGCCGCGCGCCGAACCGAGCGCCTCGACGGCGTCGAGGAGCCGCTCGAAATCCGCCGCCGAGCCCGGCCGCACCGCCGCAAATTTCACGAAGAGCACGCCCTCGCCCGCCTCGCTGCCGGGGCCGATATGGCAGACGGCGAAGCCGGCGATGCGGCCCCCGCGCTCGATGAGGACGGTATCGCCGAGCCGCTGCGCCGCCACCGCCTCGATCTGCCGGCGAAGGTCGAGGCCCTCGCGCACCGCCGCGGCGACGGAGCTGCAAGCCGCAAGCGCCGCCGCGCGCTCCGGCACGGGAAGCGCGGAGTAGAGCCGCCCCTCAGCGGCCGCGCCACCGCCGGCCGCGTCCTTCGCGAGGATCGGCGTCAGGAACATCGGCACGAAGCCGAAGCTCTCGTAGAGCCGGAGGTGGACCGTGCTCTGCGGAAAGGTGAAGAGCACGGTCAGCTTGGCGCCGCCGACATCGGCGGCCTCGAGGAAGCGGGCGACGAGCTGGCGCGCCACCCCCTGGCCCCAGTATTGGGGATCGACGCTGAGCGGGCCCAGGACGAGCTCGCTCCCCCAATCCATGCCGATGATACTGCCGAGGATGCGGCCCTTCCGCTCCGCGACGAAGGCCATCGCGGGGTCGGTCGCAAAGCGCGTCTCGATGAAGCGCATGTCCTCGCGGAAGCGGGCGGGCTCGGGCGCGCCGAAATGCGTTCCGAAGGCGAGACGCCAAACGTGCGCCGCGACAGCGAGATCGGCCGCGGTCATCGCGCGGATCGCGATGCCGCTCTCGCCGCTCCTCACCGGCGGAGCACCATGAGCTTCTTGATCTCCGCGATCGCCCTCGCGGGATTGAGCCCCTTGGGACAGGTCCGCGTGCAGTTCATGATGGTGTGGCAGCGGTAGAGCCGGAACGGGTCCTCGAGCGCGTCGAGGCGCTTGCCCACGGCCTCATCGCGGCTGTCGGCGATCCAGCGATAGGCCTGCAGCAGGATCGCGGGGCCGAGATAGCGGTCGCCGTTCCACCAGTAGCTCGGACAGGCGGTCGAGCAGCAGAAGCAGAGGATGCACTCCCAGAGCCCCTCGAGCTTGTCCCGCTCGCCCACGGATTGCGCGCGCTCACGGTCCGGCGGCGGCGCGCTCTCGGCCTGGAGCCACGGCTCGATCGAGCGGTACTGCGCGTAGAGATGATCGAGATCGGGGACGAGGTCCTTGATCACCTCGGCGTGCGGCAGCGGATAGATGCGGACGTCCCCCTTGACCTCGTCGATGTATTTGAGACAGGCAAGCGTGTTGGTTCCGTCGATGTTCATGGCGCAGGAGCCGCAGATGCCCTCGCGGCAGGAGCGGCGGAAGGTGAGCGTCGTGTCGATCTCGTTCTTGATCTTGATGAGCGCGTCCAGGACCATCGGGCCGCAGGCGTCGAGATCGATCTCGTAGGTGTCGAGGCGCGGCTTCTGTCCGTCCTCCGGATTCCAGCGGTAGACCTTGAAGGTCCTGACGCGCTTGGCGCCCGGCGGTGCTTTCCAGGTCTTGCCGACGCCGACCTTCGAGTTGGCCGGCAAGGTGAATTCTGCCATCGCGGGACCCTCAGTAGACGCGCGCCTTGGGCGGGAAGGTCTGCACCTCGTTCGAAAGCGTGTTGAGGTGCACGGGCCGGTAGCCGAGGCGCACGGTGCGGGCCTCGTCGAGCCAGGTCACCGTGTGCTTGAGCCAATCCTTGTCATTGCGCTCGGCAAAGTCCTCGCGTGCATGCGCGCCCCGCGATTCCGTGCGGTTGACCGCGCCGTGCAGGCTCACGATCGCCTGCTCCAGGAGGTTCTCGAGCTCGAGCGCCTCCACGAGGTCGGTGTTCCAGATCAGCGAGCGGTCGGCGATGCCGTGATCGGCCATCGATCCCGCGACGTCGTGGATCTTGCGCAAACCCGCCTCGAGCGTCTCCGCGCTGCGGAAGACCGCGCAGTCGTTCTGCATGGTGCGCTGCATCTGGAGCCGGATCTCGCCGGTCTTGAGCCGGCCCTTGGCGTTCCGCATGCGATCGAGGCGCGCCACCGCGGCATCGGTGACCGAGGCCGGCAGCGGCTTGTGCGCCTGGTCGGGCTTCACGAGCTCGGCCGTCCGGTGCGCCGCCGCGCGGCCGAAGACCACGATGTCCAACAGCGAGTTGCAGCCGAGGCGGTTGGCGCCGTGCACGGAGACGCAGGCCGCCTCCCCGATCGCCATTAGACCCTGTACGGTCCGCTCGGGATCGTCCGGCGTGGGGTTGATGGCCTCGCCGTGATAATTGGTGGGAACGCCGCCCATGTTGTAGTGCACGGTGGGCAGCACCGGGATCGGCTCCCGCGTGACGTCGACGCCGGAGAAGATGCGCGCGGTCTCGGAGATGCCCGGCAGGCGCTCGTGCAGCAGGCCCGGATCGAGATGCTCCAGGTGGAGCATGATGTGATCCTTGTGCGGCCCGCAGCCGCGGCCCTCGCGAATCTCGATGGTCATGGCGCGGCTCACCACGTCGCGCGAGGCCAAATCCTTCGCCGAGGGAGCATAGCGCTCCATGAAGCGCTCGCCCTCGGAATTCGTGAGGTAGCCGCCCTCCCCGCGCGCGCCTTCGGTGATGAGGCAGCCGGCGCCGTAAATGCCCGTGGGATGGAACTGGATGAACTCCATGTCCTGGAGCGGGAGTCCCGCGCGCAGCACCATGGCGTTGCCGTCGCCGGTGCAGGAATGCGCCGACGTGCAGGAGAAATAGGCGCGGCCGTAGCCGCCCGTCGCGAGGATCACCATGTGCGCGCGGAAGCGGTGTAGCGTCCCCTCCGCGAGGTCCCAGGCGAGGATGCCGCGGCAGGCGCCCTCGTCCATGATGAGGTCGAGCGCGAAATACTCGACGAAGAACTCCGCGTTGTGCTTGAGGCACTGCTGATAGAGCGTGTGGATGATCGCGTGGCCCGTGCGGTCGGCCGCGGCGCAGGCGCGCTTCGCCATCTGGCCGCCGTAGTTGACGGTGTGGCCGCCGAAGGGGCGCTGATAGATGCGGCCGTCTTCGGTGCGCGAGAAGGGCACGCCCATGTGTTCCAACTCGACCACTGCGGGGATCGCGTTCCGGCACATGTACTCGATCGCATCCTGGTCGCCGAGCCAATCGGAGCCCTTGACGGTGTCGAACATGTGCCAACGCCAATCGTCCTCGCCGAGCGTACCGAGCGCAGCGGCGACGCCGCCCTGCGCCGCCACGGTGTGGCTCCGCGTCGGGAAGAGTTTCGTGACGCAGGCGGTCTTGAGACCTGCCATGGTGGTGCCGAGCGTCGCGCGCAGCCCCGCGCCGCCGGCGCCGACGACGACGACGTCGTAGGTGTGATCGATGATGCGATAGGCGTTCGCCATGCGAGCTATCCTCCGAAGCCCACGCGCAGCACCGCGAAGAGCGCGGCCGCACCCACCGCCCAGCAAGCGAGCCGCACGAGCACGAGGCTCACGACCTTGGTGCTCTCGCGATGGACGTAGTCCTCGATCACGACCTGCAGGCCGAGCGCCATGTGCACGAACGTCGCGACGACGAGCAGCATCATCGGGATCGCGACGCCCGGCGCATGCAGCCATCTCCGCGCATCGGCGTAGCCGAGGCCGAGATGGCCGATGAGCGCGGCGACGAACCAGATCGTGAGCGGCACCAGCGCCACGGCGGTGACGCGTTGCATCCACCAGTGCTCGACGCCTTCCTTGGCGGAGCCGAGTCCGATGGCGCGGCCGAGGGGAGAGCGGAGGGGCGCGCGAGCCATGCCGTCAGCCCGCCAGCATCGAGAGGCCGAGACCCCAGGCGAGCACCGTGAGGAGCGTGCTCGCCGCCACCACGGTCCAGCCGGAGGCATAGGTGGTCTTGATCTCGAAGCCGTAGCCCGCGTCCCAGAAGAGATGCCGGATGCCGTTTGCGAGATGATAGAAAACCGCGAAGCTCCATCCGAGCAGCAAGAGCTTGCCGAGCCAGGAGCCGACGAAGCCTTGCGCCGCGTTGAAGGCGTCCTCGCCGCTCGCCAAGGCCACCAGCCACCAAGCCAGCAGCAGCGTGCCAACCGCGAGCGCCACACCCGTGATGCGGTGCAGGATCGACAGAACGGAGGTGAGCTGCGGGCGGTAGATCTGCAGGTGGGGCGACAGGGGCCGCTCTGCGGACATGCTCCAAGCCTCCCGGGGGAAACGCTTTTCGGCGCTGCGCTGGGCGCGCCGCGCGATGATGTAGACCCTCGATACCTTGCTCGTCAACGATACCCCAGGCTTGGCGGCAAACGCTCGTGCGAATGCGCGCGTACGGTGCATGGCTCATGTGCTTGTGGAGAAGATTGGGGAAAAGCGCGGGAGGCTTTGTGCAGAGCTTCAGCGCTTATGCACAGAAATCTGCAACATTGTCCGGCAGCGGCCTTGCCGGTCGCATCGCGGCTTTTGAGAATTGCAGCGTGGCTCGCATGAGCGCCGCAATCTGGCGGCGGGCGCGCCGGTCTCGGCTGGACGGCAGAGGCCGGTGCGACGCCCTCGGAGACGGCGCGGTGCCCGCCGGTAACTCGGCGGGCGGGCCGGCGGTGTCGGCGGCTCGACCTCAACCCGAGCCGGCGACCGCGCCAAAGGCTTGGCGGAGACCCGCGCCAGCGGGGACGGCTCTCTCGGGAGTCATCTCTCGCTCCGGCAGCGGATGACCCGAGCGCCGAGCCGGGGCGCGATTGGGCTCAGACCCGGAGCCCGCCACCGGCCGCGCGGCGGCGTCTTTCACGGGACGCCCCGCCCAGGGGACCATCCCCCATTGCGACGCCCGCGGAGCCGCCTCTCGGCTCCAGAGGCGCCAGGGCCGGCCCCGGCCGAGTCCTGGCGCCTCATTTTTCACCGGCGCTCGACGCCGCCGGAGCGAGCGGCCATGCTGGCGTCATGGCGATCCTCTCGATTCAATCCGCCGTCGCCTATGGCCGCGTCGGCAATGCCGCCGCGGTCTTCCCGCTGGAGCGGCTGGGCTTCGAGGTCTGGCGCGTCGATACCGTGCTCTTCTCGAACCACACGGGCTACGGCCATTGGCGCGGCAAGGTGCTGGAGCCGGAGCTCGTCGCGGAGATTCTGACGGGGATCGAGGAGCGCGGCGTTTTCGGAGATTGCGAGGCCGTGCTATCGGGCTATCTCGGAACGCCCGCGCTGGGCGAGGCCGTGCTCGATGCCGTCGTCCGGGTGAAGCGGGCGAACCCGCAAGCGCTCTATTGCTGCGATCCCGTCATGGGCGACGCCGGGCGCGGTCTCTTCGTGAAGCCGGAGCTTCCGAATTTTTTCCGCCGGCGTGCCCTCCCCGCCGCGGACATGCTGACGCCCAATCGCTTCGAGCTCGAGACGCTCGCGGAAACGCGCGTGACGACGCTCGCGGAGGCGCGCTCCGCGGTCGAAGCGCTGCTCGCGCGCGGTCCCCGCGCCGTTCTCGTGACGAGCCTCGATGTCGGAGAGATTCCGCCGGCCGAAACCGGGATGCTGCTCGCGACAGAAGCGGGCGGCTGGCTGGTGCGGACGCCGCGGCTTCCGATGGTCGCGAACGGCGCGGGCGATCTCACGGCCGCCCTTTTCCTCGCGCATTACCTGCGGCTCCGCGATGCCCTCGAAGTGCTCGGCGCCACCGTCTCGGGCGTCCACGCGGTGCTCGAGGAGACCCTGCGCCGGAACGCCCCGGAGCTCGCCATCGTCGCCGCGCAGGACGCGCTCGCCGCGGCCGAGCCGCGCTTCGCGGTCGAGCGCGTGTTCTGACGGCCGCTGCCGATCTCTCTGCATCGGGAGCGCGTTATGGCCGGGCTTCTCCCGGCCATGACGCCGATGAAAGCTTTACGGGACCGAACTACGCTTGCGGCGCTGCGTCCGGACCGGCGGCGCGGCGGCGGCGCTCGGCGAGGAACTCGTCGAACTCCGCCTTGTCTTTGGCGAAGCGCAGGCGGTTCAGGAACTCCACGAAATCCTTCTGCTCCTCCTCGAGGCGCCGCAGCGTCTCCGCGCGGTACTCGTCGAAGGCGCGGTTGCCGCTGGCGCCATGCCGGCGATGCCCGCCGAACCAGCTGCGGCCCTGATCCCACCGGGCATCGCCGCCGCAGGAATACCAACGACCGCCGTATTCGTGCTTCCAACAGGCCATCCGTCCGCTCCATATGAGAAAAGCCAGAACCGCCAGGCCGACCGGCCAGTAGAGGACGAAACCCAGGACCGTGAGCCCGATCCAGGCGGGCTTGCCGAGGTCGTCCAAGCGTTGAGCGATGCCCATGAGGTCCCTCGCGTGAATGTAATATACATTTACATAGTTGGCGGGGGCGAGCCCGCTTGTCAAGGGCAGGAAGCTAGGCGGTTTCTGCGGCGCTCCGGCCGGAGATCAAGCCGAGGCCCTGGAGGTAGATGAGCACCCCTGCCTCCAAGAGCTCCTCCGCCGGCATCGGCAGCGCGCGGCGGCCGCGGTCGCCGCGGGCGAAGAGCGAGGCGATGCCGTGCGAGAGCGCCCAAACATGGAGGCTCACCATGAGCGCAGGCGGGCGGCGCTCCTTGGGAAGCCTCTCGCAGAGCTTTTCCGCGGCCTCGCGCAATATCGCGAAAGCGCGGTCGCCGAGCTCGCGCAGCTCGGGATGGGCGTCGGGCGGTATGCCCGCCTCGAACATGGCGGCGTAATAGGCGGGCTCGTTGCGCGCGAAGGCGAGATAGGCTCGGCCCACGCGCACGAATGCCGCGATCGGATCGGGCGCGCCGCCCTCCCAGGCCTGCGCGAGTCCGGCCGCGAAGCGCTCGAAGCCGCGGCGTGCCACGTCCGCCACGAGCTCGTCGCGGTCGCGGAAATGCCGGTAGGGAGCGGCCTGGCTCACGCCCGCGGAGCGCGCGGCCTCCGCGAAGGTGAAGCCGAGCGGCCCCTTCTCCGCGATGAGCGCGAGAGCCGCGTCGATCAGCGCTTCCCTGAGGTTGCCGTGATGATAGCCGCGCCGCCCGGGCCCGTGCCGATGCCTCGACCACGTCATGTCATAGGCTATTACATCATTCCCCGGCGATCCGCACCCGGGATGTTAGGCCGAGAGCCTAAAGCAGCGCTTGTACGGCTGCGCGGACGCGGTCGAAAACGCTTTCCCACTCCCGCGGCTTCGTCTGCCGGAAGAGCCGGAGCGTCGGATACCAGGGCGTGTCGTCGCGGCCCCGGAGCCAGCGCCAATCCGGCGTATAGGGCATCAGCACGAAGGTCGGCACACCGAGCGCGCCCGCGAGATGGACGACCGCGGTGTCGACGCTCACGAGGAGATCGAGCTGCGGCAGCAGCCCTGCCGTCTCCGCGAAATCCGTGAGCTTGGAGCCGACGTCCTGGATCAGCGCCTGCGCGCCGAGGGTCTGGATGTCGGCGGTGCGGAGGCCCTTCTGCAGGCTATAGAGCGAGACGCCCGGGAGATCCGCGAGCGTGAGGAAGCGCTCGAGCGCGGTCGAGCGGTTCTTGTCGTTGTTGTGGCTGGGCTTCCCTGCCCAGACGATGCCGACGGCGAGCTTGGTGCCCGCGGGCCGCTGGATCGTCGGCGTGATCGTGCCGTCGGGCGCGCGGAGATAGGGGACCTCCGCGGGGATGTTGCCGAGGGCCGTGTTAAAGTAGCGGGGAATGTTGAGCAGCGGCACGTGATAGTCGCAAGGCGGCGCCTGCCGGCCGCTCGGGATCACTTCCGCAACGCCCGGCAGCGTGCCCATGAGCCGCGCGAGCTCGGCCTGGCACTCGAAGACGAGCCGCCCGACCTTGGGCGCCACCATCGGGAGGTAGCGGCAGAAATGGATGGTGTCGCCGAGCCCCTGCTCGTGATGGACGAGGAGCGAGAGCCGGCGGTCCTCCTGCCCCTCCCAGAGGGGGAACGGGAAGCGCCGCGGCGGGTTGTGCTTGAGGCGCCAGCGGATCTCGTATTCGGACCAGCCGCGCTCGAAATCTCCCATGACGAGGCGCGTGAGCGAGCGGTCCCAGAGCACGTCGACGTTGCCGGGCTTGTGCTCGAGCGATTTGTCGAAGCATTCGATGGCGGCCGGGAAATCGCCCATGCTGTGCAGGAGGAGGCCCAGATTGTGCAGCGTCTCGGGCCGCGTCGGCTCGAGCTCGACCGAGCGGCGGAAGGCCGTCGCCGAATCCTCGAAGCGCAGCATCTGCCAGAGCACGTTGCCGAGGTTGGAGAGCACGGCCGCGTTGTCGGCTTTCATCGCGAGCGCGCGCTTGAAGCAGGCGGCGGCGGCCGGCAGCTTCTCCTGGGAGCGGAGGATGACGCCGACGTTGTTGTAGGCGTCCGCGAAGGCCGGATAGAGCTCGATCGCGCGCATGTAGAGCTTGATGGCGGCGTCGTTGTCGCCGGCCTGATGACGCTGAGCGGCCGCGACGAAGGCGGCCTTCGCGTTCTCCGGCACGTTCTCCTGCATCTGCGGCAAGGACGTCGTTGCCGCAGCGGCGGCTTCAGCCGGCGCGGCGCCGTTGTTTGCCATCGTCACTCCCCTTGGACCCGTTCTGAAGGTACTCGCGCATCAGGATTTCCGCGATTTGCACCGCGTTGAGCGCCGCGCCCTTGCGCAGATTGTCGGCGACCACCCAGAGATTGAGGCCGTTGGGCACGGTCGGATCGCGGCGGATGCGGCTCACGAAGACGGGATCCTCGCCCGCGCATTCCTGCGGCGTCACGTAGCCCTCGTCGACGCGGTGATCGACGACGCTGACGCCCGGCGCCGCCTTGAGCGCGGCGCGCGCCTGCTCCACCGTGATCGGACGCTCGAACTCCACGTTGACCGCCTCGGCATGGCCGATGAAAACGGGGACACGGACGCAGGTCGCCGTCACCTGGATGTCGCGGTCGAGAATCTTGCGCGTCTCGACCGCCATCTTCCATTCCTCCTTGGTCGCGCCGTCCTCCATGAAGACGTCGATGTGGGGAATGCAGTTGAAGGCGATCTGCTTCGTGAAATGCTCCTTCACGACGGGATCGTTGACGTAGATCGAGCGCGTCTGGTTGAAGAGCTCGTCCATCGCCTCACGGCCCGCGCCGGAGACGGATTGATACGTCGCGACCACCACGCGCTTCACCTTCGCGAGCGCATGCAGCGGCTTCAGCGCCACCGCCATCTGGATGGTCGAGCAGTTGGGGTTGGCGATGATGCCGCGCTTCCTGTAATGCGCGATCGCCTCGGGATTGACCTCCGGGACCACGAGCGGCACGTCCGGGTCCATGCGGAAATGCGAGGTGTTGTCGATGACGACGGCACCGGCCTTTGCCGCGCGCGGCGCGTGCACCGCCGAGACCTTGGCTCCCGGCGAGAACAAGGCGATGTCGATGCCGGAAAAGTCGAAGCGCTCGAGGTCCTCGACCTTGAGCACGTCGTCCTCGCCGTAGGAAACCTCGAAGCCGGCGGAGCGCTCGGATGCGACGGCGACGACCTGCGCGGCGGGATAGCCGCGCTCGGCCAAAATGCTGAGCATCTCGCGCCCGACATTGCCCGTGGCGCCCACCACAGCTAGTCTAAGATTCATGAACCACCCCGGGAAACCGCAGTGCCGGCCCTTCGCCGGCATCACTTACGCTGCGGCGCAGCGCTTGACAAGGGTGCCGTGACGGAGTGGAAACCCAAGGGGAGACCGCCATGACCGCCGTCTCGGAATCCCGCTCTGGCTTCGCTCATTTCTGGCCCTATTACCTCCGCGCGCACATGGATCCGCGCACGCGGGCCTTTCATTACGTCGGCACGGTGAGCGCGGTCGCGCTCATCCTCTG
>DATKNV010000154.1:0-2453 GCA_035541215.1 Allostellaceae bacterium | reverse complement strand
CATATCGCGCGTGGTGGCACTGGTCATGCCGCAGGCGGCCATGAACGACAGCGTCTCATCGATCCGGTGCGCGAGGTCCTGGTAGCGTTCCGCCAGCGGCGAACGTTCCGCGAAATCGAGGTTCCAGCGATGCACCTCATGCAGGTCGGCATAGCCGCCGGAGGAAAAGGCGCGCAGCAGGTTCAGCGTGCTGGCCGACTGGAAGTAGCCGAACTCCATGCGGGCGGGATCGGGGATGCGGGATTCCGGGGTGAATTCCGGGCCGTTGATGATGTCGCCGCGATAGCTGGGCAGGGTGACGTCGCCCTGGGTCTCGGTGTCCGAGGAGCGCGGCTTGGCAAACTGGCCCGCCATGCGGCCCATCTTCACCACGGGGACCGAGGCGCCGAAGGTCAGCACCACCGCCATCTGCAGCAGCACGCGGAAGGTGTCGCGGATAATGTTGGCGGTAAAGTCAGCGAAGCTCTCGGCGCAGTCGCCGCCCTGGAGCAGGAAGGCCTTGCCGTCCGCCGCCTGGCCCAGCGCCGCCATCAGGTTGCGGGCCTCGCCCGCGAAGACCAGCGGCGGATAGTTCTTGAGCGTCTTCTCCACGCTCTCGAGCGCCGCCGCGTCCGGATACTCCGGGACCTGACGGATCGGCATGCTCCGCCAGCTATCGGGAGACCATTTCTGTGCCATGTCACGCCTCTACTGCGCCCTCAACCCGCGCGGAAGCCCCAGCATATACCGCCATTCGCCGGACCGTGCCAAGGGCGGCGCGCTCCTCCCCCTCCCCGGCGGGGAGAGGGTTGCGGTGAGGGGGCGTCGCGCTCGATCAAGGAGGATTCTCTCCGGCCTCCCGGCCGTAGCGCCCCCTCACCCTTCCTCTCCCCGCTGGGGAGAGGCAGCGCGAGGGCGGCGCTAGGCCGCGGGCAGCAGGATGTTCTTCTCGCGCTCGAGGATGCGCCGCACCGCCGGACGCTGGATCATGCGATCCTTCCACGCGGTGTAGTGCTTGAGCTCGCGCATCGGCAGCTCGATCCGCGTGCCCCAGCCGTAGAAGACGAGCGCATAGGGATCGCAGGTCGTGAATTGCGCGCCCTGCATCCATTCCTTCCCTGAGACGAGCCCGTCGATCTCCTGGAGGTTCGCCCAGAAGTTCTTGCGGCCCTTCTCCTTGATCGCGGGATGGGTCGCGGCGTCGTCGGAGAAGCGCTCGGGCCGGTTGATGTGCGTGAAGCTCGGATGCACGATGTTGGAGAGCCACGCCATCATGGAGATGCAGCGCGCCGCGCCCGCGGGATCCTTCGGGAAGAGGTTCTTCTCGGGAAAGCGCAGCGCGAGATAGGAGAGGATCGCGGTGTTCTCCGTGATCACGGAGCCGTCGTCGAGCTTGAGCGCCGGCACTTTCCCGCGGGGATTGATCTTGAGATAGGTCTCGGTGAGCTGCTCGCCCTTGGGAATGAGCGTGGGCTGCGGGTGATATTGCGCGCCGCTCTCCTCGAGGCCGATGTGGGAGGCCATCGAGCAGGCACCGGGGCTGTAATAGAGCGTCAACATGGGCGATACCTCCGTTGCTTCGGGCTGGTGATGGAAACGATTACTCCGCGGCCGCTGCCTTCGGCTCCGGCAGCTTCTCCCGCATGGTCACGAATTCCTCGGCCGCCGTCGGGTGGATGCCGATGGTGCGGTCGAACTGGCGCTTCGTCGCGCCGCATTTGAGCGCGATGGCGAGGCCCTGCGTGATCTCCGGCGCGTCGCGGCCGACCATGTGGCAGCCGAGGACGCGGTCCGTCTGGCGGTCGACCACGAGCTTCATCATCGTGCGCTCCTGCCGGCCCGAGAGCGTGTTCTTCATCGGGCGGAAGCGCGTGCGATAGACGTCGATGGCGCCGTGCATGCCGCGCGCGGCGGCCTCGGTGAGCCCCACGGTGCCGACGGGTGGCTGGCTGAAGACCGCGGTCGGCACGGTCTGATGATCGACGGTCATGGCGTTGTCGTTGAAGAGCGTCTCCGCGAGCGCGCGGCCCTCGGCGATCGCAACCGGCGTCAAGTTGAGCCGGTCGGTCACGTCGCCGACGGCGTAGACGTGCGGCAGGCTCGTGCGCGAGTTCTGGTCCACCACGACCGCACCGGACTTGTTGACCTCGATGCCGAGCGCCTGGAGACCCAGCGTCGCCGTGTTGGGCTTGCGGCCGGTCGCGTACATCACGGTGTCCGCGGCGAATTTCGAGCCGTCATGCGCGGTCGCGACGAAGCCCTCCGGCGTCTTCTCGATGCGGTCGAGATGCGTGTGGGCGTGGATCTGGACGCCGCGCGCGGTCATCTCCTCGCCGAGCGCGATGCGGACGTCCTCGTCGAAGCCGCGGAGCAGCTTGTCCGCTCGGATCGCCATGCGGACCTCGGCGCCGAGCGTCCTGAAGATGCCCGCGAACTCCACGGCGATGTAGCCGCCGCCCACGATCAGGATGCGC
>DATKNV010000153.1:0-6766 GCA_035541215.1 Allostellaceae bacterium | reverse complement strand
GGGGTCGTTCAGGATCTCCGTCATGCGGTCGATCCGCGAGTTGTAGGACTGCATCGCGAAGCCGATCCGGAGATCGTCCTCGAGCGTCAAGTCGAGGAGCGTGTCGACGCCGTCCTTGCCGCGCTCGCGCGCGATCTCCGCGACGGTACGGCCCTCGAGCGCGCGCATCGCGGGGCTCTGCACCTCGTGCACGCTGACGCGCTCCCAATTGCCGAAGCCCATTGGGCGCTTCAGGTCCTCGCGGAAGGCGTTGCGGAAGGCGGGATCGCGATAGACGGCGGCCTGCGCCTCCTTCGAGGTGTCGAGGAAGGCGCGCTTCCAGCTCGGGAAGGCGCCGAAGGCGAAGGGGTTGCGCATGTCGATCTCGCGCGTCAAGGGCAGCGGCGAGGTCTGCGGCTTGGCGCCGCGCGCGATGAGGGCCCTCGCTTTCCGCAAGGTCGTGCGCACGGCCTCGGGGATGTCGTCGCGGTCGAAGAGCGCGATGAAGGTGACGGGGCGCCCGCTCTCGTCGAGGAGGAATTCGAGGAGGTCGAGCTGGTCGTCGTCGAGGACGCCGATCTGCCGCGTGAGCGCGATCTCGATCGCACCCTTGCCGCGCGCCTTCAGCACCTTGGCATAGGCGCCGAGCTCGGCGCGGTCGGCGTTGCGGCAGGCGAGCGGGCGCCCTTCGTAGCCCAGATGCTGATTGAGGATGGTCGAGGAGAAACCGAAAGCGCCGGCGTCCACTGCCTCGGCGATGAGCGCCTCTATGCGCCGGCGCTCCTCGGGATTGGCCGCGCGCTCCATCGAGGCCTCGCCCATGACCCAGTGCCGGAAGGGCGTCAGAGGTGCGAGGAAGCCCAGGTTGAGCGAGGGCCTGCGGCGCTGGGCGGCGTCGAGGAATTGCGGAAAGGTCTCCCAGTCCCAGGTGATGCCGCGGTCGAGCACCTCGAAGGGAATGCCCTCGACGTTGACGAGGTCGCGCATCGCGATCTCTCGCGTCTCGGGCTTGCAGGGCGCGATGCCGACGCCGCAATTCCCCATGACGACGGAGGTGACGCCGTGCCAGCAGGAGGGCGTCACCGCCCCGTCCCAGCAGATCTGTGCGTCGTAATGCGTGTGCGGATCGATGAAGCCCGGAGCGACCGCGAGGTCGGAGGCATCGATGGTCCTCGCCGCGCCCTCGGAGATTTTCCCAATCTCCGCGATGACCCCGTCCTTGATCGCGACATCCGCACGCCGCCCCGGCGCCCCGGTGCCGTCGATGACGAGGCCGTTCTTGATGAGGATGTCGTAGGGCATGGCGGGCTCCTCGATCGGTCAATTCCAATTGTAGCAACAATTCAAGGTGCGGCCTCCACCCTCATGCTGCCCTTGTGACGGCCGCTACGCTGGCTCGGGGGCCTGACGGTAATCCGGACGCGGCCGCCCAAAGCCACAATCCATCTCGCGAGGCGATCGATCGTGATGCTCTCCAGCTTTCCATTGAGCACCTTGGACAGGGTGGGCTGGTCGACGCCGCAGACACGTGCGGCTTGCACCTGCGAGAGCGCGCGTCGACGAATCGCCCGCATCAGCATCGCGACCAGGTCCGTCTTGGCCGTCAGCTCGGCGGCTTCGATTTCATCGAGACCGATGTCACTGAAGACGTTTCCGCTGCTCTTGGTCGCTTTCATGCCCGTCGCCCCTCGTCCATCTCTCGTGCCCGTTTGATCCGGCCTTCCAGCCTATCTCTAATCTCCCGCGGCGTTTTGCTTCCTTGCCGCGACTTCTTCTGGAACGCATCGATGACGTAAATCGCCCGGCTCAATTTGACGAGGTGCACGGTCCGGTAGGCATCGCCTCTGATATCGGCTTTCAGCTCATAGACCCCCGCCCCCAGGCCGCGCAGGGGCTTCGCGAAGGCAGGCGTCTCACCGTTCTGGACCAAGCGCAGACCGTAGCCGAGAACCCTCTTGACCGCGACGGGAAAGCTCGAAAGCGCTTCCCTGCTGTCGCCAAGCCAAATGAGCGGCCGGCTCGAATATGGCAAATTTGCCATTGCGGCGCAATGCCCTCGGGCGATGGCGCGGTTCTAGGGGCGCTCGGTTGGGCTTGGAAGCGAGGGCTCCCGTGTCCTCACCGCCGCGTCGTCTTCAGGAGCTCGTCGAGGGCGTCGGACCAGGCTTCCTTGGTCTTGGCGATGTCGGCGGCGTCGTGGGCGAGGGAGATGTAGTACTTGGACTCGCCCTTGAGGATGCCGCGCTGGAGCAGGAGGCGGTTGAAGGTGCGGAGCATCTCGGCGTTGCCGCGGAGGACGCCGCGGTAGTCGTGGATGCCGGTGCTGCCGAAGACCACGTCGAAGAGCGGCGGCTCGCCCATCACCTGCGCCGCGATCCCCTTGCGCCGCAGCAGCTCCTCGAGCGCCGCCTTGAGCTCGCGTCCCGTCGCGAAGATGCGCTCGTAGGCGCCGGGCCGGCGCAGGATCTCGAGCGTCGCGAGCCCCGCCGCCGCCGCCACGGGATTGCCGGAGAGCGTGCCGATCTGCACGAGGAAGCGGTCCTCGGGCACGGCCGCCTTGTCGAAATGCGCCATGATGTCCGCGCGCCCCGCGATCGCCGCGAGCGGGAAGCCGCCGCCGATCACCTTGCCGAGGCTGCAGAGATCGGGCGTCACGCCGTAATATTCCTGCGCGCCGCCATAGGCGAGGCGGAAGCCCGTGACGACCTCGTCGAAGATCAGGGGGATGCCGGCGTCCTTCGTGAGCTTCCGGAGCGCCTGCAGGAAGCCCGGCGCCGGCGGGATGATGCGCTGGAAGGGCTCGACGATGACGCCGCCGATCTCGTCGCCGCGCTCGCGGACGAGGCTTGCTACGGTCTCGATGTCGTTGAAGGGCGCCACCAGCACCTCGTCGCGCACGCTCTGCGGGATGCCCGGGGAATCCGGCACCGGCAGCGGGAAATTGCCGGGCCGCTTGGGCGCCAGGCTCATGAGCGAGTAGTCGCTCATCCCGTGATAGCCGCCCTCGAACTTCACGATCTTGTCGCGCTTCCTGAAGGCGCGCGCCGCGCGCATCGCGTAGAGATCGGCCTCGGTGCCGCTCGAGACGAAGCGCACCTGCTCGGCGCAGGGGACCGCGCGCACGATCTCCTCCGCGAGCAGGATGCCCTGCCGGTTGTTGGCGAAGAAGGTGGTGCCGTGCGCGACCTGCTCGGTCGCGGCCTTGGTGACGTCGGGATGCGCGTGCCCCACCAGCATCGGCCCCGAGCCCAGGAGGTAGTCGATGTATTCGTTGCCGCTCTCGTCCCAGACGTGGCCGCCTTTGCCCTCGCGGATCACGATGTCGCCGCTGACGTTCCCGAAGGTGCCGCCGGGCAGCACGCGCTTTGCCGTCGAGATGATGCCGGCCTCGATTTCGCCGTGGGTCCGCCCGTCCATGAGAGCCTCCGTCAAGGGGTGCCGGGAATTAAAGCACCAAGAAGGGAAAGCCGAAAGCTGATAGCTGTCAGCTGTCAGCTATCAGCCCTCAACCCTTCCCCTCGCGCTCCTTCGCGACGGACGCCACCAGCCAGTCCCGGAAGAGCTTGATCTTCGGCGTGTCCGCGGTCTCATCGGGCGCCACCACGTAGAAGCCCGCCTTGTCCGGAAGCGCCAAGTCGAAGGGCGCGACCAGGCGGCCGTCGCGGAGGTCGGCTTCCACGAAGGGCGTGCGCCCGAGCGCCACGCCCAACCCGTCGATCGCGGCCTGGATCGCCATGAAACTCTCGCTGAACACGAGGCCGCGCTTCTGCGCGATGGTTGCGGGAAGGCCCGCGGCGGTGAGCCAGACCTGCCAGTCCTCGCGCAGCCCCGTGTTGTGGATGAGCGTCTGATGCGCGAGGTCCTCGGGCCTCCGCAAGCCGCGCTTCCCCTTGAGGAGCGCGGGGCTGCACACCGGGAAGATGTCCTCCGACATGAGCCAGACCGCGCGCACGCCCGGCCAGACGCCGTGGCCGTAGCGCACGGCCATGTCGATCTCCTCGCGCCGGAAATCCACGAGATGCGTCGAGGCCGTGAGGCGCACCTCGATCCCGGGATTGGCCTCCTGGAAAGCCGCCACGCGCGGCAGCAACCACTTCGCCGCGAGCGAGGCCATGGTGCTCACGGTGAGCACGCTCTGCCGCTCGCGCCGGCGCAGCCGCTCCGTCGCCTCGCGCAGGTCCTCGAAGGCCGCTCGCACCGAGGGCAGATAGGCCTGCGCCTCCGGCGTCAGCGCGAGCGCGCGGTTGCGGCGCTGGAAGAGGCGGAGCCCGAGCTGCGTCTCGAGGCGGCGGATCTGATGGCTGATCGCGGTCTGCGTCACGTGGAGCTCCGCCGCCGCGCGCGTGAAGCTCAGATGCCGCGCCGCCGCCTCGAAGGCGCGCAAGCCGTTGAGCGAGGGAAGTCCGGCCGCCATGAGCATGAGATTAGCATGAAATTATCTCATGAAAAGGGGGACAAAGTGTCGTTTGCGGCCACTGGCGAGGAAGCCCATCCTCTCGCCAAGAGAACGATGGAGTAAGGAGTTTCGCCATGACCATCCTGGCCCTGCAATCGGAGATATATTCTCATGGCTTCGGCGCGTTTTCACGGTTTCTCGAGCGGCTCGAGGTCTGGCGCGAGCGCCGGCGCGGCCGGAAGCTTCTGGCGCAGATGGATGCGCACGACCTTAAGGACCTCGGACTCTCGCTCTCGGACGTCTATGCTGAGACCGAGAAGCCGTTCTGGCGCGCCTGAGGGGAGATCGAGCGCATGGAAGCCGTGACCGCATCCGCCCGCGACGAGGTCGTGGCCCCGCTGGTCTTCCTCGCGGACACCAAGGTGAAGGCCGCGAGCTACAATCCGCCGCCGGGCACGGGCGAGGTGCGGCGCACGGGAAATTACGGGAATTTCCCCACGCGCATCCGCGACGCGCGGCCGATCGCGGCCTCGCTCTCGCTGGAGCGCGAGGGCTTCCGCCTCGTGCGCCGGCCGAGCGCCGTCCGCGACTTCCACGACGAGGCGCAGATCCGCTCCGTCTATTATCCCGAGGTCGAGCGCCTCGTCGCGGAGGAGACCGGCGCCGCGGAGGTCGTGGTCTTCGACCACACGATCCGCGCGGCCGAGCGCGCGGTCGAGCGCGGGCTGCGCCAGCCCGTCCGCATGGTGCACAACGACTACACCGAGAAGTCGGGCCCGCAGCGCGTGCGCGAGCTCCTGGGCGAGCGCGCGAAGGAGAAGCTCCGCCACCGCTTCGTCGAGATCAACGTCTGGCGGCCGATCCGCGGTCCCGTGCTGGAGGCGCCGCTGGCGCTCGCGGACGCGCAGAGCCTCGCTCCCGGGGATCTCGCCCCCGTCGATCTCGTCTATGCCGACCGCGTCGGCGAGATCTACTACGGCGTCTTCAATCCGAGGCAGCGCTGGTACTACTTCCCGCGCATGACGGCCGAGGAGGCGATCCTCATCAAGTGCTACGACAGCGAGCGGGACGGGCGCGCGCGCTTCTCGCTGCACTCCGCCTTCGACGACCCCACGACGCCCGCGAACGCCCCGCCGCGCGAGAGCATCGAGGTCAGAGCCTTCGGCTTCTTCGCGCCGCCGGCTTGACGAGGCGTCACGCCTCGACGGGCTCGGGCTGCCGCGCAAGCGGCAGCACGGGCGAGGCCAGGATGATCGCCGCCTGCAGGAGGAACCCCGCGGCGGCGACCCAGAGCGCCGTCTCCGCTCCGAAAGCGCCGCCCACGAGGGCGCCGATCGCCGCGCCCACGGGGCGCGCGCCCGTCGCGGTCGCGAAGATCGCGGAGACGCGGCCGAGCATTCCCGCGGGCACCACGCTCTGGCGCAGCGTCACCGTGCTGATGACCCAGAGGATCGGCCCCGCGCCGATCAGGAAGAAGCTCGCGCCCGCGAGGAGCGGCGAGGGGAGCCAGATCGTGAGCAGCATCACGAGCGCCGCCGCGACGCCCGCGACCGGGCCGACCGCGATCACGATGCCGAAGGGAAGGCGCTGGACGATCCGCGGCGCCGCGAGCGCGCCCACGACCATCCCGGCGCCGTAGCAGGCGAGCGTCACTCCGACCGCCGCCGCGGAGAGGCCGAGTCTCGTCACCGCATAAGGCACATAGACCGCCTGCAGCACGAAGAAGGCCGTGTTGAAGACGAGCTGCGTCAGGAACACCGGCAGCAGCAGGGGATGGCGGAAGGTGAACCCCGCGCCTTCGCGGAGATCGTGCAGCGGATGGCGCGGCGGAAGCGCGGGACGCTGGGGCTCGCGCAATCCCGCGAGCAGCGCCACGGCGACCGCGGAGAGCGCTGCCGCAAGCGCGAAGGCGGGCGCGCCCCCGGTCCAGCCCACGAGCGCCCCCGCAAGCGCGGGCCCGCCGGCAAACGCGACCGTGCGCGCGAGCTCGATCCGCGCGTTGGCCTTGGCGAGCCCGTCGCGCGCGACGAGCGCGGGGATGAGCGAGGGGGCGGCGACGCCATAGGCGACCGTGCCCGCCGCGCCCGCGAAGCCCAGCAGCGCCAGCAGCGGCAGGCTCAGCTCACCCAGCGCGAAGAGCACGAGCAGCGCTGCGAGCGAGAGCACGCGGAGCGCTTCCGCCGCGACCATGAGCCTTCGGCGCGAGCCCCGATCCGCGAGGAGGCCCAGCGGCAGCGAGAGCAGCAGGAAGGGCAGGGTCTGCAGCATCTGCAGGAAGCCCGTGCCGCCCACGCCGGCCCCGAGCGCCAGCACCGCCACCAGCGGCGCCGCCGCCAGCGCCACCTGCTCCGCCGACTGCGCAGCGAGGTTCGACCATGCGAGGCGGGTGAA
>DATKNV010000152.1:0-16542 GCA_035541215.1 Allostellaceae bacterium | reverse complement strand
GCGCCCGCCGCCCTGAGCTCGCGCCCGAAGCTCACGGCGTCCGCGGTCGAGCCCGCGATGAGGCCGGAGACGAGCGGGCAGCGCTCGCCGATCGCCTTGCGGCAGACCCGCACCACCTCGAGCTGCTCCTCGCGGCTCAAGGACGGGCCCTCGCTCGCGTCCATGTTCATGGCGATGGCGGTGGGGCCGGTCCGCGCGATCCCCGCGATGTAGGAGGCCGTGTTCTCCCAGTCGACGGAGAAATCGGACCGCATCGGCAGCATGGGAGCGGCGACGATGCCTTGGAGCGCGAGGTCGGTCATTTCGGGGTTCTCCTTTCCTAGGTGGGCATCGGCTCAGGCGATGCTCAAGGCGTTGGCGCGGTGCAGGACGCCGCGCGAGAGGAAGAGGTTGGTGATGCGCTCGGTCGCCTGCAGAAAGATCGGGTGCTTCCGTGCCTCGAGGCCGCGGGGGCGCGGGAGCTGGATCTCGATCGTCTGCTCGATGCGGCCGGGCCGCGGCGACATCACGATGACGCGGTCCGCGAGCAGCACCGCCTCGTCGATGCTATGGGTGACGAAGAGAACGGTCTTGCGGCTCTTGAGCCAGAGCCCCTCGAGGTCGATGCGCATCTGCTCGCGCGTGAGCGCGTCGAGCGCGCCGAAGGGCTCGTCCATGAGAAGAAGCGGCGGATCGTGGATCAGCGCGCGCACGATCGCCGCGCGCTGGCGCATGCCGCCGGAGAGCTGGCGCGGATAGCGCTCCGCGAAGTCGCCGAGGCCCACGGCGGCCAATAACTGTCTCGCGCGATCGAGGTATTGCGCGCGGCCGAGATTGCGCAGCTCGATCTGCACGAGCACGTTGTCGAGGATGTTGCGCCAATCCAGCAGCACCGGGCTCTGGAAGACGATGCCGAGGCCGGTGACGGGGCCCGTGACGGGCGCGTCGTTCACGGCGATCTTGCCGGCGCTCGCGGTGAGGATGCCCGCGATGATCCGCAGCAGCGTGCTCTTGCCGCAGCCGGACGGTCCGACGATCGCCACGAACTCCCCCGTGCTCACGGCGAGGTCGATCTCGTCGAGGGCGGTGATGCGCTGCTCTCCGTGACCGAAGAGCTTGCTCACGCCCTCGACGGAGATCGCGGTCGGTCGTGCCGTCGAGGGGACGACTTCGAGCGGGACCGGCCGTTTCGGCGAGGTCATTCTCGGCACTCGCCTACTTCGAGATGAACTCGTTCGTGTAGAAAGCAGAGGCGGGCTTCTCGGTCTTGAGGTCGCGGTATTCCACCAGGAGCTTTTTCGTCGTTTCCCAATCGGAGTCCGCGCCCCAGCCCACCGGCTTGCCCGCGGTCGCGGGGGATGCGAGCAGGCTCAGATCCATCAAGAGCTGGTCCTTGGTCGACTGCGCATTGAGATCGGGCTTCGCCTTGAGCGCGGCGGCGACGGCGGCATCGGGCTCGGCGCGGGCGGCCTCCCAGGAGCGCTGCGTCGCCTTGACGAAGCGGCGCACCATGTCCGCGCGCTTGGTAATCGTGTCATTGGTCGCGAGGATGGTCATGCCGATGGTGTTGGCGCCGGTATCGGCAAAGCGCATGGCGACGGGATTGAATCCTTTGTACTTGATGAGGAAGTACTGATCGTCGATGCCGCCCAGGAGCGCGTCGGCGCGTTTCTCGAGTACCGAGACGACCTTGCCGGCGGGATCGACCTGGACGAGCGTGATCTTGCTCATGTCGAGATGGTTCGATTTGACGATCGCCGGGAAGAGCTGCGTCAGCGCGTCGCCGGCGGTGACCGCGAGGCGCTTGCCCTCGAGATCGCTCGGCGTCTTGATCCCGGTCTCCGCGAGCGAGATCACGCCGAAGCCGGAGGTGTTGAGGAGCGACATCACCGCCTTGACCTCGCCGCCCTTGGCTGCGACGAGCATGAGGCTTCCGGCATCGGCCATCCCGAACGTATCCGAGCCCGCCGCCACCACCTGCACGGTGTTCGCGGAGCCGCGGCCCTCGTTCAAGGTGATGTCGATGCCCTCCTCGGCGTAGTAGCCGCGCTCCTTGCCGAGATAGAAGGGCGTGTGCAGCCCGCCTAGGTACCAATTGAAGCGCAGCGAGACCTGGTCTGCGGCGAGCGCGGAACCCGCGAGCGCCGTCAGCGATGCGGCGACGGCGAATGCACGGAGAGCATTGCGAAGCATGTGGCGTCCTCCCCTGAGATTGGTTTCGGCTTGTGCATCAGATCGGCTCCAGCGCGCTCTGCGGGCCGCTTTGCGAGACGTGCCAGGGGATCGTCAGGCGCTCGATCAGCGCGACCGAGTAGTAGATCGCAAGGCCGATGAGGCTCAGCAGGACGATCGTGGCGAAGACCATGGGCGTGTTGAGGTCGCCGTTGTATTGCAGCAGCAGGTAACCGAGGCCGCGGTCGGAGGCCACGAACTCCGCGACGACGGCTGCCGTCGCTGAGAAGGCTGCGCCGACCTTGAGTCCCGTGAAGATCTCCGGGAGTGCGTGCGGCAAGCGGATCTTCGCGAAGAGCAAAAGGTTCCCCGCGCCGGTCGAGCGCGCGAAGTCCATGATTTCCGGGTCGATCGACTTGAAGCCCGCTATGCTGCTCACGACGATCGGGAAGAAGGACAGCAGGAAGACCAGCAGCAGCTTCGGCGTGAAGCCGAAGCCGAACCAGATGATGAAGAGCGGCGCCACCGCGATCTTCGGCACGATCTGCAGGAAGACGATCACGGGATAGGCGGTCTCCTCGAGAAAGCGCGAATAGGCGATGGCGAGTGCAAGCGGCACGCTCACGACGACGCCGACGGCATAGCCCGCGAGGATCTCCAGCGTCGTCGTCCAGGCGCTCGCGAGCACGGTCTGCCAATGCGCGAGGAAGGCACCGAGCACCAGGCTCGGCGGCGGGAGCAGGTACTCCTTGACGTGGAACGCACGCACCCCGATCTCCCAGGCCGCGAACAAGGCCAGGAACGCCAGGATGAGCAGCAAGCGGCGATGCAGGAAACTCAGCACTTGACCCGCGAGCGTCGGCTGCAGCGCGGCGTCGGCCATCGCTCAGACGCTCCGCGCGAGCCGGCCGCTCGCTTCCGCCCGCAACTCCAATTTGTCGAGCACGCCGCACGCCGATCGCCGTGCCGGTGCTATGCGGCCTCGAGCGGATTGCAACATGGCTCCATGCTTGCATCCGCCTCTAAAGGCGTCAAGAAAGGGCGGCCCTCTTTACCGGAGGCCGCGCCGCACCACCTGCAGCGAGAGGCCCTGCGCCGCGAGCGCGGCGACGGCCGCGAGCGCGAAGGCCTTGGCGATGCCCAGCGGAACGATCGCGGCGCCGAGCACCACGAAGAAAGCGGCAAAGGAGAAGAGGCCGAGCATCAGGCCGCGCAACACGTTGAGCGCGGCGTCGGCACCGAAGGCGCGATGGCCGAAGACCGCCAACACCGAGGCGAAGAGCGGATAGGTCGCGACGATGCCGCTGAGCTCGGGCCCGAGCCGGCCCGCCGCCGCCGTGAGGGCCACGACGAGCGCCGTGGTGGCGATCATCCGCGCCGCGAGGTCCCAGCGCGGAGCCGACGCGATCGGCGTCCCCGGCCTGAAGCGCGGTGTGACGTAGAGCGCGAAGACGAGGACCGCTAGCGGGAGGGCGACCAGGGCAGGGCATGAGAGCGGCGGCAAGGAGCTTAAGACGGCCGCCGCCGCCGCGAAGGCGCAGGTCCCCGCGAGGAGCGCGCCGGGCCAGCCCGCGCGGCGCGCGCAGGCGGCATAGGCGATGCAGAAGCTCGATTCCGCGGCGATCCCTAGGAGAGAGCCAGCGCTCGCGTCCGCCGCGAATTGCGTGCCGTGATCGAGGGCGAGAAAGAAGGCAATGGGCGCGGAGGTCAGCGGCAATCCCACGAGCCAGCCGCCGATCGCCTGGCCCCAGCGGCGGCCGATGAGCGTCGCCACCCCGATCAGGATCGGCGTCGCCACCAGCTTCAGGACGAGGGTGTCCATCGCTCTCGCGTCAGAGGGCGAGAAGCCCGCCTCCGAGCGGGATGATCGTGACCCGCTCGCCCGCGGCCGCGGCAGGCGCCAGGGGTGGGCGCACCACGAGACAATCGGAGCGCGCCAGCAGCGAGATCATGGAGCTGTCCTGCTTCTGGAAAGGCGTTGCCTCGAGATCGCCGTCGGCGGCGCGGCTGAGCGTGGCGCGGAGGTAATCCTGGCGCCGGTCGTTCTCGGGAAGCGGTCTCGCGAGGCGCGCCGTTACCGGCGGCTCCGCGGTGGGATCGAGGCCGGAGAGGCGCTCGATCGCGGGCTTCAGGAAGATGAGCGCGCAGACCAATGCCGAGACGGGATTCCCCGGCAATCCCACCATGACGGCATCGCGGTAGCGGCCGACCATGAGCGGCTTTCCTGGCCGCATCGCGATCTTCCAGAAATCGAGCTCGAGGCCGGCGGCGCCGAGCGCGTCCTTGACGAGATCGTGCTCGCCGACGGAGGCGCCGCCGGTGGTCACGAGGAGATCCGCGCCGCGCGCGCCCTCCGCGGCCTCGCGCACCGCGTCGGGCTTGTCGGCGGCGATGCCGAGCTGGAGCGGAACGCCGCCGCAGGCCGCGACGAGGGCCCCGAGTGCGATGCTATTCGAGCTCACGATCTGGTTGGGGCCGATGGGATCGCCGGGCATGACGATCTCGTCGCCGGTGGCGAGGATCGCGACGCGCGGACGCCGATGCACCATGAGCCAGGGCCGATCCATCGCCGCCGCAAGCCCGATGTCGCGCGCGGTGAGCCGCCGTCCCGCGGCAATGCCGATGCTCCCCGCGACGAAATCGAGTCCCGCGGGCCGCACGTACCGGCCCTTGGGCGCGCCCTCCTTGACGACGACGATGTCGCCCTCGCGCTCGGTGTCCTCCTGGATCACGATCGCGTCGGTGCCCTCGGGGAGCGGCGCCCCCGTGAAGATGCGCACCGCCTCGCCGGGGCCGACCGGCTTGTCGTGGGATTTGCCCGCAGGCACGGCGCCGACGACTTTGAGTCGGACGGGCACACGCGCGATATCCACGGCACGCACGGCGTAGCCGTCCATTGCCGAGAGGGCGGCGGGCGGCTGCGTGCGGCGGGCGGTCACGTCCTCCGCGAGGACCCGTCCGAAGGCCTCCGCGAGCGCCACCTGCTCGGCCGCGAGAGGCTTCAGCGGCACAAGCAAGCGCCTGCGCGCTTCCTCGACCGAGATCATGGCGCCGCCTCGTAAGTACCAGATTTGCCGCCGGATTTATGGAGGAGCCGGAGGTCGGTGATGGTCATGCCGCGATCGACCGCCTTGCACATGTCATAGACCGTGAGCGCCGCCACCGAAGCCGCTGTCAGCGCTTCCATTTCAACGCCCGTCCGCCCCCTGAGCTTGCAGGTCGCGACGATATCGACGGCGTTGCGTTTGCGATCGGGCGTGAGCTCCACCGTCACCGAGGCGAGCGCGAGCGGATGGCAGAGCGGAATGAGATCGGGCGTGCGCTTCGCCGCCATGATTCCCGCGAGCCGCGCCACCGCGAGCACGTCGCCCTTCTTCACTTGGCCCTTGAGGATCAGTGCCAAAGTCTCGGGTTTCATGCGAACGGTGACGGCTGCGGTGGCGACGCGCTCCGTCTCCGGCTTGCCGGAGACGTCGACCATGATCGCATCGCCCTTCGCGTCGAAATGACTGAGGGAGGTCACGGCGCCACCGGGGCTGCGGCCGCGATTGAGGCGAGCAGGGCCCGAGTCGCGGCCTCGACGTCGGGTTTCCGCATGAGCGACTCGCCGACGAGGAAGCAGTTTGCGCCGCATTTCGCCATTCTCGCGAGGTCGGCGGGCGAATTGAGCCCGCTTTCGCTGACGATGACGCGGCCTTTCGGCAGATTGCGGCTGAGCGCCTCGGTTGTGGCAAGATCGACTTTCAACGTCTTGAGATTGCGGTTATTTATGCCGATGAGGCGCGTCTTGAGCCTGAGCGCGCGCTCGAGTTCCGCACCGTCATGCACCTCCGCGAGGACGTCCATCCCGTGGGCGAGCGCGGCCTCTTCCACCGCCGCGGCCTCGTCGTCCGTGAGCGCCGCGAGGATCAGCAGCACGCAATCCGCCCCGATCGCCCGGCTCTCCGCGACCTGATAGGGGTCGAGCAGAAAGTCCTTCCGTAGCACCGGCAGCGTCACCGCCGCGCGCGCCGCCATGAGGTGGTCGGGCTTGCCCTGGAAATAGGGCTCGTCCGTGAGCACCGAGAGACAGGCAGCGCCGCCCCTCGCGTAGGCGCGGGCGAGCGCGGCGGGATCGAAATCCCGCCGAATGAGGCCGGCACTCGGGCTCGCACGCTTGATCTCCGCGATGAGGCCATAGCGTCCCGCGGCGACCGCGCGCTCCAGCGCCGCGATGAAGCCCCGCGCCGGCGGCGCCACGCGCGCCGCGCGCTCGACCTCCGCGAGCGGCCGCGCGGCCTTGGCGCGGGCGACTTCCTCGCGCTTGGTCGTGCAGATGCGCTCGAGGACGTCGCTCATGGCGCGGGCGGGGGTGGGGGCGGCGGCTCGTTGGTAATGGCGACGAGGCGGTCGAGGGCGGCCGTTGCCTTGCCGCGATCGATCGCCTCGGCTGCGAGTGCCGCACCTTCCTTGAGGGTTTTCGCCTTGCCCGCGACGATCAGCGCCGCCGCGCTGTTGAGGAGAACGATGTCGCGGAGCGGGCCTTTCTCGCCCTGGAGCAACGCCCGAAGCCGTGCCGCGTTCTCCGCGGGCTCGCCGCCCCGGAGGGCCTCGCGCGTCGCGCGCGGGAGGCCCGCTTCCTCGGGCGTCACCTCGCGGCTTGTGACCTTGCCGTCGCGGAGCTCGGCCACCACCGTGATCCCCGCGGTGGTGATCTCGTCCATGCCGTCGCCGTGGACGACCCAGGCGGCTTCGGTGCCGAGCTTTCCCAGCACCTCCGCGATGGGCCGCACCCATTCCGGAGCGAAGACGCCCACGAGCTGGCGCTTCACGCCCGCGGGATTGGAGATCGGTCCCAAGAGATTGAAGATCGTGCGCGTGCCGAGCTCGACGCGGGTCGGGCCCACGTGCCGCATCGCCGCGTGATGGCGTTGCGCCATCAGGAAGCCGATGCCGGCCTCGAAGATCGCGCGCCGCACGAGCACGAAATCCGCGTCGATGTTGACGCCGAGCGCGGAGAGCACGTCGGCGGCGCCGCTCTGCGAGGACATCTTGCGATTGCCGTGCTTCGCGACCGGCACCCCGCAGCCCGCCACCACCAGCGCCGAGGCCGTGGAGATGTTGAAGGAGCTCGAGGCATCGCCGCCGGTGCCCACGATGTCCATCGCGTTGCGCGGCGCATCGATCGTGATCATTTTCGAGCGCATGGCGCGGGCGGCGCCGGTGATCTCCTCGACGCTCTCCCCGCGCACGCGGAGCGCCATCAGGAATCCCCCCATCTGCGCGGGAGTGGCGTTCCCGGACATCATCGCGTCGAAGGCGCCGGCGGCCTCGGCCTCGCTGAGGCGCTGGCCCTGGGCCGCCTTCGCGATGAGGGCGCGGAACTCCGTCGTATCGATCGTCAAGGTGCTTTCCTCAGGCCGCGAGCGGCGCGCGGCGCGCGAGGTGGATGAAATTGGCGAGGAGCGCGTGCCCGCCCTCGGACGCGATGCTCTCGGGGTGGAATTGCACGCCGTGGATGGGACGCTCGCGGTGCATCACGCCCATGACGATGCCGTCCTCGGTTTCGGCGTTGATCCGCAGGCAAGCGGGTATGCTCGCGCGCTCGATCACCAGCGAATGATAGCGCGTCGCGAGGAACGGCCCCCGGTTGAAGCCCTGGAAGACGCCGGTGCCGTCGTGCTTGATGCGGCTGAGCTTGCCGTGCATGGGCACGGGCGCGCGCACGATCTTGCCGCCGAATGCCTGTCCGATCGCCTGATGCCCGAGACAGACGCCGAGGAGCGGCGTGTCGCCGGCGGCGCGCACGAGGTCGAGGCAGATGCCGGCGTGATCGGGATCGCTCGGCCCCGGCGAGATCACGATCCCTTCGGGACGCATCGCGAGCGCCTCCTCGACGCTCACGGCATCGTTCCGCCGTACCGTCACCTGCGCCCCGAGCTCGCCGAGGTAGTGCCAGAGGTTGTAGGTGAAGCTGTCGTAGTTATCGATGAGCAGGAACATGCGCGAGGCTTCCCGAAACTGCTGGGATCGCAGGGTATATCAGGTCCTCCGCGGCCGCAAAAGCCGGGGGAGCTGGAGGCTGGACATTGCCATACCGGCGGGGATTCAATGGCCCCCACGCAAGCGCCGGGGGACGGCGGAGAGAGGGGGCAGCGATGGCAAAGAGCAGCGTCGTCGTCGAAGGCGACATCGGTGCCGCAACCCGGCTCTGCGCGGATGCGATCAAGGCGGCGGGCGGGACCGTAGCGTCCAGCGTTCCCGGCGAGCCGATACGGTTCAGCATCAAGCGCCCCGGAAGCTGGCGCGACAATCGGAATACGCCCTATGACGGCGCGGCCCGGATATCCGCGGTCAATGCCGCGCAGAGCCGCGTCGATGTGGAGACGACGCTCGCGGGGATATTCTACGTCTACATGGGCCTGACCGTCGTCGGCTGCCTCTTGCTGACGGCGCTCTTCTGGTACGGCTTCATCCTTCCCCTGATCTTCGCGATCATTGCCTGCATCTACCTCACGGTCATGGCGCAGGGCTCTTGGGCGCAGGCGATGGCAGATGCGGTCGTCTCTCGCCTCACCCCCGCGGCCCATGTCGCGCCGCAGCCTCCGCCGAGCCCGCCTCCGGCCGCCGCTGCCGCGCATGCTCCGAGCGCCTCCGTCATGGAGGACCTGAAGAAGCTTGGCGAGCTGCACAGCTCCGGCGTCCTCACGGACGCGGAGTTCGAGGGCAAGAAGGCGGAATTGCTGAAGCGCGTGTAGCCCGGGGAGCCCCGGCAATTTCCAAATCCGGCCAGTGAGATAGCCTGGGATTGACCTTCCAGTGGCTGGAATGCCCATATCTAAAGGTACCAGTGAACTGTAAGGTTTCCGACCGTGGTCGCTTTGGAAGCCGCAAAGAAGGTTAGCGCGCTCACAGCGCCGGAAGCAGCGATCTCGCTGAAGATCGATGGCATGACTTGCGCAGCCTGCGTGAGCCGCGTCGAGAAGGCGCTCGCGCGGGTTCCCGGCGTGAGCGAGGCCTCCGTGAGCCTCGCGACCGAGGAGGCGCGCGTCACGGGCTCGGGGCTCGAGGTTTCCCGCCTCGTCGCGGCGGTGGAGGCCGCGGGCTACGAGGCGCGGCTCAAGCCGGAGCCGAGCGCGATCGATGCCGAGGCCGAGTGGCGCACCCGGCGCGACGGGCTCGTCTTCCTCGCGAGCGCGCTCCTCACGCTGCCGCTGATCGTGCCGATGGCGTCGGAAGCGGCGGGCCTTCACCTCATGCTCCCGGCCTCGGCGCAGCTCGCGCTCGCGACGCCGGTACAGTTCTGGGCCGGCGCCCGCTTCTACCGCAACGGCTTCAAGGCCGTGCGCGGCGGCACCGGCAACATGGATCTGCTGGTGGCGCTCGGCACCAGCGCCGCATACGCGCTGAGCCTCTTTCTGCTGCTTCGCAGGCCCGCGGAGACGCCGCTCTATTTCGAGGCCGGCGCCACCGTGATCACCCTGGTGCTGCTGGGACGGTTCCTCGAGGCGCGCGCGCGGAGGAGCACGACCGGGGCGCTTCGCGCGCTCATGGCGCTCCGGCCGGAGACCGCGCGGGTCGAGCGCGACGGGCAGGAGGTGGAGCTGCCGCTCGATCGGGTTCGCCGCGGCGACGTCGTCGTCGTGCGGCCGGGCGAGCGCATTGCCGTTGACGGCGTGGTGCTCGACGGCGCCAGTGCCGCGGATGAATCCCTGGTCACCGGCGAGAGCCTGCCGGTTCCGAAATCGCCGGGCGACCGCGTGATCGCGGGGGCGCTCAACGGCGAGGGCCGGCTCCGCCTCCAGGCGACTGCCGTGGGCGCGGACTCCACGCTCGCGCGGATCGTCGCATTGGTCGAGCGCGCGCAAGCCTCGAAGGCGCCGGTACAGCGGCTCGTCGATCGCGTGAGCGCGATCTTCGTCCCGGTGGTCCTCGCCGTCGCCGTCGCGACCCTTATTGGCTGGCTCGTCTCCGGCGCCCCAATCGAGAGCGCGGTCATCGCCGCGGTCTCCGTGCTGGTGATCGCCTGCCCTTGCGCGCTCGGTCTTGCGACGCCCACGGCGATCATCGTCGCGACCGGCAGCGCGGCGCGGCGAGGCATACTCGTCAAGGACGTCGCAAGCCTCGAGCGCGCCCGCGCGGTGACCGCGGTCGTCTTCGACAAGACAGGCACGCTCACGCTCGGCAAGCCCGAGCTCGCTGCCGTCATGCCGCTCGCGGGCAGCGAAGCGGAGCTCCTGACGCTGGTGGCTTCGGCGCAGCAAGGAAGCGAGCATCCGCTTGCGCGCGCGGTGGTTGCCGCGGCGCGCGCGCGCGGCCTCGTCCTCGCTCCGGTCGGCTCCTTCCGCGCAGTCCCTGGCAAGGGCATCGAGGCGGAAGTCGGCGGCCGGCGTCTTCTCGTCGGCAACGCGCGGCTTCTCGCGGAGGGCGGCATCGATACCGCCGCGCTCACCGCATTGGCGGCGTCGGCGCCCGCAGGGACGGGCGCGATGCTCGCGGCCGAGATCGCGCCGGTGCGCCGGCCCTTGGGGCTGCTGCTGGCGGGCGATCCGATCCGCCAGAGCGCGGCACCGGCGGTCGCACGCTTGCGCGCGCTCGGGATCGAGACCGTGCTGCTCACCGGCGACGCCGAGGGTCCCGCGCGCAAGGTCGCGGCCGAGGTCGGCATAGAGAAGGTGCGCTGGGGCGTGCTGCCCGCGGAGAAGCTCGCGGAGGTCGAGCGCCTCAAATCCGTGGGCGAGGTGGTGGCGATGGTCGGCGATGGCATCAACGACGCGCCCGCGCTCGCGGCGGCCGATCTCGGGATCGCCATGGCGAGCGGCACGGACGTCGCGATGGCGAGTGCGGGGATCACGCTGATGCGCGGCGATCCAGCTCTCGTGGCGGAGGTGCTCGGCCTCGCGCGGGCGACCGTCGCGAAGATCCGCCAGAATCTGTTCTGGGCGTTCGTCTACAACGTCGTGGGAATTCCGTTGGCGGCGCTGGGTTGGCTGAGCCCGATCGTCGCCGGTGCCGCCATGGCGTTCTCGAGCGTGAGCGTCGTCGCGAACTCGCTGCTGCTGCGGCGCACGGGAGGCCGCACATGAACATCGGTGCCGTCGCGCGCGCCACGGGCCTGCCGCCGAAGACGATCCGCTACTACGAGAGCATCGGGCTCGTGAAGCCGACCGAGCGCAGCGCCGGGAACTATCGGCGCTACGGCGAGAGCGAGGTGATGACGCTGCGCTTCGTCGAGCGCGCGCGACGCCTCGGCTTCACCCTAAAGGAGGTGGCCGACCTGCTAGCGCTTTGGCGCGACAAGACCCGCGCGAGCGGCGACGTGCGCGCCTTGGCTCAGGCGCAAATCCGCAGGCTCGACGCGCGCTTGCGCGAGCTCCGCGCGATGCGGCGCACGCTCGAGCATCTCGTGGAAAGGTGCCACGGCGACGAGCGGCCGGACTGCCCCATCTTGGACGAGCTCGCGGGTGGAAAATTGAGCTAGACTGCGCCACCGCGGCGCCCATGGACCAGAAACTCCATCAGTTCGTGACGTTGCTGCATCGGCCGACGCCGAGTGCGCCCCGGCGCCGCGGCTCGCGCCTGCGCGCTCTGCGGCTTGGACGTCGAGCGCTTGCAATCGCTGCCGCCGTTGTCGTCGCGGGGGGCATGGCTGTCGCGCTCTGGCTCGCGTTGCCGTCGCTCCCGGTCTCGCAGCGGCATTCCGCGCAGGAGAAGCCCCTGGCATCCGCGACCGTGACGTCCGCCGCGACGCCGCCGCGCACAGAGATGCCCTCGCCGGGGATTGCGTCACCGCAAGCGACCAGCGTGCCGACACCGCCTCCGGCGACTGCGCCAGCCTCGGCACCGCCAGCGCCATCTGCGGAACCTGCCTGGCTGCGCTTCGCGGTGCCGGCGGTGGCGCGGGACGGCCGCGCCCGTATTGCGATCATCATCGACGACATGGGCCTCGACCGCGCGCGGAGCGAGCGCGCGATCGCGCTGCCGGGCCCGCTCACCCTCTCGTTCCTCGCCTATGCCCGCGATCTCCCGCAGCAGACCGCGCTCGCGCACCGCAACGGACACGAGCTCATGGTGCACGTGCCGATGGAGCCCACGGGCCACATGCTCGT
This sequence comes from Allostellaceae bacterium, assembly GCA_035541215.1. GTDB lineage: Bacteria > Pseudomonadota > Alphaproteobacteria > ATCC43930 > CGMCC-115725 > DASZHJ01. Next base: position 4,303 of record DATKNV010000152.1, on the reverse strand, counting down.
CGCCGATCCCAACCAGCTCGACGTCGCAATGAGCCGCGAGGAGGTGCTGACGCGGCTGCGCTGGGACCTCTCGCGCTTCGATGGCTTCGTCGGCATCAACAACCACATGGGAAGCCGCTTCACCGCGGACGCGCCCGCGATGCGGCCGGTGCTGGAGGAGCTGAAGGCGAGGGGTCTCCTCTTCATCGACAGCCGCACGACGCCGAGCACCGCGGGGGCGGAGGTCGCGCGCGAGCTCGGCGTGCCGCACGCCTCGCGCGACGTGTTCCTGGACTACGAGGTCTCGATCGCCGCCGTCGAGCAGCAGCTCACGGAGCTCGAGCGGGTCGCGCAGCGGAACGGGAGCGCCATCGCGATCGGGCATCCGCACGACCAGACGCTCGAGGTGCTGCAGCGCTGGCTGCGCGAGCTCCCGGAAAAAGGCCTTGTGCTCGTGCCCGTGAGCGCCATCGTGAGGGAGCGCGGCACAAGGGAGCTCGCGCGCGAGACGACGGGAGTGATGAAATGAGCAGAACCTATCGGGTGAAAGGCATGAGCTGCGGCGGCTGCGTGCGCGCGGTCGCCAACGCGATCCGCCGGCGTGCGCCCGGAACCGAGGTGAGCGTCGATCTCGACAAGGGCCTCGTCACCGTCGAGGGCGAGGCCGCAGAGGCCGAGGTCCGGGAGGCGGTGGCGCAGGCGGGCTTCGAATTCATGGGAGCCGCGCCATCTTCGACCTGAGCGTCATCGCCGACGACGGCATAGTCCGCTTCGTCCGGTACTGGCTCGAGAAGCGCGAGGGCCGGCGGTTCCCTTCGCGGGCTTCGCTCGATCCCCTGGAGTTCGACTACGTGCTCGGCGACATCGCGCTGATCGATGCGCAGCGCCCACCCCCGGGCGCTCTCCTGCGCTGGCATTTCCGCTATCGCCTCGTCGGCACCAACCTGGTCATGCGCGACGGCTACGACCTCACGGGCAAGACCCTCGAGGATCTGCCGGAGCCCGAGTACCGCGAGCAGATCCGCGTGACCTGGACGAAGGTCTGCGAGACCGGCGAGCCCGTGCATCGCCTGCGCGATTTCCGGCTCGATAATCGCATCCGTCGCTATGAGGCGGTGGTCCTGCCGCTCGCGGGCGACGGCGAGAGCGTCGACATGCTCGTCTCGGTGCAGCGGCACCTGCGGGTACCCTGAGGCGCGGAGAAAGCTCAGCCCCGGGCGAAGCCCACGGCCTCCTCGGCGGCGCGGATGAGCGCGCGGGCCTTGTCGAGGATCTCCTGATACTCGGCCGCGGGATTGCTGTCGGCGACGACGCCGCAGCCGGCTTGGACGATCATCTTGCCGTCCTTCACCACGGCCGTGCGCAGCACGATGCAGGTGTCCATGCTTCCGTCGGCCGCGAAATACCCAATGGCGCCGCCGTAGAGATTGCGCCGCTCGGTCTCGAGCTCGTCGATGATCTCCATCGCCCGCACCTTGGGCGCTCCCGTGAGCGTGCCCGCGGGAAAGCCCGCCACCAGGGCGTCGAGCGCGGAATGCTTGGGATCGAGCTTCCCCTCTACGTGCGAGCAGATGTGCATGACGTGGCTGTAGCGCTCGATCACGAACTGCTCCGTCACCTTGACGGTGCCGATCTCTGCGACGCGGCCGACGTCGTTCCGCGCGAGGTCGAGCAGCATCAGGTGCTCCGCGCGCTCCTTGGGATCCGCGAGGAGCTCCTCGGCGAGGCGCTTGTCCTCCTCGGGGTCGGAGCCGCGGCGCCGCGTGCCCGCGAGCGGACGGATCGTCACGATGCCGTTCCGCGCGCGCACGAGGATTTCCGGGCTCGATCCCACCACCGAGAAGCTGCCGAAATCCAGGAAGAAGAGGAACGGCGAGGGGTTGAGCCTGCGCAGCGACCGGTAGAGCGCAAAGGGCGGCAGGCGAAAGGGCACCGTGAAGCGCATCGAAGGGACGACCTGGAAAATCTCGCCCGCGCGGATGTATTCCTTCGCGGTCTCCACCATGCGCATGCAGGCCTCGCGGGTCATGTTGCCCGTGGGCACCGGCTTCTCCGCGACGACCTCCGAGGCCTCGCGTCGATAGGGCAGGTTGCGCTCGAAATCCGCGAGCACCCCGGCGAGACGCTCGCGCGCGAGATCGTAGGCGGCGCGCGCGCCGACCTCGGGATCGGGCCAGACCGGAGTCACCAGCGTCGCGCGGTCCTGCAGATTGTCGAATATGCAAACGACGGTCGGGCGCAGGAAGATGCCATCGGGAATCCCGAGCGTGTCGGGGTTCGCGTCCGGCAAGCGCTCCATGAGCCCGACCATGTTGTAGCCCATGTAGCCGAAGAGGCCCGCGGCCATCGGCGGCAGTGCCGGCGGCGTCTCGATCCGGCACTCCTCGACGAGCGCCCGAAGCGAGGCGAGGGCGCCGAGGCTCTCGGGCTCGAAGGCGTCCGGCTCGAAGCGCGCGCGGCGATTGATCTCCGCGCGGTTGCCGCGACAGCGCCAGATGAGATCGGGCTTCAGGCCGATGATGGAATAGCGGCCGCGCACGGCGCCGCCCTCCACCGATTCCAGAAGGAAGCTCATGGCGCGCCCGTCCGCGAGCTTCAGCATCGCCGAGACCGGCGTCTCGAGATCGGCGACGATCGCGGTCGAGACCAGGACGGGCCGCTCGGCGTCGTAGGCTCGCGCGAATTCCTCGAAAGCGGGCGAGACCTGCATGAGCGCTAGAAAGCGCGGTCGAGGTTCGACTGCACGATCTCGACCTTGAAGTGTTCCCGCAGCGCCTGCGTGTACTCCGTGAGGATGTCGCGCTGGAGCGCGTTGCTGAGCTCGGCCGTGAGCTGGTCGAGCTGCGGCTTCGCCTTGTCGGGATCGGCCGGCACGATCTCTGTGAGCTCGGCGACGTACCCGCCGTCACCGGACTGTCCCGTCAGCGCCTCGTGCGGCTTCGCCTTGAAGATCTCCGTGACGAGCTCGCGCGGCAGACCGCCGTCCTCGCCGCCGCTGCGATTGAGCGCCGGCGTGGTCTTGAGGGTGAGCTTCCGGTCCGCGGCCACGAGCTTCAGCGGCGCGCCCGCGTTCACGGCTGCGGCGATCTCCTTGACCTCCTTGGTGACGCGCTCAACGCGCTGATCCTGCTGCCATGCCGCGAGCACTTGATCGCGGACCTCCGAGAGGGGCCGCACCGCGCTCGGGGTGAGATTGTCGAGATGCAGCACGAAGAAGCCGCCGTCAGCAGTGTCGACGACGTCGCTGAGCTGGCCCGGCTCGGTGTTGAAGGCGGTGCTGAGGATCTCGCCGGAGGGCGGCGGCAGCACGATCGAGCCGCCGTTGATCGTATGGCCGGTCTGGTCGATCTCCTTGACCTTGACGAGCTTGAGGCCGAGCTCGGCTGCGACGGCGTCGAGGTCCTTCCCGCTCGCGAGCGTGTCCTTGACCTTGTTGATCGCGTTCCCCATGTCGCGCTCCGCGCGGTCGCGCGCGATCTCAGCGGCGATCGCGGGCTTGACGGACTCGAAAGACTTGGTCGTCGCGGGCTCGATCGCGACCACGTGAAGGATGTGCCAGCCGAAGCCGGTCTTCACGGGATCGCTGATGCCGTCGGGCCCGAGCTTGAAGGCGACCTCCGCCAGTTCCGGCGGCAGGTCGGGCTTGGCGACGGTGCCGAGATCGAGTGGACCGGCGTCCATCTTCGCGACCTGCTTCGCCACGGTGGCGAAGGTCTTGCCGCCCCTGAGCGCGCTCAGCACCTGATCCGCGGTCGCCTGGTCCTGCACCAGTATCTGCTCGACGTGGCGCCGCTCGGGCGTCTGGAACTCGTCGAGCCGTTTCTGATACTGGTCCATCACCTCGTCGTCGGCGACCTTGCTGGGATCGGCGAGGTCGTCGAGCTTGAGGTAGGCGATGGTGAAGCTCCGGAGCTCCGGCGCGCGGAATTGCTCGGCATGCGCGTCGTGGAATTCCGAGAGCTGCGTGTCGTTGGGCTCGCCGACGTCCGCGATCGAGGCGTAGGACACGAAGACCGTGTCGGCGATGCGCCGCTCCGCCCGGATGCGGTAGAGCGTGTCCGCGAGCGGCTTCGGTCCAGAGGCGCCGCCGGCGACGGCGTCGAGGAGCTCGCCGCGCCCGACCTCGGCGCGGAGCTGGGCCGAGTACTGCGCCTCGGAAATCCGGTTGGCTTGGAGGTAACGCTTGAAGAGCGTGGGATCGAACTGGCCGTTCTGACCGCGGAAGGCCGCGTTCTCCACGATGAGCTTCAGCAGCGTGTCGTCGGCGACCGCGAGGCGGAGGCGCGCGATCTCCTGGTTCACGAGCTCGGTGCCCACGAGGACG
>DATKNV010000151.1:0-30575 GCA_035541215.1 Allostellaceae bacterium | reverse complement strand
GGACCGCCGAGCGCCTGCATGGAGAGATCGTCCGAGATCAGGACGCCGTCAAAACCGATGGTACCGCGGATGGTCTCGCGGATCACCTTCGGCGAGAGCGTCGCGGGAAGGCCCGCATCGAGCGCCTCGTAGAGGACGTGCGCGGTCATGGCCCAGGGCATCGCCGCGAGAGCGCGGAAGGGCGCGAAGTCCGTCCGTTCCAGTGTCGCGCGGTCGGCGGTGACGCGCGGCAAAGCCTTGTGGCTGTCGACGCCGGCCCTGCCATGGCCGGGGATGTGCTTGATGACGGGCAGGATGCCGCCTTCGAGCAGGCCCTCGCAGGCCGCGCGGCCGAGGCGTGCGACCTCTTCGGGCGCGCTGCCATAGGCGCGGTCGCCGATGATGTCGTCGGCGCCGGGGCTGGAGACGTCGAGGACGGGAGCGCAGTCGATGGATATGCCAAGGCGGAAAAGGTCGTCGGCGATCAGGCGGGCGCAGAGCTTCACCGCCTCGAGCGCCCTCGCGCCCCCGAGCCCGGCGAGTTTCGCTGCGGCGGGGTAGCGCCGCCAGTGCGGCGGCTTGAGGCGCGCGACGCGGCCGCCCTCCTGGTCGATGAGGACCGGCGCGTCCGCGCGGCCCACGGCATCGCGGAGCGCCGCGATCAAGGCGCGTACCTGCTGGGGATTCTCGCAATTCCGCTGGAACAGGATGAAGCCCAGGGGATCGGCTTCCCGGAAGAAGCCGCGCTCCCAGCCCGTCAGGGTCGCGCCGGCGCAGCCGAGGACGACGGCGCGCGGCTCAGGGTTTGACAAGAATGCACCCGACGTTGCGGCTGCGCAGCGCCCCGCAGATGCGTTCGGCCTCGCTCCCGTCGGCGATTGGCCCGATTTGCACGCGGAAGAAGACGCCGCGCTCGCCGAGATCGACGCGCTCGGCCTTGTAGGAGAGCGCTCCCAGCAGGTCCGTGTTCTGCCGGCGGATCCGCTCCCACTCCTGCTTCGCCCCGTCCTCGGTCTTCACCGACGCCACCTGCAGGCGGAAGCCCTTGCCGCTGGTCGGGGTCGGTGCAGGCGGCGGAACCGCGGCGCTCTGCTGCGGCGGGCTTGGCGCCGGTGTCGCCCGGGCCTCGCCGGGCGAAGCCGGAGCGGGCGTCGAGGGCGCCCCCGTAATTGCCGAAGGCGCTGGTGCCGCTGGAGGCGCAGGAGCTTGCGCCGGCGGCGGTGGGACGGCCGAGGATTGAGTCTGCGGCGGAGGCGGCGTTGCCGCAGGCTGGGGCGCCGGTCGCGGCATCGGCGCTTCCGGCGGAGCCAGCACGTGCTCCGCCGTGCTGTCGCCCTTCTGATTGAAGACGAGCCGGTCGCGGTTCGGGATTTCCATGCCGCCGGGATCGCCGGGCTTTACCTTGACGGGCTGATTGTCGGCCTGGATCAGAGGCGCATGCGCGCCCGCCTCCGGCGCGCGTTTGAGCTCGTAGGCGACCCAGACGGCGCCGGCGCAAAGCGCCATCACCGCAAGAGCGAGCGCGATCGCGAGACCGCGATTTCCCCGGCGCTTGATCCGCCGGTACGGGACCCTCGAGCCCTGGGGCGCTCCGAGCGGCTGGAGGTACGCCATCAGCGCATCTCCTCCACGGGCTCCACGCCGAACACTCTGAGACCGGAAGCGATCACGTGCTTGATTCCCTGCACCAGACCGAGCCGTGCCAGCGAGAGCTCGCGTTCCTCCGCGATGAGAAAGCGCAACCTCGCATCGTCCTTGCCCTTATTCCATAGCATATGGAATTGCGCCGCGAGATCGTGAAGATAGAAGGCGATGCGATGGGGCTCGTGAGTCTCCGCCGCGCTTTCAACGAGTCGCGGCCAGCTCGCCAGCAGTTTGACGAGCCCCAGCTCCTCCGCAACCGCAAGCCGATCGAGCCGGGATTCCGCGAGCGACTCGGAGCGGAGCTCGGCCTCGGAGAATTGCTCGCGCGCGAGACGCAGCACCGAGGCCGCGCGCGCGTGCGCGTATTGGACGTAGAAGACCGGGTTGTCTTTCGACTGCTCCATCACCTTCGCAAAGTCGAAATCGAGCGCCTGGTCGTTGCGCCGCGTGAGCATGATGAAGCGAAAGACGTTTCTGCCGACCTCGTCCACCACGTCGCGGAGCGTGATGAAGGTGCCCGCGCGCTTCGACATGCGCACGGGCTGGCCGCCGTCGAAGAGGTTGACGAGCTGGCAGAGCTTGACGTCGAGGCTGCCCTTGCCCTCGGTGAGCGCAGTCACGGCCGCCTGCATCCGCTTCACATATCCGCCGTGATCGGCGCCCCAGACGTCGATCATCTCGGAGAAGCCGCGCCGGTACTTGTCCAGGTGATAGGCGATGTCGGCGGCGAAATAGGTCCAGGACCCGTCCGATTTCTTGAGCGGGCGGTCGACGTCGTCGCCGAACTGGCTCGAGCGGAAGAGCGTCTGCGGCCTCGGCTCCCAATCCTCCGGCAGCATCCCCTTGGGAGGCTCGAGCACGCCGGTATAGACGAGGCCTGCGGCCTCGAGCGTCGCAAGCGCCCGCTCGATTGCGCCGGCCTCGACGAGGCCGCGCTCGGAGGAGAACACCGCGTGCTCGATCCCGATCGCCTCGAGATCCGCACGAACCAGCGCCATCATCGCGTCGATGGCGAAGCGCCGCACCGGCGCGAGCCATTCGGATTCCGGACGGTCCAGCCATTTCCGCCCGTCGCGTGTCGCGAGCTGCGCGCCAACGTTTTTGAGGTATTCGCCGGGATAATAGCCGTCCGGGATCGCCCCGATGCTCTCGCCGAGCGCCTCGCGGTAGCGCAGATGCGCGGAGCGCGCGAGCACGTCCACCTGGGCGCCGGCATCGTTGATGTAGTACTCGCGGCATACCCTGTAGCCCGCCTTCTCCAGGAGCGCCGCCAGCGCGTCGCCGAAGACGGCGCCGCGGCCGTGGCCGACGTGGAGCGGGCCCGTGGGATTGGCGGAGACGTATTCCACATTGACCGGGCGTCCCTCCCCCACTGTCGAATCCCCGTAGGCCGGCCCCGCGCGCAGCACGTCCGCAAGACGCGCGTGCCAGAAGCCGGGAGCGAGCCGCAGGTTGAGAAAGCCGGGCCCCGCGACATCCGCGCTCACGATATCGGGATGGCTCTTCAGGCGCTCCGCGAGCATCGATGCGAGCTCGCGGGGGTTTTTCCGCGCGGGCTTCGCGAGCACCATCGCAGCATTGGTGGAGACATCGCCATGCGCGGGATCGCGCGGCGGCTCGACCGCGATGCGCGAGAGATCGAGACCCGCCGGGAGCGATCCCGCCGCCGCGAGGGCCGTCACCTCGGCCGCGACGACCTCTCGGAAATGCGCGAAGAGGTTCATCATGGCGCGGCGTAGCGGTCGAAGAGACGCGCGTGCTCGTCGAGAGCGAAGCGATCGGTCATGCCGGCAATGTAGTCCGCGACCACCCGCGCCGTCACCGGCGTTTCCGGGCCGTCCGTCTGCTGCCGCCATTCCGTGGGCAGGCATTGCGGCTCCCGGTGCAGGAGCCGGAAGAGCTCGCCGACGATCCGCCGCGCCTTCGAGGACATGCGGTTGACGCGGTAGTGCCGGTACATCCGCTCGAAGAGGAATTCCTTGAGCGCCTTGTCGTTGGCGCGCATCGCGTCGGAGAAGGCGACGGTCGCGGCCCCGCGCTTGCGCACCTCCTCGGCGCTCGCGATCTGCGCCGCCTTCACCCGGCGCCGCGTCTCCTCGATGAGGTCGCCCGCCATGCGGTCGATGAGCCGGCGGATCGATTCGTGGATGAGCCGCGTGCCCTCGAGCTTGGGATAGCGCGCGCGCACCTCGCGGAATACCGGCCCCACCAGCGGCACCTCGTCGAGATCCGCCACGGCGAATAGCTCCGCGCGGAGCCCATCGTCGATGTCATGATTGTTGTAGGCGATGTCGTCCGCGAGTGCCGCCACCTGCGCCTCGGCGCTGGGCCAAGTGTCGAGCTCAAGGTCGTGCCGCTCGACGTAAGCCGCGATCGTCGAGGGGATGGGCTTGCTGCGCGCGCCGCCGACGAGAGGGCCGTTGTGCTTCACCGTGCCCTCGAGCGTCTCCCAGGTGAGATTGAGACCGTCGAAATCGGCGTAGCGGCGCTCGAGCGAGGTCAGGAGGCGCAAGGTCTGATCGTTGTGCTCGAAGCCGCCATAGGGACGCATCGCCTCGTCGAGCGCCTCCTCGCCCGCGTGGCCGAAGGGCGTGTGGCCGAGATCGTGCGCGAGCGCCACCGCCTCCGCGAGGTCCTCGTTGAGGCCGAGCGCGCGGCTCACGCTGCGCGCGATCTGCGCGACCTCGAGGCTGTGCGTGAGCCGCGTGCGGTAGTGGTCGCCCTCGTGATTGACGAAGACTTGCGTCTTGTATTCGAGGCGCCGGAAGGCCGTCGAATGCACGATGCGATCGCGGTCGCGTTGGAACGGCGTGCGCGTGGGGCTCTCGGGCTCGGCATGGAGCCGGCCCCGGCTCGCCTCGGGACGCGAGGCATAGGGCGCAACTGCGACGGCTGCGGTCATGGGCCCGCAACCTACTCGTGCCCCCAAGGGCTGGCAACGGGCGCCGGTTTGACAAACGACGGGTAGCACCTACATTGAGGGAGTTCTGGACGAGGAACCACATGCCCGAAGGCGGAACCAGCAGCGCGCGGCGCGTCATTCTCACCGAAAGTGCGGCCAAGCGCATCGCCGAGCTCAAGGTGCAGGAGAACGTGCCTGACGCCGCGCTTCGGCTCGCGGTCTCCGGCGGCGGCTGCTCGGGATTCCAGTACGGCTTCAGCTTCGACGACAGCCGCCAGGACGACGACCTCGTCTTCGAGCGCGACGGCGTCGCGCTCGTGATCGATGCGACCTCGCTCGAGCTCGTGGACGGCGCGGAGATCGACTTCGTCGAGGACCTCATGGGCGCCGCGTTCCAGGTCCGCAATCCCAACGCCAGCTCCTCCTGCGGCTGCGGCAAGTCCTTCGCGATCGGCTGACGCCGGCCGCCCGCCGAGCGACCGCGCCCCATGAAGATCGCGACCTGGAACGTCAACTCGATCAAGGTCCGGTTGCCGAACCTGCTCGCCTGGCTCGAGCGGGAGCGGCCGGATGCGGTCTGTCTCCAGGAAATCAAATGCGTGACCGAGGATTTCCCGCTGCTCGAGCTGAAGGGGCTCGGCTATCACGCCATCGCCGCAGGGCAGAAGACCTATAACGGCGTCGCCCTATTGACGCGCGAGGCGCCGCGGGACGTGCTGATCCGACTGCCCGGCGATCCCGCGGACACGCAAGCGCGCTACATCGAGGCGACCGTCGGCGATCTCCGCATCGCCTCGATCTATCTCCCGAACGGCAATCCCGTCGACAGCGACAAGTTCCCCTACAAGCTCGCGTGGATGAAGCGGCTCGAAGCGCGGGCGCGCGAGCTCCTGGCCTCGGAGACGGCAGCGGTGCTCGCGGGCGATTACAACGTCGTTCCCACCGATGCCGACGTCTACGATCCCGAGGCCTGGCGCGACGACGCGCTCTGCCGCCGCGAGTCAAGAGCGGCCTTCCGCAGTCTCCTCAATCTCGGCTTCACCGACGCTTTCCGCGTCTTCCACGCGGAGCCGCATCGCTACACTTTCTGGGACTACCAGGCGGGCCGCTGGATGCGCGACGAGGGCCTGCGCATCGACCACCTGCTGCTGACCCCGCAGGCGGCGGACCGGCTCACCGCGGCCGACATCGACAAGGCCGAGCGCGGCCGCGACAAGGCCTCGGATCACACTCCCGTCTGGTGCGAGATTGCCCCGGCCGCGAAGGCCTAGAACTTCAGGCCGTATTGGAGCCGGAAATTGCCGATGGCGGAGCTGCGATCGAGCGGATCGGGCGGCGTCGCCCGATCGATGCTGAGCGAGAACGTGTTCTGGGAGTCGAGCCGATAGCCGAGCTCAACGCCGCCATGCAGCATGAGCGGCGCGCTCAAGCTCCGCGGCCCACCGTCATCCATGCCGGGCACGTGCTGCGGCGCGACCGATCCGCCCACGCCGAAGGAGCCGTACAGCCCAGTCGGCTCGCCGACATCGAAACTGAAGCCGAGATAGGCGCGCGAGCCGGTGCCGCCATGGGCCTCCGGCATTACCTGCGGGAGACGCGGCGAGAAGAGGAAGGTCTGGCCCTGATTGTCCGGCAGGGTCAGCGCCATCGAGTAGCCCGGCGCATCCACCGCGACACCGTCGGCGATACCCGTGGGAAGCCCGAAGCGGCTGCCATAATCGGGCATGGGAACGGAGCCCCAGACCAGCTTCAGACCGCCGAAAGAGCCGGAGTTTCCGCTGTCCGCGCGCGATGCCGGCGCGAACGCGAGCGACATCGCCGCCGCGAGGGCCGCCGCAATCGCCATGCGCCGAAGGTCGGTCACCGTCCGCTCCGCTTGATCCAATGCGCCATGTAGCCGTCCAGAAGCTCGAGGGCCGCAGCCGCGAGTTCCGTGAACTTCGCGCCGACCACGCCGCCCTTGCGCTCGGTCCAAACCGCCTCGGCCACGAATGCGCAGCTCTTACCTGTGCCCGGCATGTGCAAACTACCCGCTACACCGTCACCCACACCCAATCCGAGATCGTCTGCCTCGATCAAAAAGCCGCCTAAAGACCAGTTTATACAAGGATAATCGCGGTCCGCGATCCGCGCAATCAGCGGAGGTACCGGATAGCGCCGATCCCGGCGAAATTCAAGCCGGTCATAGCCTGTGCGGGTACGTTTGCGCGACATGTGGCAAAGAATCCCCAACGCATCTTCAGCGCTTGCCGTTAATAAATGCTTGCGCAACCACGCGCGCACCTAAGACCGCAAGAATGGGGACGTTGGCCACGCCGGAGTTAACAGGAATAAAGGTGCTGATTCAGCGCGTTAAATCATTTTCCTCAGGAGTCACTTGAGGCGAGAGCAGCGTAGGAGTGCCGCCGCCCGCGATAATCCTCGATCATGCTCGTGCCGGGCCGATCTCCGGGGGAGACATAGGATGGGCCTATCGGGACCTTGCCCGCGCCCCCCGGGAGGTCGAGCACGTAGGTAGGCTGGCAAAGGCCGGAGATCCGGCCGCGCAATTGCCGGAGAAGCCCCTGCCCTTCCTCGAGGCCCAGTCGAAATCTTGCCGTGCCGGGGGCGAGATCGGGATGATGGAGGTAGTAGGGCTTGACCCGCGCGGCCACCAAGCCCCGGAAGAGCCGCTCGAGAATCTCGGCATCGTCGTTCACGCCCCGCAGCAGCACGGTTTGGCTGAGCAATGGAATGCCGGCCTTGCTCAACCGGGCGCATGCGACGCGCATGCCGGCGGTGATCTCGCGGGGATGGTTCGCGTGGATGGCAACGTAGACCGCCTTCTCCGCGCGGAGCGCCGCCGCGAGACGCGCATCGACGCGCGCGGGATCGACCACAGGGACGCGGGTGTGGAAGCGGATGACACCGAGATGCTCGATGGCATCGAGGGCGCGGACGAGCGCGGCGAGCCGCCGCGGCGACATCAGGAAGGGATCGCCGCCGGTGACGATGACTTCCCAGATCTCCGGCCGCGTCCGGATGTAATCGAGGGCGGCTCCAAGCTCGCGCGGCGTGAGCGCCTTGCCGCCGGGCCCGACCTGCTCGCGTCGGAAGCAGAAGCGGCAATAAACGGGACAGGCGTGATGCGGCTTCAGCAGCACGCGGTCGGGATAGCGGTGCACGATCCCCTTGAGCGGGGAGAACCGCTCGTCGCCGATGGGGTCGTCCCGCTCCTCCGGGGCGACGACGAGCTCGCGCGCATCGGGCACGAACTGCCGCGCGACCGGATCCGCGGGATCGGTGGGATCGATGAGGTCCGCTAGCTCCGGCGTGAGCGCGACCGCATAGCGCGCGGCCACGCGCTGGAGCGCAGGCATGCGCTCCGGCGGCACGAGGCCGCGGGCTGCGAGCTCAGCGACGCGACGGATCTGGCGTGGGCGGCTAGACATCCGCGTAGACGTGCGTCTCCGCCGAGGCGCCGGGATGGGTGATCGCCCCCTTCTCGGCATCGCCCACGGTCCGGGCGTAGCGCCAGAGCGCGCCCGATTGGAAATCGTGCTTGCGCGGCTTCCAGGCCTTCCGGCGCGCGGCAAATTCCTGCTCCGAGACCTCCGCGACGAGGGTGCCGGCTTCGGCGTCGATCGCGATAGTGTCGCCGTCTTTCAGCAGGCCGATCGGGCCGCCCACGGCCGCTTCCGGCCCCACATGGCCGATGCAGAAGCCGCGCGTCGCGCCGGAGAAGCGCCCATCGGTGATGAGCGCGACCTTGTCGCCCATGCCCTGGCCGTAGATCGCGGCGGTGGTCGCGAGCATCTCGCGCATGCCGGGCCCGCCGCGGGGACCCTCGTAGCGGATCACCAGCACCTCGCCCTCCTTGTAGTTCCGTGCCTCGACGGCGGCGAAGGCGTCCTCCTCGCAGTCGAAGATGCGGGCGGGGCCGCGGAACTGCAGCACCTTCATGCCCGCGACCTTCACGATCGCGCCCTGCGGCGCGAGATTCCCGCGCAAGCCTACGACGCCGCCCGTTGGCGTGATCGGCGCCGAGGTCGAGCGCACGACGTCCTGGTTCTTGGGCACGACCACGTCGCGGAGGTTCTCGGCAACGGTCTTGCCGGTCGCGGTGAGGCAGTCGCCGTGGAGATAGCCGCCCTCGAGCAGCGCCTTCATCAGCACGGGGACGCCGCCGACGTCATAGAGGTCCTTCGCGAGATAGCGCCCGCCCGGCTTCAGATCGGCGATATAGGGCGTGCGGCGGAAGATCTCCGCGACCGCGTGGAGGTCGAAGTCGATCCCGGCCTCGCTCGCCATCGCCGGCAGGTGCAGCCCGCCGTTCGTCGAGCCTCCGGAGGCCGCCACCACCATCGCTGCATTCTCGAAGGCCTTGCGCGTGCAGATGTCGCGAGGGCGGATGCCCTGCGCGAGCAGGTTCATCACCGCGGCGCCCGAGGATTCCGCGAAGGCGTCGCGGCTTTCATAAGGCGCGGGCGCGCCGGCCGAGCCCGGGAGCGCCAAGCCGATCGCTTCGGAGACGCAGGCCATGGTGTTCGCCGTGAACTGTCCACCGCAGGAGCCCGCGGAGGGACATGCGACGCATTCGAGCTCGTGCAGGTCGGCGTCGCTCATCTTGCCGGCGCTGTGCGCGCCCACGGCCTCGAACACGTCCTGCACCGAGACGTCCTTGCCGCGGAAGCGCCCCGGCAGGATCGAGCCGCCGTACATGAAGACCGAGGGGATGTTGAGGCGCAGCATCGCCATCATCACGCCCGGGAGCGACTTGTCGCAGCCCGCGAGACCCACGAGCGCGTCGTAGCAATGGCCGCGCACCGTGAGCTCGATCGAATCCGCGATTACCTCGCGCGAGACCAGCGAGGACTTCATGCCCGCATGCCCCATGGCCATGCCGTCGGTGACGGTGATGGTCGTGAATTCCCGAGGCGTCCCGCCCTTCGCCGCCACCCCCTTCTTGGCGACCTGCGCCTGGCGCGCGAGCGCGATGTTGCAGGGCGCGGCCTCGTTCCAGGTGGTGGCGATGCCGACCAGAGGCTGGTGAATCTGCTGCTCCGTCAGTCCCATCGCGTAGAGGTAGGAGCGATGCGGCGCCCGCTCCGGCCCCTCCGTCACGTGGCGGCTCGGGAGCTTCGTCTTGTCGAACAGCATGGGTTTCACGTCGCCGGGCATCTGTGCCTCCCCGTAAATGCGCGAGTTTCGCGCACCATACAGAGGCCGCAGGCGCCCTGCCTATAGCGGCGTATGCATGCCTCGCGAGCAGCCAGCGCCGTTTCGCCGGAGAACCCTTGCGGGCACTGCCGCTGCGCCCGGGCACCGGCTCAATTCAGATCGGTCGGACAGACGAGCACCTTTCCGCTCAGCTGCACCTGCGTTATACGGCCCTCGGCGTCTTCCTCAGACCCATAGCGGTTCTGCCAAACCCAGCCGACGTAGCAAAAGCCAGGATCGCCGCTCATGTCGGCGAGCGCAGGCCTCGAAGTGAGCCCGGCAGCTAGCAGCAACAGGGTCATCGATGCCAGTGCAAACCTTCTCATTTCCATTACCCCCTCTGGCTTCGATCGTATTGTTAGCGAAGGATCACCGGCGGGCTGGCGATCACGCCGCTGCGAAGCCTTATCCCGGCGCAAAGTAACCCTAAAGGATTATCTGTTGGGTGCAAGGGTATTCGCCTTCGCGCCTATCCAAGCGCGCTTTGAAGTCGGCGGTGAGAAAACGCGAGGAATGCCTTGGCCGAGCCATACCGCCGCGCTCAACCATCCCAAAAGCAGACCCAGCGTCCGGTCGCCACCAGCGTCAACACAAAATTACCTTCGACGTCCCTCACATACATCGACTTCAGTCCCGGAACGAGGGTCCATCCCCCTAAACAAAAATCACCCTCCGCTCGCGCGTCGCTCGGTCCTGAAATGAAAAATGCGAGTGTAAGTGCCGCTAGTGTCGCGCCCATCGCAATGTTCTTCATCTTCATCTCCTGCGGGTCTGAATCCCGGCGCGCCCTAAATCCCGGGCGTATTCCCAGACTTCGACCATCGACGGAATGCGGGGCTCAATTGAACCCGTCACCCCGGCGAAGACCGAGGTCCAGTGGGATCGTCGACGCCGAATGCTGATCAGACATCACAAATTCGAGCTGAGCCCGCCAAGGACTAGCGCCTGCACCTGCCGCGCTTTTCTTGTCTTCAGCAACGGCAGGTACGACTAGCGGCGCCGCATCCGAGTGCTCAATCGCTCCGGCACGACCAATGCGCCCCGGTCAGATAGGGAATGGGGTATCCAAGGAAGGTCACGAAAGCGACCGTGTTCACGGGGACGAAAAACCATCCCCCCAAGCAAAAATCATCGTCGCCCGTCTGATCCGCCCGGGCACCGCTTGGACTTGACATAAATAGCGCAAGCGCCAGCGCCGCCAGCGCCACACATTTCCTAATGTTCGTCATCGTCCGCTCCTGCATCGATGTGGAGTTCGTCCTTGCGCTCGTCGGGGGAGCCGTAGCTCGCCGCCGCAAGTCTCGTCGATACTACTTTCGTATGATAGCTGAGGCCATGTTGGCTTGTCTGGTTCCGGCTTGCAACCCCAAAATGGTGCGGGTTTGCATGCCTGGACAGGAGGGCCAGCCATGTGGCCCACTGCGCCTACGCATCGAGGAGGCCCCGCCGGAGCCCCGCCCTTGCCCTCCATCACATTCGAGCATGCCTGGCGCGAATATCGCCGCGCCGAGGCGCGCCTCCCCGCGAAGCCGCCGGTCGTCCGGCCTGAGCGCCTGCCCGGCATCGGCGCGATCCTCGACCGTTTCGATCTCGTGATCCTCGATGCCTGGGGCGTACTCAATCTCGGGGATACACCGATCCCGCGCGCTCAGGCGGTCGTGCGCGATCTGCGCCGGCGCGGGGTGCCTTTGACGGTGCTCAGCAACGACGCCAGCGGCGACAAGGCGCAGGCGGTCGCGACGCATCGCAGGCGCGGCTACGACTTCACGGCGGAGGAGATCGTGAGCGGGCTCGATCTCCTGCCGGAGACCCTCGCGCGCCTCGCCCTTCCGGCGCCGCTCGGCCTCATCGCGGACCCGCCCGCGCCGATGGCGCAACTCACGAGCGGCATGATTCCGCTCGAGGACGAGGCGGCGACCTATGAAAAGCCATCGGGTGTCGCGTTCCTGTCGAGCGGCGGCTGGACCGAGGCGCGGCAGCGGCACCTGCACGAAACCCTCCGCCGACGGCCGCGCCCGCTCATCGTCTGCAACCCCGACATCGCCTCGCCCGAGGGCGACATGCTCAATGCCGAGCCCGGCTATTACGCTCATCGCATCGCCGACGAGACGGCGGTGGTGCCGATCCTCTGCGGCAAGCCCGAGCGCGCGATCTACGCGCGGGCGCTCGCGCGCTTCCCGGCGCTGCGGCCGGAGCGCGTGCTCTGCGTCGGCGACACGCTCCACACGGACATATTGGGCGCGCGCGCAGCGGGCTGTCGCGCGATGCTGGTCGAGGAAGGGTTCTGCGCAGGCCGCGACGCGCTGGCGCTCGCCGCCGACTGCGGCATCTCGCCCGATTTCATCGCGCCCGGAATTTGATCCGCGGGGGCGCGATCACGCGTGCACGATGATCCCGGAGATCACCACGACGAACAGGAAGATCACGACGATCGCACCGATGAGGATCGCCGTGAACGGCGTGCGCTTGTCTCCGCCGACGCCGAGCATCGGCGTGGCGCCGGTGTAGATCAGATAGATGTCGTAGAGCGCGAAGATGAGGCCGAGCAAGGCGATGCGGGGAATGATCGCGAAGACACCGCCGAGCCAGCCCGGCACCTGGGCGTAGACCGCGAGCTTCAGCGCCGCGCCAATGTCGTCGCGGCCGCCGAATTGAGGCGCGATCTTGCTTGCGACAATCCCGATCGCGACGGTCGAGACGGCCGCTAGGACGAAACCGATGATCGCGAGCTCTAGGCCGCCGAGCGGAGCGCCCAGCAGCGCGTAGCCGAGAAACGTCGCGACCGCGCCGATCCCCATGAGCGGAAATGCGAAGGCGGTCATGAGGAGAACCGCATTGTTCGGCTCTCCCGCAATGACCTGCCACTCGCTCGCAGGTGAGACCAGAATATTCTGAATGCGCTGAAAAACGTTCATGGATTTCCCCCCGTCCAAGCCTCAGTCTAACCGCAGGAGTGCAGGCCGCCAATCCGTACTGCGCTTGATCCGCTCGTCACCCGAGCCGCGCGAGCGCAGCCTTGACGCGCGCGAGCGCCGCCTGCGCCTCGGCCTGACGCTCGCGCTGCTCCTCGATTACCTCGGGCTTCGCCTTCGCCATGAACTGCTCGTTGCCGAGCTTGCGCTGGATCTTGTCGAGCTCGCCCGCGGCATCTTTGGCCTCCTTCTCGAGCCGTGTGCGCTCCTTGTCGAAGTCGATGGCGCCCGCGAGGTCGAGGAACAGGGTCGCGCCCTCGACGACGACTTGGACCGCCCGGCGCGGACCCGCTTCGGCCGCATGCTCGATTGCCTTGAGCCGAGCGAGCCGGCGGATCGCCTCGCCGTGCGCGCGCAACCGGTCGGGCACCTCCGCGCCCTCGATGCGCACGGCCGCCGCAAGCTCCGCCGCCGCGGGCACGTTGAGCTCGGCGCGCGCGGTCCGGATCGCGGAGATGAGGCTCACGACCCAATCGAGCTCGCCCATCGCGGCGGCATCGCGCGGAAGCGCCGCGCAGCCGGGCCAGGCCGCCGAGATCAGCATGCCGCCCTTCCCGCCGGAGAGATGCTCCCAGACCGCCTCGGTGAGGAACGGCATGATCGGATGCAGGAGATGGACGAGCTGCGCCAACACCCAGGCCGTCGCCGCCCGCGTCTCGGCCTTGCCGGCCTCGTCCTCTCCGCCGAAGACGGGCTTGCTGAACTCCAGGTACCAGTCGCAGAAGGTGCCCCAGGTGAATTGGTAAAGCGCGCCGGCGGCCTCGTTGAACTTGTACTCCTCGATCGCGCGTTCCACGCGCGCCGCCGTCTCGGCCAAGGCGCCGACGATCCAGCGATTGAGCCTGAGGCGGCAGGCGCCGGGATCGAAGCCCGGCACCAGCGCGCAGCGGTTCATCTCCGCGAAGCGCGCGGCGTTCCAGAGCTTGGTCGCGAAGTTGCGGTAGCCCCCGACCCGCGATTCCGCGAGCTTGATGTCGCGCCCCTGCGCCGCGAGCGCCGCGAGAGTGAAACGGAGCGAATCGCAGCCGTAGCGCTCGATGAGGTCGAGGGGATCGATGATGTTGCCCTTGGACTTCGACATTTTCTGCCCGCGCTCGTCGCGCACGAGCGCGTGGATGTAGACGGTGCGGAACGGCACCTCGCCCATGAAGCGGTGGCCCATCATCATCATCCGCGCGACCCAGAAGAAGATGATGTCGAAGCCCGTGACCAGCACGTCCGTGGGGTAGTAGCGCTTGAGCTCCTTCGTGGGCTCCGGCCAGCCCAGGGTCGAGAAGGGCCAGAGCGCCGAGGAGAACCAGGTGTCGAGCACGTCGGGATCGCGGTTGAGCACGACGGACTTTCCATAATGCGCCTTCGCCGCTGCTGCCGCCTCCGCTTCGGTCTCCTCCACGAAGATCTTGCCGTCGGGCCCGTACCAAGCGGGGATCTGATGCCCCCACCAGAGCTGGCGCGAGATGTTCCAGGGCTGGATGTTGCGCATCCACTCGAAGAAGGTGTTCTCCCAGTTCTTTGGCACGAAGACCGTACGACCGGTCTCGACGGCCTTGATCGGCTCCTGCGCGAGCGTCTTGGCGTCGCAGTACCACTGGTCCGAGAGCCAGGGCTCGATCACCGCGCCGGAGCGGTCGCCGTGCGGGACCATCAACGTGTGCGGCTCCACCTTCGCGACGAGGCCCAGCGCCTCCATGTCCGCGACGATCCGCTTGCGCGCGACGAAGCGGTCGAGGCCCCGATAGGGCTCCGGCACCGCGTCGTTGAGCGCCGCATCCTGGTCGAAGATGTTGATGAGCTCGAGCTTGTGCCGGCGCCCGACCTGGAAATCGTTGAAGTCGTGCGCGGGCGTGATCTTCACGGCGCCGCTCCCCGCGGTCGGATCGGCGTATTCGTCGGCGACGATGGGGATGCGGCGCCCCACCAGCGGCAGGATCGCGTGCTTCCCGACCAGATGGCGGTAGCGCTCGTCGTCGGGATGGACGGCGACGCCGGTGTCGCCGAGCATGGTTTCGGGCCGCGTCGTCGCGACCACCACGAATTCGCCCTCCGCACCCTCGATCGGATATTTGAAATACCAGAGCTGGCCCTTGGTCTCGTGGCTCTCGACCTCAAGGTCGGAGATCGCGGTGTGCAGCTTCGGGTCCCAGTTGACGAGGCGCTTGTCGCGATAGATGAGCCCGTCCTTGTAGAGGCGGACGAACACCTTGCGGACCGCGGCCGAGAGATCCTCGTCCATGGTGAAGCGCTCGCGGCGCCAGTCGGGCGACGCCCCGAGCGCGCGGAGCTGGCGCGTGATGGTGCCGCCGGACTCTGCCTTCCAGGCCCAGACCTGCTCCACGAATTTCTCGCGCCCGAGGCTCCGGCGCGTCATCTGCCGCTCCGCGAGCTGACGCTCCACGACCATCTGCGTCGCGATCCCCGCGTGGTCGGTGCCGGGCTGCCAGAGCGTGTCGCGGCCGCGCATGCGGTGATAGCGGATCAGGATGTCCTGCAGCGTGAAGGTGAGCGCGTGCCCCATGTGCAGGCTGCCGGTCACGTTGGGCGGCGGCATCATGATCGTGTAGGGCAGCGCCGGCGAATCCGGATGGCACTCGAAGGCGCCCGAGGCCTCCCAGGCGCGATAGAAGCGAGCCTGCGTCTCCGAGGGGTTAAAGGTCTTGTCCAGCATGGCCGATCGCTCTCGGTCGCTCGAAAGTGGGTCGTTATGTGCGGCTGAAGGCTAGCGCGCCGGCATCGCCGCCGCGGCCGGCCGAAGGACGCAACCGCCTGGGGTCAGCGTCCGCGCGAGGCTCGTACGAGGCGCTCGACCTCTTCTTGCACGATGCGCTCGACGATGTGGGGCAGGTTCGAATCGAGCCACTCCTTGAGGAGCGGAATCAGCATCTCCCGCACCATGCCCTCGATGGTCCGTTGTCCTTCGCCCACGGGAATGTCGCTCATGCGCTGCTCGCTTCGTTCGCCAATCTGTTTCAGCTGGGAAAGCGCCGCCAGCGAGGCCGCGGCCGCCGCATCCGACACCAGACTCTGCGACGGCGACGCCTCGATCGGCTCCGAATGCATCGGGGTCTCCTTCGGCGGCTCTGGCTCAGGCGGTGCGGCAACGGCCGGTTTTGGGGCGCGCTCCTCCTCGACCACCTCGGTGAGCTCGAGTATCTCGTCGGGTTTCGGCGCCCCGGCCGGCGGTGGCGGTTCCTTCGCGGGAGCGGGTGCCGGCTGCTCCCCATCTTCGGCAATGATTCGGCGGATGGAGGCGAGTATCTCCTCCATCGACGGCTCGTGCTGGCCTTTTTGATCCGACATGACGACCGGAAGTGGCGTTTACCAACGCTAGAGACTAGGCGAAACGCAGCCAAAACGCTAGCGGCGCCACGTATCGGCCCGAGACTACTTCTGCTCCTTTGGGCCGAAGCCGATCCATTTAGTTCGCACTTTCTTGTAGTGCTGCTCGGGATCGTAGTGCCTCACGGGGAGCTTCAATTCGGCGGCAGTCAGGCGGCCCACCTGCAGCGCGAGGTCGAACTCCGCGAGAGCGAGGTCGTGCTGCGCGACCACGAGGTTGACCCGGTCGGTGAGGAGTTCCTGCTCCGCATTGAGCACGTCGAGCACGGTCCGTGCGCCGACCTGCGCCTCCTGCTGCACGCCCTCGAGCGCGATCTCGGCGGCGCGGATCGTCGAATTCAGCGACACAACGCGCTGGCGGAGCGACTGGACCTGCTCCCAGTCCCGGGTCGCGAGCTGGACTGCGCTGTTGCGGGCGTCCAGGAGCTGGTCGCGGAGCTGGATCACCGTCTGCTTCGCCGCCCGCGTCTGGGAGTAGACCGAGCCCGCCTCATAGAGCGGCACGGTCATGCGGGCGATGATGGACGTCTCCGTCACCGTGCGGCCGAGCGTGACGGTGTCGGTCTGCCGGTTGACGTCGCCGACGATGCTTATCTGCGGCTCGAGCAGACCGCGCGTCGCCCTCACGTTGTCCTCGCCCGCGCGCGCCGCGAAGTCCGCGAAGAGGACGTTGGGATTGCTCCCGGAGGCGAGGCTCGTCGCCTCCGGCAGCGTGGCCGGCAGAGGCGGACGCTCCTTCGGCGCCGCGAGCTTGTCCGGCGCGTGCCCGACCGCGCGCACATAGCTGGCGCGGCTCGATTCCAGATTTCCCTCGGCTTGCTGGCGGTCCGCGGTCGCCAATGCCAGCCGCGATTCCGCCTGCGCCACGTCCGTGCGCGTCACCTGCCCCACGCGGAACTGGTCGTTGACCGCCTCCAGCTGCCGCTGCAGCACCTGGACGTTGTTGACGTTGAGGTCGAGCACGGCCTGGTCGCGGACCACGTCAAGGAAGGCCTGCGCGACGTTGCAGAGCGTCTGCTCCTCGACCGCCATGCTCTGCGCGCGCTGCGCGAGGACGGTATGCTCGGCTTCCTGCACCTGAGCCCCGGTGCGGCCGCTGGTATAGACGGGCTGCGTCAGATTGAGATCGAGGATGCGCGGCGTGAATGCGACGTTGTCGGCCCCCGACCCGAAGACCGACGGCTTCGTGCTCTCCTGCGCCCTTCCGACGGAGCCCGCAGACTGCACCATCGGACGCCAGCCCGCGAGCGCTTGGGGCACGCCCTCGTCGGTGGCGCGGAGCCGCGCCCGCTGCGCCGCCAGAGCGGGATTGTCGATATAGGCCCTGACCCAGGCCTCGGTCAGGGTCTCCGCCCGCGTCGTCGCCGCGAGCCCCAGCATCGCTCCAAGCGAAAACAAGGCGCGGAGCGCCCCCAAAGTGCTGCGCATCCAAAATGTCCTTCAGTAACGGACGCTAGAAGACGAAGCTCGGCTCCGGCACGAAACTCGGCAGCATCGGCGTCGCCGCGTCGAACATGGCTCGGCGCGAGAGCTCATGTCCGATGCGCGTCATCTTCGTCGCCTGTCCCACCCTCGCCCCCGATTTCAGCACGGCGGCGATCCGGCCGCCCTCCCCAAGCTGATCCTGGATCGCCCGCGGCACCGCCGCGATGGCGCCGCCGAAAACGATCGCGTGATAGGGCGCGCCGCCGGGATGACCGCGCTCGAGCGGCCCCTCGATCACGCTGACGTTGCGCGCGCCCAGCTCTGCGAGCAGTCCCCGCGCGGTCTTCGCGAGCGCGGGATCGCTCTCGAGCGCCACCACGGAGCCCGCAAGCCGCGCCAGGATCGCCGCCGCATAGCCGGTATCGGCCCCGACCAGGAGGACGCGGTCCCCGGCTCCGGCCTCGGCCAGCAGAATGAGCCGCGCCAGCACCAGCGGCTCCATCAGATAGCGTCCGCCGCCGAGGGGAAGGTCGTCGTCGACATAGGCAGCGCCGCGGAGCGCCTCCGGCACGAAACGCTCGCGGGGCACGGCGAGGAACGCCTCGAGCAGCGCGGGGTCCGTCACCTCGTTGGTGCGGAGCTGGCCTTCGACCATGTTGAGCCGCGCGGCACCGTAATCGATCATGTCGCTTCGCGCTCGGTGTGGGAGACGGGAGACGGGCCGTTTTATATCGCTCGTTCCCGCGGAACTCAATGGCGCCCTCGGGAAAGTCCCGCTCCTTCCTTGACCCACCCAGGGCGGGGCGGCATATAGGACCGCCTCGATCCCGGCCGGATGGCAGAGTGGCTATGCAGGGGACTGCAAATCCCCGTACAGCGGTTCGATTCCGCTTCCGGCCTCCACTCGATTTCCTGAGTCGGGACAGTGGCGCCCGGGGGAGCGCTCTGATATAAGGCCGCTCCCATCGCCCCATGAGCGAGAAGCCATGGGAGCCGGGATTGCCGGCCGCAATACGCGGCGGCCTCCGATCCCCGGTAGCTCAGTGGTAGAGCAAGCGGCTGTTAACCGCTGGGTCGCTGGTTCGAATCCGGCCCGGGGAGCCAGTTTCGGAGAAGGGGCCGGGCGCGTGCCGCCTGGCCCCTCTTCTTTTTTGGCAACCCGCCGGGGAGATGTCGAGCCGCGCCGGACTCAGCGCTGCGGAGAGCGGCCGCGCTGATCCAGATCATTGCGTCTCTTTCGATCGCCTCTGAACCTCCACACAAGAGGCCAATCGCGCGGTTGATCGCGCCGCCTCTCCCTCGACGATATCAGGAGCCGCCATGATTCAGGATAACTGGCCCGAGGTAACGAAAGAGCTTTCGGCCGGCCTGCGCAATTTGCGGGCGAGTGCGCCCGAGGTGATGAAGGCGTTTGGCGCAATCGCTCAGGCTGCGCTTGCCCCGAAAGCGCTCGACGCCAAGACCAAGGAACTGATCGCGCTCGCTATCTCGGTCGCAGCGCGCTGCGACGACTGCATAGCTTTCCATGTCAAGGCGGCGGTCGATCGGGGCGCCTCACGCGAGGAGGTTCTGGAGACGCTCGGTATGGCGATCTACATGGGAGCGGGGCCTTCGGCGATGTACGCCAGCCACGCGCTCGACGCCTTCACGCAGTTCTCGGCCGCAAAGGGCAGTTGAGCGCGGTGCCCTTGCGCTCTCGGATCCGCGATAGCAGGTTATCCCGAGATCAGTTTCGCTGGCTCCGAGATTCGGAGAATGTGTCGATGCCGAGCGAGAGCCGGGTCATAAAATTCACTGACAGAGAATTGCTGGAGGCGGTCGCCGCCTATTGCGTGAAAAGCGCACGGCTCGCACCGGGAGCCGCCATAACCTCACCGCTGGTGAGCAACGAGGGTGAGATCAAACTGTCATTCGAGCCCTCACCCTCGGGTCCCGTGGTCACCCTCCGGCAGAACGAGATACTCGCCGCGATAATCCTGTACTGCGGCCAGCGCCGCATTCCGATTCCACGCCGCTCGATCAAATCCCTGCGCGTCGCAAATGGCGGTCTTTCGCTTCACCTGGAAACGCCGCGTTGACCGGCGCGATCCCGCCGCCACCGCCAAGATAGCGGAGAGGCCGCAAGACATCGCGCCCTTCCACTTGCGGCGGCGCCGCAAAATTGGCTCGATATCCGGCAACTGCTAATGCCGGAACCCAGGGGCTTGGTGGCCGAGCCAGGATTCCAGCATCAGCACGGTCCACAGAGCATAAGTCCAATTCCGACGGCCGGAGACGTGCTCCTGCCAGCGGCGGCGAGCGAGGGCGGAGTTGTAGTGCTCGCCGTGCCGCCCGATCAGATCCTCCGCCCACCTACGGAGGTCGTGGCGCAGCCAGTCCGCCAGAGGCGGCTCGAAGCCTTGCTTGGGCCGCTCGAACAAAGCCGGCGGCACGTGGCGGGCGAGGACCTTGCGCAAGAGCGCTTTCCCTTCCCCTTCCACCGTAAGCGTATCCGGCAGGCTCCATATGAACCCTGCCAGTTCGTGATCGAGCAGAGGGGCACGCACTTCGAGCCCGAAGGCCATGCTGGCGCGGTCGACCTTCACGAGCAAATCGGCAGGTAGATAAGTGAGAATGTCGCGCAGCATGAAGTGGCGCGCGGGCGAAAGGCCGGCGCTCGGCTCGGGGATGAGCCGATCCCATTCGGTGTCGACGCCCCCGACCGGAACCGTCAGCCCCTCATCGGGTCGCCATCGCGACATGCGGTCGCGATAGAGAGCCTCTGCACCGGGGGCGCCCAGCTCCGCGAGCATCTTGCGCAGGCGCCGCTGCGGGCGGCCGTCGCGGCCTCGCAGCGCCCTCAACAGCAGGAAGAGGCCTCGGCGCATGGCGGAGGGGTAGCCCTGCAGCGATGCCCAGCGCGCGGGGATGTCGCGATAGCGCGGATACCCCCCGAACATTTCGTCGCCGCCGTCGCCGGACAAGGCGACCGTGACGTGCTTGCGCGTCTCCCGGCAGAGAAGAGCGGTCGGGATCTGCGAGGGATCGGCAAAGGGCTCGTCGTATATCCGGCCCAAATCCGGAACCACCGATCTCAGATCGGCTTCGCTCAGCGTAAAGGTCGTGTGGTCGCTTCCGAGGTGCTTGGCGATCGCTTCGGCATGCGGCGCCTCGTCGAAGCGGGTGCCGGGAAACCCTACCGTGTAGGTTTTCACGGGACGATTGCCGGAAGCCATCATGGCCGCCACGACCGTCGAGGAATCGATGCCGCCCGAAAGGAAGGCGCCCAGCGGCACGTCGGAGATCATCCGCTCAGCGGTGACGGCACGAATTCTCCGATCGAGCTCCTCTGCCGCTTCCTCAGCGCTGCCCTCGAAGGGATTGGCGCGGCACTCCGTCAATGCCGATACCGCATCCCAGTAGGGCCAGACCCGCGGCTCGCTCCGCGGTTTGAGGTAAAGGATGTGTCCCGGCGGCAGCTTCCACAGATTCTCGTGAATGGTCAGCGGGTCCGCGATGAATCCGTGGCGCAGGAACTCGCTTATGGCTTGCGCGCTCAGCCGGCCCTCAAACCCGGGATGCGCTCTCAGAGCCTTCAGCTCGGAGCCGAAGACGAAGTGGTCACGTTGCCTTCCGTAATAGAGCGGCTTCTCTCCGAAACGGTCGCGGACCAGCCATAGGCTCTGCTCCTCGCGATCCCAGACGGCGATGGCGAACATGCCGCTGAGCGCTTTCACCGCTTCGGCAACGCCCCATTTGGAAATGAGCGCGAGGATGACCTCGCTGTCCGAATGTCCTCGCCATGGCGAGTGGCCCCAGGCCTCGGCCTTTCGGCGCAGGTCCCGGAAATTATAGATCTCGCCGTTGTAGACCATCGCGTACCGGCCGCAGGCCGACATCATGGGCTGGTGCCCGTGCTCCGAGAGATCGATGATCGAGAGGCGGCGGAAGCCGAAGGCTATACCGGCTTCCTCGTCGAGCCACGCGCCTCGGTCGTCGGGACCGCGATGGGCCAAGGCATCGCGCATCGCAACGACGATGTCTTGCGCGCGATCTTTGCCGGGCCACGCATCAGGAGAGGCAAGAAAGCCTGCAATTCCGCACATCGACCTTATCCGATGCGCGAGCGGGCGGCGCCGCGTCGCAGCGCTCCCGGCTTCCAGGTCTCCGGCCGCTCGACACTGCCATCTTCCGTGTATATGGCCAGGGTCTCGCGCATCGCCTCGGAGGGATCGGCCGGTACCTGGAATTTGCTCATGAGATAGCGCCAGAAGACACGGCGCCGCAGATCGCCTCTGGCGCCGAATAGCCTTGCGTAGTTATAGGCACGAGACATCGCGCGCCGATAGGTCTGGTCGACCAGAGCGCGCGGCAAGTCCGGGTTCTCGTCCAGCAGGGTCATTAGCGCGAGCGTGCCCTCGTAGCGGCTGCGGCGCTCTTGGCTCGACAATCGTCCCGGCGCGGAGTTGGGAATGCGCGCCACGGGCCCGCGCAGATGAACGCCATCGGCCGCAGCGAAAAGGCGCAGGAACAGCATCTGGTCCGGAGACATCAGCTGCTCGTTGCAGCCGCCTGCCCTCGTATAGAGGGCTTTCGATATCAAGATTGTGCTCGAGTTGGAAGGACAGTTGCGGATGAAGCGGCTCAAGCCGGCCTCACCCCGAAGGAACTCGACGTTTCCGAGGGAGGGCAGCGATTGAGGGAACGGTCTCTCGAGATCGTACCTATCGAGATCGCCGTAGGCGAACTCGACCCCCTCATTCCTCATGGCTTCCCTCAGCCGGGCCGTCGAGCCGAGCGTCACCAGGTCGTCTCCGTCCACGAGGCGGATCAAGGGCGCACGTGCAGCGGCAACGCCCACATTCGTCGCGGCCGATGCCCCCGCGTTTTCCTGCGCGATCAGGTGGAGCGGCCCGGGCAACCGGCTTTCCAGGCGCCGCAGGATCTCGACGGAATTATCCGTCGATCCATCATCAACGAAAATAAATTGGCGGGAAAAATCGCCGCCCTCCTCGGCAAATGCCTCGACCAGCAATGGGACGAAAGAAGCCTTGTTGAATTGGGTGATTACATAGCTGACGTCGGGAAGCGAAGAGGTCATTTGGAGTTTGCAAGAGCCTGCAGTGCCTTCATGCCGAAGCGGGTGTAGTCCTCCCTCACGCTAACGATTGCCTCCTCATAGGTGAACTCTCCCTCCCAAAATAGCCCGAGCCCGCTTTCTCCTTCCGTGAGCTTCCGACCCAGTTGCCGCCGCGTGAGATAGCGTCGGCGGTCCTCGAGAAGCGCCGTCGTCTTGGCGGTGAAGCGCAGATGCGCTCCTTCCGCCTCGACGAACCAGCGATGATGGTAAAACCCGACTTCCGGGATGTTGCCTAGGAAAGACCTGAGCGCGAAGAATCGCTCCTTCGAGTAGATCTCGCGCAAGCGACTCGGCGTTTCGATGTAACCGGATTTCGCCACCCGAATTAGCTCTTTGCAGACGATAAGCGGATCGCGGACATCTTCCAGCAAGTGCGAGCAAATGACGAAATCGAAAAGTTTGTCCGGATAGGGCCAGGGCGCGGCACAAGCATCATGCACGGCCCACGTGTCGGCGCAGAAGCGCTCGGGGTCCACGGGTTCCAGGGCCTCATGAGTCCTGCGCGTCTCGTATGGCCGCAGATCGAGCACGTGGGTCGCCAGGTTGAACGGTTGATACCAGCCCCCCACGTCAAGCACCTTCGATGACGCCTGAGCCGCTTGGCGGAGCTTGGGCAGATTGGAGAGAAGGATCATCCGCAATCCTCGGGAACGCGTACGCCCTGGAAGGCGGTCTTGCCTCCCTTGCCCTCGTCCGCTCGGCCTTGCCGTCGCGATCCCGCGCGCATTCTCTGCAATCTGACGCTCATCCTCGCTCAGCGCCAACGCGAGAGGAACCGCTTCACCCGCGCCGACAGACCGTGCCGCGCGCGCTCGCGGCGGACGACGGCCTCGCTCTCGACCCAATTGAGCTGCACCACGCGGCGCGGTCCGCTGGTGGGGAGATGGCCGTGCCAGGAGTTGTCGGTGACGCGAAAGACGAGGAGCGTTCCCGCCTGCGGAGGAACCTCCGCCGCGACGGCATCGAGATCCGTCCGCGAGCGCAGCAGGCGCAGGCGCCCTTCCGCCGGCTCCCAGGCGTCGTTCATGTAGACGAGCACCGTGACGAGCTTGCTGCGGCTGTCATTGTGGATGCGGCCGTCGCGCAGGCGCGCCTCGCCGCGCACGGTCACCATGGTCGGACGCCCCGCGAGATCGATCCCGAACTTCAGCTCGATCGCGCGGCGGAAATCCGGGCCCTCCAGCTCGTCGAGGAACGCGCGGAACGTGGCACCGATGCGCAACTCATCGACGGGAAAACTGCCGGGTCCCGCAACCGCGGGATAATCCGCCGCAATCGCCGCACGCGCGGCTGGGGGCACGAAGCCGGGCACGATCAGATACGGAAAAGGGTCGTCGTTGCGCGCGGCTGCGGCGAGCGCGTCCAGATCGAGGAAGCGCGGCTTCGCCCTGTCAATCCGCTCGGCTGCAAGCACCATAGAGAAACCCTCGGGGTCGGCCCGCGGACCATGCCACAGAACCCCCTCAGGCGGAACGGGCCCGGCGGGTCCATCGCGGCACCGCTCCTTCAGCTCCACAAAAAAAAGAGACTTTTTCCTATGCTTAACTGTTTCTTAATGATTATTAATGGATTATTGACCGCGCGCGAGACCGAGGAATCGCGGTCGCCGGTCACCGCCGAAAGCATCAGCGGAATACGCAGCCCAATGAAGCCTAGCGCCCTCATCGCATCGGTTGCCCTGCTCCTTCAGCTAAGCGCTTGCGCGTGGCTGTTGCCGGAGAAGCCGCCGCCGGCGAAGGTCGAAGG
The DNA here is from genome assembly GCA_035541215.1 of Allostellaceae bacterium. Lineage (GTDB taxonomy): Bacteria > Pseudomonadota > Alphaproteobacteria > ATCC43930 > CGMCC-115725 > DASZHJ01. Next base: position 6,253 of record DATKNV010000151.1, on the reverse strand, counting down.
CGCGGCGCAGCCCGCACCGGAGCTGCAGCCCCCGCCACCCGCCCCGCCGCGCAAGCCCCCGGTGCCGACCCTCGCGCTCGCTCCCCCTGGCCCGGTGCCGCCGGTCACGACGGAGCCCGAGCCGCTGCCGCGGGTTGCCGATCCCGACGGGCTTATCGGCCTCGACCAGCGGCAGATCGAGTCGCTCCTCGGCGCGCCCGAGCAGCGCTCCGAGGCGGCCCCGGCGCGAATATGGCACTATGACGGTCGCAACTGCGTGCTGGAGGTATATTTTTATCTGGACCTGAAGAGCCAGGTGATGCGAGCGCTGCACTACGAGGTGAAGACCGATGAACCCTCCGAGCCAACCCGAGAGCGTTGTTTCTCCGATCTCATTGCCCGGCACGAAGCCGGCATCAGCCCGGCAGGCGCGAATCCTCCTCGTTGACGACGACGACGGGTTCCGCGAGAGCCTGAGCCTCAATCTGATCGACGAGGGCTTCGCGGTCACGACCTTCTCGGGCGCTTCCCCGGCCCTAGATTTCCTTGCCTCCGGCGAGGCCGTGGACGTGATCCTGCTGGACTGGCGGATGCCCGGGATGAACGGGCTCGAGATGCTGCGCGAGCTACGCCAGCGCGGCACCATGACGCCCGTGATCTTCCTGACGGCGCTCAGCGACGACATCTACGAGGAGGCGGCGCTCGCGGGCGGCGCCGTCGACTTCATCGACAAGTCGCGCCGGCTCTCGATCCTGGTGAAGCGTATCGAGCTCATCGCGGAGGGCCAACGCCCCCTCCCCGACGCCGCGCAGCAGCAGCCGGCGCAAGTGCGCCTCGGCCAGCTCGAGCTTCGCTTCGACATCAACCGCGCCTTCTGGAACGGGCAGGCGATCGACCTCACGCTCACGGAATTCCGGATGGTCTCCCAATTGGCGCTCAAGCCCGGCGAGGACCTCTCCTACCGCGAGCTCTACGATCTCGTCCACGGCAAGGACTTTCTGGCGGGCAGCGGTACCGAGGGCTACCGCGCCAACGTGCGAACCTTCATAAAACGCATCCGCAAGAAGTTCCGCGATGTCGATACCGAGTTTGACCAGATCCACAACTACGCCGGCTTCGGCTATCGCTGGACCGTCGCCTGAGAGCGCGGTCGACGGCGGCGGCGACTTGCGGCGCTGGCGATTTCATCGATCGCTCGCGGCGAAGGCCATTTTGCTGGTCGCGATCTTCCTCGCGGTGCCGCTCATCGTCTACGACCAGTTCCGCGCCGCCGACCGCGCGACCGCCAATCTGCTGCTGCAGAGCGTGCGCGAGCAGGGCCGCGTCATGGCGCAGGCGCTGCAGCCGATGGTCGCGGGCACGGACAAGCCCTCGATCCCCGATCTAGGCCGCGCCCTCGAGCGCTTCGCGAGCGACACCACCCGCGTCAAGGTGATCTATCAGCCCGCGGGCAAGACCGAGTTCTACTACGTCGCCTCCTGGCCAGCGGTCTCGGCGGCGCAGCTCGACAACGAGCGGAGCGAGCTCGCGCAGCAGGGCGTCCTCGACCGTCTCTCCGCCACCTGCGAGGGCGAGCTCGCGGATGCCCGGCGCTACAGCACGCCCGGCGCCGAGGACGAGGTCGTGACCTCCGTGACGCCCATCAAGGTCGCCTCGGGATGCTGGGCCGTCGTCACCTCCTTCTCCGCGGGCAGCGTCCCGGGCTCGCATCTGGGCCGGCCCTATTGGACGACGCCGGAGGTGCGGATCGCGGCCATCATCTACATGGTCATGGTCGTGATCACGCTCAGCACCTTCTGGGGCGTCCGTCGCGGGCTCCGCCGCTTCGCCGAGCGCGCGCGCGCGATCCGCGAGCGCGCCCAGGACGTCTCCTTCGCCGAGGAGAACGACGTGCCCGAGCTCGCCGCGGTCGCCGCGGAATTCGACGGCATGGTCGCGGCCCTCGACGCCTCCGCGCGCGACATCCGGCGCACCGCCGAGGACAACGCCCACGCCTTCAAGACCCCGATCGCGGTGATCCGCCAGTCGCTGGAGCCGCTGAGCCGCGCGATCCCGCCGGAGAACCCGCGGGGACAGCGCGCGCTCGGCCTCATCGAGAACTCGCTCGACCGGCTCGACGCTCTCGTCTCCTCGGCGCGGCGCCTCGACGAGGCCGCGGCCGATCTCATCAACATGCCGAGGACGCCGGTCCAGCTCTCGACGCTGCTGCACCGGCTGCTGCACGCCCATGCCGACGCGATCGCGGAGCGCCAGCTCTCCCTCGACGGGCACATCCCCTCGGGCGTCGTCATCTACGCCAACGAGGACATGATCGAGACCGTCCTCGAGAACGTCCTCGACAACGCGCTTTCCTTCGCGCCCCGCGGCGGCGGCATCGAGGTCCGCCTCGATCGCAAGAGCGACCGCACGGCCGAGCTCACGGTCGCCGACACCGGACCCGGCGTGCCCATCGAGAATCTCGATCGCATCTTCGAGCGCTATTTCTCGCACCGGCACGACACGAGCGGCCGCGGCTCGCATTTCGGCATCGGACTCTGGATCGCGCGGCGCAACGTCGAGGCGCTCGGCGGCACGATCCGCGCGGAGAACCGCGAGCCGCACGGTCTCCTCGTCCGGATCGCGCTGCCGGTCGCGCGCCCCTCGCGCGGCCTCGGGGAATGACACAACTTTGACCCGCGCGCAGGTGTTCACGGTCCGGTAGCTTTCTCGCGCGTCCGCAGCATCCGCGGCTACGGAACGCATAACAACCCCTGTGCTCGCGGCGCTTGCCCGGCGTCGCGGCATTTCCTTCCTTCAGTGCGGCCGCCCAATCGGCCGCATCTTTTTTTGCTTAATCGAAAGTTACGAGTGCCGCGGCCGCCGCGCGGTCGTAGCCCTCGCTCGCGCGGAGGAGCTGCGCCGTATAGGGATGCTGCGTCCGGCGCGCGCGGAGTGCGGCCACGTCGAGCTCCTCGACGAAACGGCCCGCGTTCATGACGGCAACGCGCGAGCAGAGATGCGCGACCACCGCGAGGTTGTGGCTCACGAGCACGTAGGTGAGCGTCCGCTCGCGGCGCAGGCGCTGCAGCAGGTTCAGGATCTCCGCCTGCACGGAGACGTCGAGCGAGGAGCTCGGCTCGTCGAGGAGGAGCACGCGCGGCTCCAGGATGAGCGCTCGCGCGATCGCCACGCGCTGCCGCTGCCCGCCGGAAAGCTGATGCGGATAGCGGAAGCGATGCTCGGGCCCGAGCCCGACCTCCCGGAGCGCACGGAGGATGCGCGGCTCGCGATCTCCGACCCCGTGGACGCGGAGCGGCTCTGCCAAGGCGCGGTCGACGGTGTGGCGCGGATGCAGCGAGGCATAGGGGTCCTGGAACACCATCTGGAGATGGCGGTGGAAGGCGCGCGTGCGGTGCTGCGACTGCTCCTCGCCGTCGATCACCATGCCACCCGACCAATGCTGGTTCAGGCCCGAGAGCGCGCGCAGCACCGTCGATTTGCCGGAGCCGGATTCTCCGACGATGCCGAAGGCCTCGCCTTTCTCGACGCGAAAGGAGACGGCATCGACGGCGCGGGTCTCGTCGAACTCGACGGTGAGGCGATCGACCTCGATCATGGCGCCGTGAGCCAGGCGGGATCGCGCTGCAGCGTCGCGAGCTCCCCCTCCCCGCCCTCGAGTGTCGGGAGGCAGGCGAGCAGGCCCCGCGTATAGGGATGCCGGGCCTCGCCGAGGCGCCGCGCGTCGACGGTCTCGACCACGCGGCCGCCGTACATCACGAGGACGCGGTCGCAGAAGGACGCGACGAGCCTGAGGTCGTGGCTGATGAAGATGAGGCCCATGCCGCGCTCGCTCACGAGATCATCGAGGATCGCCAGCACCTGCATCTGCACGGTCACGTCGAGCGCGGAGGTCGGCTCGTCGGCAATGAGGAGGTCGGGGTCGGGCGCCAGCATCATCGCGATCATCGCGCGCTGGCCCATCCCGCCGGAGACCTCGTGCGGATAGAGGCCGTAGACGCGTTGGGGATCGCGGATGCGCACGGCCTCGAGCATCGCGAGCGCCTTGTCGCGGGCCTCGGCGGCGCTCGCGCGCTTGTGCGCGAGATAGGCCTCCGCGATCTGATGGCCCACGGTCATTACGGGGTTGAGCGAAAATTTCGGGTCCTGCATCACCATTGCGATGCGCCGTCCCCTGAGCTCGCGCATCGCCGAGGGAGCGGCGCCGAGGAGATCGATGCCGTCGAAGGCGAGCCGGCGTGCCGAAAGCATCGCTCCCGGCGGCAGCAGGCGCAGGACCGAGCGGCCCGTGAGCGACTTTCCCGAGCCGCTCTCGCCGACGATGCCGAGCTTCTCGCGGCCCATCGTGAAGCCGACGCCCCGCACGGCCTCGCTGATGCCGCGCGCGGAGCGGAAGGCGACCCGGAGGTCCGCGATCTCGAGCAGGGGCCCAGTCATCGCTGCTTGGGATCGAGCACGTCGCGAAGCCCGTCGCCGAGCAGGTTGAACCCGAGACTCACGAGGCAGATCGCAAGACCGGGAAAGGCCGCGACCCACCACTGGTCCAGGATGAACTTGCGGCCCGCGGAGATCATGGCGCCCCATTCCGGCGAGGGCGGCTGCGCCCCGAGGCCGAGGAACCCCAGCCCTGCCGCCGTCAGGATGATCCCGGCCATGTCGAGCGTCACCCGCACGATCATGGAGGAGAGGCAGAGCGGCATCACGTGCAGCAGCACGATCCTCCCGGGGCTCGCGCCGAGGAGGCGCGCCGCGCTGATGAAGTCGCTGTCGCGGAGCACGATCGTCTCCGCGCGCGCGATCCGCGCATAGGGCGGCCAGGCCGTGAGCGAGATCGCGATGACCGCATTCTCGATGCCGGGCCCCAGCGCAGCGACGAAGGCGAGCGCGAGAATGAGCCGCGGAAAGGCCAGGAACACGTCGGTGACGCGCATCAGCACGACGTCCGCGATGCCCCCGAGGTAGCCCGCGACGCAGCCCACGAGGAGGCCGATCGGCGCCACGATCACCACCACCAGCGAGACGATCCCGAGCGTGATGCGCGCGCCGTAGAGGATGCGAGTGTAGATGTCGCGGCCGAGCTCGTCGGTGCCGAACCAGAAGGCCGCGCTCGGCGGCTTGAGGCGCCGGGCCAAATCCTGCGCGACGGGATCGCCATGCGCGAGAAGCGGTGCGGCTGCCGCGATCGCGAGCAGCGCCACGACGAGCGCGAGGCCCGCGAGCGCCAGCGGGTTCCTGAGGAATATCCGCGCCGTTGCATAAGCGCGCACCGAGCGGGCGTGGAGGCGCGAGCTCGGCGCCTCCGCGGTCAGCCACGCCCGCCATTCCCGGGGTGCCGCGGCCTCGCTCATCTCGCCCTCGGATCGAAGACGCGGTAGAGGAGATCCGAGAATAGATTGAGCCCGACGAAGACGGTGCCGACAACGATCGTGCCGCCCAAGACCGCGTTCATGTCGACGCTCAGGAGCGAATTCGTGATGTACTGGCCGATGCCGGGCCAGGCGAAGACCGTCTCGGTCAGGACCGAGCCCTCCAGCAGATTGGCATAGGAGAGCGCCACCACCGTGATCAGCGGCACCATGACGTTGCCGAGGGCGTGGCGCCAGATCACCCGTCCCTCGCTCAATCCCTTGACGCGCGCGGTCACGATGTATTCCTGGCGGAGCTGCTCGATCATCAGGCTCCGCGTCATCCGGCTGACATAGGCGAGCGAGAAATATCCCAAGATCGAGGCCGGCAGGATCACGTGCGCGAAGGCGTTGCGGAAGACCCCCCAATTCCCCGCGAGCGCGCTGTCGAGGAGGATGACGCCCGTCCTGGTCTCGACCAGATCCTCGTAGGCGACGTCGAGCCGCCCGGGCCCGGCCACCAGATCGAGATGGACGTAGAAGAGCACGAGACCCATCAGCCCTATCCAGAAGACGGGCACGGAATAGCCGAGGAGGCCCAGCACGCGGATGATCTGGTCGAGGAACCGATTCTGCCGCGCCGCCGCCATTACGCCGAGCGGAATGCCGAGCGCGACGCCGATCAGGGTCGCGAGCGTCGCGAGCTCGAAGGTCGCGGGGAAGAAGCGCTTGATGTCCGTGAGGACGGGATTGGAGGTCAGCACGGAGCGGCCGAAATCGCCGCTCAGCACGGCGGCGGCGTAGCGATAGAACTGCACGTAGAGCGGCTGGTCGAGGCCGAGCTCGGTGCGGACGCGCTGATAGACCTCGACGGGCGCGCGGTCGCCCACGGCCGCGAGCACGGGGTCGATCGGCACCACGCGCCCGATCAG
>DATKNV010000150.1:0-11755 GCA_035541215.1 Allostellaceae bacterium | reverse complement strand
CGCACGTCGCGAAGCGCCACGTGCGGCGCCTTGCCGAGGAAGAGCCGGAACTGCCGCTGCAGGGATCGCGCGGAGACGCCGGCGGCGGCCGCGAGATCGAGCACGCTCCAATCGTGGCCGATATCCGCGCGCATGGCGTCGAGCGCGCGGCGCACGGCGCGCGGCAGGACGGGCGGCCTCGGGGGCGATGTTGCAGGTGCGAGCATTTTGAGTGCGGTGAAATTAAAGAAATTGCCCGCGCGCTGTTGTGAAAAATATCACTCCGGGGATAGACGTGTCGCATTCTGGATAAGAGACCCTGCCATGCGCGGTCTACTCTCTCCCGCGACCGAATTTTCGAATAATTGCGGGAGCGATCAATGGCTGGCTTCTTGGCTGTACTGTACGGTTTTGGTGCCTACGGCCTCTTTGTCGTCGCGCTTCTCTACGCGATCGGCTTCGTCGGGAATTTCGGCGTGCCGAAATCGATCGATTCCGGCGCGGCGGGCCCGCTGCTCGAGAGCCTCGTGATCGACACGCTGCTGCTCGGCCTTTTTGCAGTGCAGCACAGCGGCATGGCGCGGCAGGGCTTCAAGCGCTGGTGGACGCGCGTCGTGCCCGCTCCGATCGAGCGCAGCACCTACGTGCTCCTCGCGAGCCTCGTCCTCCTGCTTCTCTTTTGGCAGTGGCGGCCGATCCCCGATCCCGTCTGGACCGTCGCGGACCCCGTCGTCGCAGCCGTGCTCAGCATGATCCCGTGGTTCGGCTGGACCATGCTCCTCTTCAGCACCTTCCTCATCAGCCACTTCGAGCTCTTCGGCCTGAGCCAGGTCCTCGCGCGCTTGGTCGGGCGCGAGCTGCCGCCGCCGGCCTTTCGCACGCCGGCGCTCTACCGCTACGTCCGGCATCCGATCTATCTGAGCTTCCTGCTGGCGTTCTGGGCGACGCCCGCCATGACCGTGGGACACCTGCTCTTCGCGGCGGGGGCGACGGGCTACATCCTGGTCGCGATCCAGCTCGAGGAGCGGGATCTCTTGCGCAACTTCGGCAGCCGCTACCGCCGCTACCGGCAGCAAGTCGGCATGCTCCTGCCGCTGCCGGGCCGCAGCCTCGCTGCCAGGGCCGACACGAGAGAGGCCGCGGAATGATCGCCGACATCGAGCGATTCCTGATCGAGAACGAGAGACTGAGGACCGCGGCGGCACGGGGCTCCGGCACCGTGATCGAATGCGAGGCCGGCTCGATCGACTACGAGGAGAGCGGCCGGGGCCCGACCGTCGTGCTGGTGCCGGGCTCCTGCAGCACCGGCGCCGCCTGGCGCCCCGTCATCGCGCATTGGGAGAATCGCTTCCGCTGCGTAACGACGAGCCTCCTCGGCTATGGCGGAACGGCGGAGCGCCGCAGCGCGGACGACGTCGGGATACGCCACGAGGCGGAGATCGTCGAGTCCGTCATCCACTGGGCGGGCGGGCCCGTGCATCTCGTGGGCCATTCCTTCGGCGGCCTCACTGCCCTCGCAGTCGCGCTCAGGAACCGAGTGCCGCTGCTGAGCCTTTCCGTCCTCGAGGCGCCTGCGATGCAGATACTGCGGCACGCGGGGGAGGAGGATCACTATCGCGCCTTCCGTGCGATGACCGACGCCTATTCCCGCGCCTTGGACGCCGGCAAGAGCGACGCGATCGCGGAGATGATCGACTTCTACGGCGGCGCCGGCACATTCGCCGCCTGGCCGCAGCGGATCCGCGACTACGCGATCGCGACCACTCCCGTCAATGTCGTGGACTGGGCGACCGCCTCCGGCTTCGAGCTCGAGCCGGCCGCTCTCGGTGCCCTCGCTGTGCCGAGCCTCCTCCTATGGGGCGAGGCGAGCCATCCCGCGGTGAAGCGCGCGAACGAGCTCATCGGCCAATCCCTGCCGAGAAGCTCGGTCGCGACCATCCCCGGCGCCGCGCATTTCATGATCTCGACCCATCCCGCGGAGGTGGCGCGCGCGATCGCCCGGCACTTGGGCCGCACGGAATAGATGCGCACCGACGAGGTCGAGGGGGGCTCGCCGTCCTTGACTTGACGCCTGCTTGCGGAAAACCTTTGACCGACGCGGGAAGCGAGCGCCGTCCTCGGGCGGCCCCGGCGAACCCGCGCTCGGTGGCCGCAAGCGCGCGCTCACGCACGCCGGCGGCCGAGGGAGCGGAACGGAGAGCGCGTGGTGCGAAGATCGATGCTCGCGGCTGCCGTCGCGGCATTCGCGGCAGTTGCGGGCGCGGCATCCGCGGCGACGCTCAAATGGGCGAGCGACGGCGACTTGAGCTCGCTCGACCCCTATGCGCGGCAAGAGACCTTCCTTCTCTCCTTCGACGGCAACATCTACGAGCCCCTGGTGCGGCGCGACCGCAATTTGCGCCTCGAGCCGGCGCTGGCGCTCTCATGGGCGCAGACCTCGCCCACGGTCTGGCGCTTCGTGCTGCGGCAGGGCGTCAAGTTCCAGGACGGCACACCCTTCAGCGCCGACGACGTGCTCTTCTCCTTCGGCCGCGTGCGCGAGGAGACCTCGAACCTCAAGGGGGCGGTCGCGGCGATCACGGAAGTGCGGAAGATCGACGATTTCACCGTGGACTTCGTGACGGACGCCCCCGATCCGATCCTCCCGGCCGAGCTCGCGGATTGGGACATCATGAGCAAGGTCTGGTGCGAGATGCGCGACGCCGTGCATCCGGCCGATCTCGCCAAGGGCGAGGAGAGCTACGCGACCAACCACGCGAACGGCACCGGGCCCTTCATGCCGCGCGAGCGCGAGGGCGACGCGCGAACGGTGCTGGTGCCGAACCCCGGCTGGTGGGACAAGCCCGAGCACGATCTCGACACGGTCGAGTATCGCCGCATCGCAAATCCCTCCGCGCGCGTCGCGGCGCTGCTCTCGGGCGAGGTCGACATGATCTACCCGGTACCGCCGCAGGAGGTCGAGCGCATCTCCGGCGCCGCGGGCTTCCGCATCGTGCAGGGGCCCGAGCTGCGCACGATCTTTCTGAGCTTCGACCAGTCCCGGCCGGAGCTCCTGGAGTCCGACGTCAAGGGCAAGAACCCCTTCAAGGACAAGCGGGTGCGCCAAGCCTTCTACCTCGCGATCGACGAGGAGGCGATCGCCCAGAAAGTGATGCGGGGACAGGCACGACCGGCGGGGCTCATGGTAGCGCCCGGCGTCAACGGCTACGCGCCGGAGCTCGACCGGCGCTTTCCCTACGATCCCGTGGCCGCCAGGAAGCTCCTCGCCGAGGCAGGCTATCCCAACGGCTTCGCGACCGGCATGGATTGCCCGAGCGACCGCTACGTCAACGACGAGCAGATTTGCCTCACCGTCGTCGCGATGCTCGCCAAGATCGGCGTCAAGGCGAATCTGCTGGCGCAGCCCCGCGCCAAGTTTTTCGCGAAGGTGCTGGCGCCGGATTTCGATACCAGCTTCTACATGCTGGGCTGGACGCCCGCCGCCGGCGATGCCCAGAGCATGCTCGTGAGTCTCGCGCACACGCGCGACGTCAAGACCTTCGCCGGGAACTTCAACGTGAGCGGCTACTCGAATCCGGAGCTCGACGCACTCATCGACGCGATCCGGGTCGAGACCGATCAGAAGAAGCGCACGGAAGCGATCCGCAAGGCGCTCGCGATCCTAAGGGACGACTTCGCCTTCATCCCCCTCCACCAGCAGACCCTGCTCTGGGCGGTCAGGGACGGCGTCACAGTGGTGCTGCAAGCCGACAACCGCTTCCAGCTGCGCTATGTGAACGTGAGGTAGCGGGATGCTTTCGCGGCGAGGCCGCGTTCAGCCTCCGGCGGCCACGACGCGCGCGTAGGCGGGGAGGGTCAGGAATTCCACGAATTTGGGGGCGTCGATGAGCTCGCGGAAGAGCGCGGCGGCGGCCTCGTAATGACCGCGGCGATGGGCCTCCTCGCCGATGCGCGCCGCGATCTTGGCGAGCTCCTCCGAGAGAACCGCATGCGCGAGCGCGGCATCGACGGTCCGCCCGTCCTGCAAGCGCGCGCCGTGGCGGATCCACTGCCAGACCTGGGCGCGGCTGATCTCCGCGGTAGCGGCGTCCTCCATGAGATGGTTGAGCGGCACGCAGCCGAGTCCGCCGAGCCAGGCCTCGAGGTAGCCGATGGCGACGCTGATGTTGAGGCGCAGTCCCGCCTCCGTGACGATGCCCTCGGGCACCTTGAGAAGGTCGGCGGCCGCGACGCTCACGTCCTGGCGTTGTCGGGCGATCTGGTTGGGGCCCGGCATCTCCTTGTCGAAGACTTCCTTCGCGATCGGGACGAGGCCGGGGTGCGCGACCCAGGTACCGTCGTGCCCGTCGCTGGATTCGCGGAGCTTGTCCGCGCGCACCTTGTCCATCGCCTGGGCGTTCGCCTCGGGATCGTTGCGGATCGGGATTTGCGCGGCCATGCCGCCCATCGCGTGCGCTCCGCGGCGGTGACAGGTCTTGATCAGCAGCAGGCTGTAGGAGCGCAGGAAATGCGTGGTCATCGTGACCCGGCCGCGGTCGGGCAGCACCGCCGCGGGGTCCTCCGCGAATTTCTTGATGAAGCTGTAGATATAGTCCCAGCGGCCGCAATTGAGCCCCGCGGAATGCTCGCGGAGCTCGTAGAGGATCTCGTCCATCTCGAAGGCCGCCATGATGGTCTCGATCAGCACCGTGGCCTTGATCGAGCCCTCGGGAAGGCCGAGCCGCGCCTCGCCGTGCCGGAACACCTCGTTCCAGAGCCGCGCCTCCAGATGGCTCTCGAGCTTCGGCAGGTAGAAGTAGGGGCCGCTCCCCTTGGCGAGGAGCGGCTTCGCATTGTGGAAGAGGTAGAGCGCGAAATCGAAAAGCGCGCCGGAGATGGGCTCGCCGTCGACCCTGACGTGGGCCTCCGGCAGGTGCCAGCCGCGCGGCCGCACCATCAGCGTCGCGATCCTCTCGCCGAGACGATAAGCGCGCCCGGTCGCGGGGTCGTCGAAGGCGATGCTGCCGCGGATCGCCTCCATGAGATTGATCTGACCCGAGATGAGATTGTCCCAGCTCGGCGTGGTCGCGTCCTCGAAATCCGCCATGAAGACGCTGGCGCCGGAATTGAGGGCGTTGATCACCATCTTGCGGTCGGTGGGTCCCGTAATCTCGACGCGCCGGTCCTGCAGGTCGTGCGGGAGCGGCGCCACGGTCCAATCGGAGTCCCGGACCTGCCGCGTCTCCGCGAGGAAATCCGGTTTCCAGCCGGCATCGAGCCGGGCCTGCAATTCCGCGCGGCGTGCGAGCAGCCGCTTGCGCTCGGCGCGGAACTTGCGCTCGAGCTCGACCGCGAAGGCGAGCGCCTCGGGCGTCAGGATTCTCTCATAGCCGGGCCGCATCCGTCCGGCGATCTCGAGGCCGGACGGTTTCACTGACGTTGCTGACATGCCAATTCTTTCGACCTCTGCCGATGACGATGCTGTGGCGATGGATTTAGGGAGGAAACGGCGCCGCGGCGCTCAGAATTCCGAGTCCTCGAGTATCCAGGGCTCTTTTCGGGAATCGGCGGCCCATTCCTGCAGCGCCGGGAGGGCCCAGATGGTATCGCAATAGGCCTGCGCTTCCTGAGGGATCTGCGCCTTGTAGGTGCGGAAGCGCGTGACGACCGGCGCGTACATCGCATCGGCGACGGTGAAGCCGCCGAAGAGGAAGGGCCCCTCCTTGGCGAAGCGCGAGCGGCAGTCGTGCCAGAGCGCGGTGATGCGATCGATGTCGGCCTGCACCTCCGGCGTCGAGCCGCGATTGGGAAAGCTCGAGCGGACGTTCATGGGGAAATGCTTGCGGAGCGCCGCGAAGCCCGCGTGCATCTCCGCGCTCACCGCGCGCGCGACGGCCCGCGCCGCCGGGTCCTCGGGCCAGAGCCGCGCTTTCGGGAAAAGCTCGGCGAGGTACTCTCCGATCGCGAGCGTCTCCCAGACCGTGAGCGTGCCGTGCTTCAGGATGGGCACCCGGGCGGAGGGCCCGTGCTTCAGGATCTCCGCCCGCGTGGTCGGCAGGCTGAGGCGCACCAGGATTTCCTCGAAGGCCGCCCCCGTCGCCTTCATCATGAGCCAGCCCCGGAGCGACCAGGATGAATAGTTCTTATTCCCGATTACGAGTGTGAAATCCGCCATTTAGCGCTCCCGGTGAGGTATTTGCGGCCCCACTCTGGCGGGAATGGCCGGAGGTCGCAACCCACCTATGCGGGGCATCGTTGCGGCTTTGCAAGGGCGCGGTGGGCGAAGCATTCTAAGTCCCTAGAATCCCCGCCCGATCCCTCCCTCAAGGAATCCCTCTCATGCCCTTCGCCCTGGTCGAGAACGCGCCCTCCGCGGTGCCTCTGACGCCGGTCACTCCGGCAGGCCTCCCGGAGGCGCTTGGGAAGCTTTCCGAGAGCGAGCGGCGCTGGGTCGAGGGCCTGGGGTTCAAGGCCGAGCCCGGCGCTCTCGCGCTCCTTCCAGGCGCCAACGGGAGCCTGGGGCGGGTCCTGGTGGGGCACAAGGCGGAGGAGCCCATCTGGGCGCTGGGCGGCCTCTCGGAGGCGCTTCCGGCCGGGAGCTACACCCTCGATGCCAAGCCCGGCGCCGCGGCGGCCACGAGGATGGCGCTGGGCTGGGCGCTCGGGGCCTATGCCTTCACCCGCTACCGCCCGCGCTCGCGCGTGCCCGCGGAGCTGATCTGGCCCGCCCAGGCCGAGAGAGCGGAGGTCGCTCGACTCGCCAAGGGCATCTGCCTCGCCCGCGACCTCATCAACACCCCCGCGGAGGAGATGGGTCCGGCGGAGCTCGCCGCTGCCGCGGAGATGCTCGCGGGCGAATACGGCGCGCGCTGCACGGTGCTGACGGGCGATCAGCTCCTCCAGGCGAATTACCCCATGATCCACGCCGTCGGCCGCGGCAGCGCGCGGGCGCCGAGGCTCATCGACATCGTCTGGGGCGATCCCAAGGCGCCGAAGGTGACGCTGGTGGGCAAGGGCGTCTGCTTCGACAGCGGCGGGCTCGACCTCAAGACCTCGCAGGGCATGCGGATGATGAAGAAGGACATGGGCGGCGCCGCGACGCTCCTGGGCCTCGCCGCAGCGATCATGGACGGGGGGATTCCCGTGCGGCTCCGCGTCTTGGTGCCGGCGGTCGAGAATTTCGTCTCCGGCACCTCGGTCCGGCCGCTCGACGTGATCCGCACGCGCAAGGGGCTCGCGGTCGAGATCGGCAATACCGACGCCGAGGGCCGCCTCATTCTCTGCGATGCGCTCGCGGAGGCCGACAGCGAGAAGCCGCAGCTCATCGTCGACGCCGCGACCTTGACGGGCGCCGCGCGCGTGGCGCTGGGGCCGGAGCTTCCCGCGCTCTTTGCGAACGACGACGCGCTCGCGGAGGAGATCCTTGCGGCGGGTGCCTCGGAGAGCGATCCGCTCTGGCGCCTGCCGCTCTGGAAGCCCTATCGCAAGCTCCTCGACAGCAAGGTCGGCGATCTCAACAACGTCTCGGAATCGGGCTTCGCGGGCGCCATCATCGCCGCGCTCTTCATGGCGGAATTCGTCTCGCCGACGACCCCCTGGGCGCACATCGACACCTACGCCTGGAACCAGGCGACGCGGCCCGGGCGACCCGAGGGCGGCGAGGCCTTGGCGCTCCGCGCGCTCTATGCCGCGATCAAGCGGCGCTTCCTGCGGTAAGGCCCAATGGGCATTGTGCACTTGAGAAAAGTACATCGTGATCCTTTTCATTGAGCACTCCGAGAAACCCAACAAATTGGGTTATCGAGACAACCAATGATAGGATTTCCCGATGCGACCAGCGGCATCCGGGGGCGTGTCCGCGCCCGCCTTGATCGACCAGTTTCTAGCGACCTCAAAGACATTGGCGGGGCAACCGATATGGCGAGAGGGTAATGGCAACGGCGATAAGCGGATTTCATGGCCGATTTTGGTCGGCACCAGCGTTTCCGAGGCAACCCTCGGGATTACGGCCTACCCGAACCGGCTCCCTTCCCAGTTCACCATTACGCTCAACCACCGAGCGTGCATTTGGCGACTGGATTTCATACCTCCGCAGGAATCGCACCCGAATCCCTTGGATCGGGGCGTACTGCTTGGCGGGTATCGCATTTATGGCCCGCATTACCATGCGTGGGCGGACAATCGCCATCTTGCAACCGCCGCGTCGTTGCCGAAGGAGCTTCTATGCGCTAGAAGCCTGCCTCGGCAGATCACGAGATGGGAACAAGCCTTCCGATGGTTCTGCGATCAAGTCGGGATCGCGTTAGAGCCATCGCAGGTGATTGAACTCCCGCCGAGAGAGGGGCTGTTTTGACCTGCCCGGCATACATCCGAGAGGCGCTTGCGGCCTTCGCCACATGCTATGAGGCGGAGTCGGGATACCGCGTGCCGACGCAATGTCTTTACCCATCCAATGGCGTTGTTGTGGTTCTGGTAAGCGGCGGTCCGCACCAGTGCCTCGTCTCCGATGAGGGGCGCGCTATCGACGAGATCACTAATCATGGACTCTTTGTGGAGCAGCCCGAGCGCGTCTTGAGGCAGTTTTGCACGCCAAGAGGCCTTAAATACGAAGGAGCGAAGATTTTTTCTCCTGCCGTTCCGCTTGAGGCACTTCCTGACGCCATAGCGCATGTCGCGAATGCATCAAGCCTCGTTGCTCATTGGGGCGTCTACAACATCAAACTGCGCTCACGCCGCAATTTGCGAGCCGAACTAAAGACACTCCTCCAGATTCGTTATCAGAAAGACAGCATCAGGGAGGAGTTGCGCCTCACGGGCCATAGCGGGCGTCAATATCGCTTTGAGTTTGTCGTGGAGATCGGTGCCGAGCAACGTTTGGTGCTAGATAGTGTGCGCCCCGAGCCAACCTCGATAAACACGCGCGCCATCGCGCATCTTGATATTGCGCGCCAAGAGAACCCGCAAATTCTCCAACGCATGGTCTATGACGAGAACGATGATTGGAGGGCGGAGGATTTGAATCTGCTCCGCATGGCCGCGGAATTAGTGCCGCTCACTAGATTTGGTCAAAACCTAGATGGCCTTAAGGTGAAACCCTGATGGCCGCCGTATCGAAACGCGACACTGACGCAAAGAAGGACGCGCTCGCGCAGACCCGGCGCATCATGGCCCGACTGGTGAGCATGCCACATAAGCCCCACAAAGCGCCGAAGAAACGGCGATCTTACGGCAACAAGACGCCCAAAGAATAGTTCCGCCTAACTCTTCCCCCCACTAAAATTGCCCCTCATTGCGCTGCGGGGAGGAAAGAATGGCGGTGTTTTGGACGGACGAGGGGCACCCCTCATGGTTTACGCGGTTACTCATTGGGCTCTTGGGGTCCGCCGTGCCCTTGGTTGGCCCCTTTATTCTGAAATTCACCGCCTATGCGGGAGCTGAAAGTGTAACTGCGGCGGCTCGCGCCGGAACCATAGGGGCGCTGGTGGTGATGGGACTCGCGTGGGCGATTTCCGTTTTAATTACCGCCGTCAGCCATGAGGATCATGTCATGAAATGCGTCATGGCGAGCCTTGGTTTTCCGGGGCTGGTGATTTCAATGGGCATCGGCATCCAAGCCTATCAATAGGCGAGATTCAAAATGAAACGAGCGTGGATCATTGCGATAGCCTTGTTTCTGGGGTGGCTACTCGCCCTCAACAATGCGGCCCGCAGCGCCGACGCGGGGTCGGCTCCGGATTGCGTTATCAAAATCGGTGACTATCGGACTCTCACGCTTCTGCGGGAATTCAAGATCGGAGCCGCGCAGTATGTAAACCCATCACTTTTTAATACGACCGTAGTGGTCAATAGATTTGAGTATGAGAAGGTCATTAACGACGTTAAGGCGGAGGCGCTCATTGGGTCGATAGAGGATGGGCAGCTTGCGTTCGCGCGCGTTTCAGACGGGAAATATCAGGCCCTCTCATCAGATTCAAAAGAGTGGACAGAATTGCTTGCCAAGCTGAAGGCCGGGCAATTATCGAGCCCTGATTCTAAGGGCATAATCTTCCTTTCGATGAGGGAACAGCTCGGCAACATCAAGGCCAATGGCAAGCTGGTTTCATGGAGCGCGACAAAGCCTGTTGTCGCCAACGGCGCGGCGAATTGCGGTCAATGACCTTCGTCCAGCCAATCCAGCCAGCGCACCATTTTTAGAACGAGATCGAATTCACGCGGCGTGATCTTGCGTTTGTGTTTGGCCGCTCTCTCACCCTTGAGCAGTCCGCCGACAAGTGAGGCGCTTTCCTTCGATGCCCCTGAGCGCCGCTACGGTTCGCTCGGTATTGGAGACGCCTAGAGCGGTGCGCTGGTTGTAGCGGAATTCGAATTCGGTCAGATAGCGCTTCAGGTGCTTGTCTGAGCAGTGCTGATAAACGCCGACCATCCCGCGCTTGAAGATCGAGAAATAGCCTTCAATCGCGTTGGTGTGCGCATCGCCGCGAACATATTCCTTGGCCGTGTGGTTCACGGTGTCATGACTTGAGAACCATTGGTTCATGCCGTGATACAGCATGGAACCGTCGCTCATCAGCGCGGCATTGGGCGAAACCTGACTGAGTAGGATTGAGCGCACAGTTTCGCCGTCTAGCCTGCCAACATGGAGCGAGCGCGCCTTACCCCCGCGCTCCACAAGCGCGACGATCTTAAGTTTGGCCCCTGGACCGGCCTTGGGCTTTTCGGCGGCGGGATCGGTTCCGAAATAGGTCTCGTCAACCTCGACCGGCTTGCCCGAGCTACCGAGCGGCCCCGCGTTCTCCTCCACCATTCCCTCGCGGATACGGTGGGCCATGAACCAAGCGGTCTTGTAGGTAATGCCGAGAAGCCTATGGAGCTGGTGAGCGCTCATCCCTTTCTTGGACGATGAGAGTAGGTGGGTAGCCAGCCACCACTTAGATAGCGGAACCTTGGAGCGCTCAAAGACGGTCCCGACCGTGACGGTATAGGTGCCCTTGCATTCGTTGCAGTAGTAGAGGCCGGGGCGATGGGTCTGTTTCTTGCCTTCGACCTTGGCTTGGCCCTCGGCAGAGCCGCAGTGCGGGCAGAACGGGCCATTGGGCCAGCGAACGGCTTCTAGGGCCTCGCGGGCCGCCGTTTCGTCATTGAAGATTGGGTTTTGAAGGTCGGCAGACATGGAAAATTCTCCAACGGTCGCGGCGTTACAGTTTCTTGTCCGCAGCTGCGAGGGTTCGGTCGAGGGTGTTGCACTCGTCCGCAAGTTTCTGAATAAGAAACGCCGCGTTATTGCCACTCTGAAGATCGATGAGGCCGCCACACTTCGGGCAGGCCACCCCGTTTTTCGGGACGAGCCGAGCGATGGACTCCTGAAATGCGTGGCCGCACTTCGGGCACGGAATGGCGAGGAAAGTCCGCTCGGCAGTTCGTTGGGTCATTGACCGGACTCCGGGGTTCTTATGCGGGCATTATCGCGCCGGAGCGGTACTTTTGTCAAGTATATAATGCCCGCCCAATTAACCCTTCCTCAGTCGCGCGGCCCTAGGATCGTCTCGCAAGCGAAACGAATCGCAGGGAGTGCGGCGATGGCAGTCGAGGTCGATCCATTCGAGGCGCTCGATCTCTGGCGCCGCGCCCAGATCGCGAGCGTGCGCGGCGGCGGGCCCGATCTCTCCGCGCGCCAGCTCTCGGTGCTGCTCACGGTCTACATGACGCCGCCGCCGCACACGGTGAGAGGCCTCGCGGCGCTCCTCGAGGTCTCGAAGCCCGCGATCACCCGCGCGCTCGATCGTCTGAGCATCCTGGG
>DATKNV010000149.1:0-8196 GCA_035541215.1 Allostellaceae bacterium | reverse complement strand
TCGGAAGGAGCCGGCGCGGCCTCAATCCCATGCGTAACCTAAGGATCAACGGCGAGCGGCTCTGGCAGTCGCTGATGGAGATGGCGAAGATCGGCGCGACCGAGAAGGGCGGGGTCTGCCGCCTCGCGCTCACCGATCTCGACCGCGAGGGGCGCGAGCTCTTCATCCGCTGGTGCAAGGACGCGGGCTGCAGCGTCAGCGTCGACCGCATGGGCAACATCTTCGCGCGGCGGCCGGGGAGGAGCCCAAGCCTCCCGCCGGTGCTCGCGGGGAGCCACCTCGACACCCAGCCGACCGGCGGCAAGTTCGATGGCGTCTACGGCGTGCTCGCGGGGCTCGAGGTCGTGCGCACGCTCAACGATCTCGGCTACGAGACCGAGGCGCCCGTGGAGATCGTGGTCTGGACCAACGAGGAGGGCTCGCGCTTCTCGCCGCCGATGGTGGGCTCCGGCGTGTTCGCGGGCGTGTTCGATCTCGACTACGGGCTCGAGCGGCCCGACAACCTGACGGGCGTCACGATGGGAGCGGAGCTCGAGCGCATCGGCTTCGCCGGGCCCGAGCCCGTGGGCGGCAGGAAGGTCGCGGCCTATTTCGAAGCGCACATCGAGCAGGGACCGATCCTCGAGGACCGGAAGAAGCCGATCGGCGTGGTCACGGGCGCCCAGGGGCAGCGCTGGTACGAGGTCACCGTCACGGGCCAGGAGGCGCATGCGGGGCCGACGCCGATGCCGAAGCGCCGCGACGCGCTCGTGGGTGCCGCGCGCATGATCGACGCCGTCAACCGCATCGGCCTCGCGCATCCGCCCTATGCCTGCGCGACCGTGGGCTTCGCGCAGGTGAGTCCCAACTCGCGCAACACGATTCCCGGCCGCGTCTTCTTCACCGTCGACTTCCGGCATCCCGAGGATGCCGTGCTGACGGCGATGGACAGGGAGCTGCGCACGGCCTGCGCGGAGATCGCGGAGAAGATCGGGCTCGCGCTCGAGGTGAAGGAGTTCTGGTATTTCCCGCCGACGCCCTTCGACAGGACCTGCGTCGCGACCGTGCGCCAGGCGACGGAGGCGCTGGGCTATCCGCACATGGACATCATCAGCGGCGCCGGCCACGACGCCGTCTACATGGCGCGCGTCGCCCCCACCGCCATGATCTTCGTCCCCTGCGCCGGCGGCATCAGCCACAACGAGATCGAGGACGCCAAGCCCGAGAATCTCGCCATGGGCTGCGCTGTGCTACTGAACGCGGTGCTGGAGCGCGCGAATGCAGGCGCGGAAACCCCGGGCAAGTCCTGAGGGCGTCGAGATAGCCTCAGTTTTCCTGGGGTTTCTAAGGGCTTCGTGCGCTCCTGGCGCATGGGCCTGCGGCAGGAAAGTCATATACAAATCCCGGGCTTTTCGGTAAGGGAGCGCCGCCATCTCCGAGGGAGCCGCGACGCGCCGCCGCTTCGCAGCACCGATACCAGGTCAGTGACGAGCCATGTCCGATCCCATCTCGCGCGAGCCTCCCTACGACTCCGGCCGCTCCTCGTTTCGGGAGTGGCTTTGGAGCTGGGATTGGGTCGCCGATTTCTGGCTTCTCGTTCCCGCGACCGCGATTGCGATCGCGGTAGCATTCCACCAGGCGAATTGGGGGATCGGAATGGCGGCGGGGTTCGTCGCCTACGTCGTCCTCGCCGTTCTCTATTCCGCGCTCGCGCGCATCTACGGCTGGCGCCGGATCAATTGGCAAGTGTTCTTCTGGAACCTGCTGGGATGGTAGGCAGGGCATCATCGGAGACGCGGGCGTGACGGGCGAGCTCAGGCTGCAGCACGGAGTTTCCTTTGCGGACCTCCATGACCGCGAGGGATTGGCGCGCGTCGACGCCGCCTTCATCGCGCATCTCGCGGGAAGCGATGCCGATCTGCACAATCGCCTCGTTGCTGCGCGCCGCGACCCCGCGACGCTCGATGCCAAGGCTGAATCCCAGTTTCTGATCGACCTCGCGCCCCATCTCGAGGATTTCATCGGCGGGCTCTTTGGCATCGCCGCGGAGATCCGTGCGCTGCAGGCGCGCCATTATGCACTCGCGCCGCTCTATTCCGTGAAGCGGCTTTTCGTCCAGCGCCGTGCGGTCAAGGGCGTGACGCCAGAGGCGGCCGCAGCGCTCGACGGTCCCGCGCTCGGCCGCGAGCTCGCGGCTCTCATGGGCGAGGCGCTGACGGAGCAGAGCTACGCCGCCCATGTCGCGCGCTGGATGGAGGCCGAGAGCGAGCATGCGGCGGCGCTCGAGCTCGCCGCGCGCTATGGCGCCTGGGCGACGCTCGCGCCGGAGGGGCAAGCGCTCTACAAGCGCGGCGTCCTCTTCAAGGTGCCGCACAAGCTCGACATGACGCATCTCGTCCCCGTCGAGACCGTCGTCGAGCATGGCGTGACCATGCTGCGTCTCGGGCCCGAGCATCGCCGCCATCGCGAGGGCTTCAAGCTCACCGACGCGGGGATGGACCTGACGGCGGCGCTCGATCACGCCAACTATTGCATCTGGTGCCACAACCAGGGCAAGGACAGCTGCTCGCGCGGCCTTAAGGACAAGAAGAGCGGCGTCTTCCAGAAGACGGTCTTCGGCGTGACCCTCGCGGGCTGTCCGCTCGAGGAGAAGGTCTCGGAGCTGAACGCGGTAAAGGCCGCGGGCTACAGCATCGGCGCGCTCGCGATCGTCGCGGTCGACAACCCCATGGCGGCCGGGACCGGCCACCGCATCTGCAACGACTGCATGAAGGCCTGCATCTATCAGAAGCAGGACCCCGTCGACATCCCGCAGATCGAGACGCGCACGCTCAAGGACGTGCTGGAGCTGCCCTGGGGCTTCGAGATCTATAGTCTGCTCACGCGCTGGAACCCGCTCGATCTGCGCCGCCCGCTGCCGAAGCCCGCGAGTGGCTACAAGGTGCTGGTGGTGGGGCTGGGCCCCGCGGGCTTCACGCTCGCGCATCACCTCATGAACGACGGCCACACCGTCGTCGGCATCGACGGGCTCAAGATCGAGCCGCTTCCGGCGGAGATCTCCGGCATCGACGCTGCGGGAAAGCGCCATGCCTTCCGCCCGATCCGCGACGTCGCGGAGCTTCGGGAGTCCCTGGACGAGCGGCTGATGGCGGGGTTCGGCGGCGTCGCGGAGTACGGGATCACCGTGCGCTGGGACAAAAATTTCCTGAAGCTGATCCGGCTGCTGCTGGAGCGCCGCAGGGAATTCTCCATGTATGGCGGCGTGCGCTTTGGCGGCACGCTCACGGTCGAGAGCGCCTTCGCGCTGGGCTTCGACCACATCGCGCTCTGCGCGGGCGCCGGCAAGCCCACGGTCATCCCCATGAAGAACGGGCTCGCCCGCGGCGTGCGGCAGGCCTCGGATTTCCTGATGGCGCTGCAGCTCACGGGAGCGGCCAAGGCCGACAGCCTCGCCAATCTCCAGGTGCGCCTCCCGGTTGTGGTGATCGGCGGCGGTCTCACCGCGATCGACACCGCGACGGAATCGCTCGCCTATTATCCGCTCCGGGTCGAGAAGTTCCTCGCGCGCTACGAAGCGCTCGCGGCCGAGCGCGGCGAGGCGGCGGTGCGGGCGGGCTGGCACGACGAGGACCGCGAGCTCGCGGACGAGTTCATGGACCACGCCCGCGCGCTTCGCGCGGAACGCGAGGCCGCGCAGCGCGAGGGCCGCCCGCCGCGCTTCATCGATCTCCTCAACTCCTGGGGCGGCGTCACCATCGCCTATCGTCGCCGCCTCATCGATGCGCCGAGCTACACCCTCAACCACGAGGAAGTCGCGAAGGCGATGGAGGAGGGCATCCGCTTCGCCGAGGGCCTGACGCCCGAGGAAGTCGTGCTCGACGATTTCGGCGCGGCCTCGGGTCTCATCGTCTCGCGCGGCGGCGAGCGGATCACCTTGCCCGCGCGCACCGTCCTCGTCGCCGCAGGGACGCAGCCCAATACGGTTCTCCAGCGCGAGGAGCCCGACCGCGTCCGCATCGACGGCCGCTATTTCCAGGCGGTCGACGAGGACGGCAAGCCCGTGACGCCGGAAAAGGTGGCGAAGCCGGAAGTGCCGCGGGTCCTCACGAGCCTCGAGACCGACGGCCGCGCCATCAGCTTCTTCGGCGACCTGCACCCGTCCTTCGCGGGCAACGTCGTGAAGGCGATGGCGAGCGCGAAGCAAGGCTATCCGATCGTGAGCCGCATGCTCGCGCGCCGCGCGCCCGCCGCGCCGGCGCCCGCGGCGCTCGTCGAGCGCCTCGACGACGAGCTGCGTGCGACCGTCCACGCGGTCAACCGGCTCACGCCCACGATCGTCGAGGTCGTCGTGCGGGCGCCCATGGCTGCGCGCGCCTTCGAGCCCGGCCAATTCTATCGCCTGCAGAATTACGAGGCGCTCGCCGCGCGCGCGGACGGCACGACGCTCGCCATGGAAGGCTTGGCCCTCACGGGCGCCTGGGTCGACAAGCAGCAGGGCTTGCTCTCGACCATCGTGCTGGAGATGGGCGGCTCCTCCGATCTCTGCACGCTCTTGAAGCCGGGTGAGCCCGTCGTTCTCATGGGGCCGACGGGAACGCCGACGGAGCTGCCGAAGCGCGAGACCGTGCTGCTCGTGGGCGGCGGGCTCGGGAATGCCGTGCTCTTTTCGATCGGGCAGGGCCTGCGCGCCCACGGCTCGCGCGTCCTCTATTTCGCGGGCTACAAGAAGCGGCAGGACCGCTACAAGATCGAGGAGATCGAGAAGGCCGCCGACGTCGTGGTCTGGTGCTGCGACGAGGCGCCGGGCTTCGAGCCGCGCCGGCCGCAAGACAAGGCCACGGTCTCGAACATCGTGGAGTCGATGGTCGCCTATGCCGAGGGCCGCCTCGGTCCCGTCGAGATCAAGCTCTCGGAGGTCGCCCGCATCGTCGCCATCGGCTCCGAGGGCATGATGGCGGCGGTGCAGCGCACGCGCCACGGCGTGCTCGCGCCGTTCCTGCGCCCCGACCACCGCGCGATCGCCTCCATCAACTCGCCCATGCAATGCATGATGAAGGAGATCTGCGCGCAGTGTCTCCAGCTCCACCGCGATCCCAAGACCGGGGAGGAGACGGTGGTGTTCTCCTGCTTCGACCAGGACCAGGAGCTCGACCGCGTGGACTTCGCGACCTTGCGCACGCGCCTCGCGCAGAACGCGGTCGAGGAGAAGCTCACGCGCCTCTGGATCGACCGGTGCCTGAGAAACTTGGGTGTGCGGAAAGCGGCAGCGGAGTAGGCGAGACCTGGCCCTTCCTCAGAGGCTGCCGTATCTCGCCATGGCGGCGGCGCAGACGAGGACGACCGGAATCATCGCCAACTCGAGCGCGATGTGCGCACGCGCGTGCCGGTGGACGTCGCCGAGCGGAGCGAAATTTGGCTCGCCGCTGCTCTCAGGTTGCCACCGCAGGAGCGTTATCGTCGGTAAATCTAAAAAGGCCTGCCTGGCCTGCGCCGGGTCGGTCTCGTCCTTCGAGCCGCTCAATAGCACTCCTACGATGCACCCTACGTAAGTGGCGACGCGGCAGGCGAGGGGAGGGACCTCGCTAAACCTAGCCGCGCCAAAATCCGATCTTACCCCGCTGGTTGATACTGCGGCATTGGCTGGTCTGCATGTCGGAAATCTTTACGCTGCCTGATTGGCCGCTTGTGAGTTCCATTCATTTTCTGAGCGTTGACGAAGCGGTGAGCGGCGAAGGTGACGGTAACCGGAATTGATGCGATACGCATCGCCCGGTAAGTTTCGACGACCGGCGCCATGGACCAGCTCAGCACGATGCTGGCCAGCTGCTCTTCCATCCGTCAATGAGTATTGCCTGTCGATCGACGACGCGGCCAAAGACCGCTCAGAGTCACGAACAGCCATGACTTCTTGTTCTGGCGTCGTCACCTTTCCGCCCGTTAGCAGACATCCACGCGCTATGACGCCACGTCGGCGATGTGCCAGGAATGGAAGTGGGGTCGCGCTATTCGATTACCTCGTCGGCGTCGGCATCGCGGGTGTGGACGATGAGCGGAAGACCCGTCGCGCGCAGAGTCCGGAAATGTGCCCGAAATGCGTCGTGGCACGACGCCCCTAGTGTACGATGCGAAAGAGCGCGAAACCCGGCTCGGCCGCGACCAGAGTCAGGAATGACGGCGGCTTGAAGTCAAGCGGCTGAAGGTCGAAAAGCACAACGACGTCGAAGTCGCGCAGCGCATCCAGCGCCTCGGATTCACGGCTCGTCCGCGCGGTCAGCATCGCCCATAGCTGCTCGGGCAGTACCCGTTCCCGGAGCCGGGCCCCCTCGCTCGTGATTCGAACGATCTGCTGACCGGGCGTGGTGAACAGCAATGGCACGAAGGCGTTCCGTCGCGGTATCGCCAACATCGGGAAGTGGGTGAGCGGAAGGCTCGACGACGACACATTCTCCGGATGTGCTGTCGCAAGTCGTCCACCCTCAGGCACCAGATCCAGCACGGCGATTAGATGTGCATAGGCTGCATCGGCGCGTTGCCATTGTACCGCGACCAGCGCCATATGGATTACGAACAGGGAGAGCCCGAGCAACGCGGCCACTTGCGCCATCCAGCGCCGAAGAGCCTCGCTCACCGAAACGGCCGCTGGCAATAAAAAGAAAATGAGGACTGGCAGTCGCTGCGCCACGCCTCCACTCGCGCCGATCACCGCATGCGGTGCGGCAATGAACGCGAGCGACAATACGATCAGTGGAATGGCCATTGAGATTGGAATGGCTAGGCGGCGCGTCGCGACGCCGAGACAGGCGGCCAAGCCTAATATTGCGAGACTAATGGCGTTGAAAGTCGGGGCGTAAACGTCAAAAACGGCGCCGACCCAATATAGCTTCTCGTCGAAGCCGGGGATTTGAAGCCGGTCGACCAAATGCTCCTGTGCCATTGCGAGCAGGAGCGCGAGCGGCGGCAGAAAGGGAATTCCTGAGAGCGCCAATCGCATCGGCAACCGCGCGAGCCGCCGTGGGCGTTCCCGCAGCGCGGCCCCGAGCTCGTAGCTCAAGACCATCGCGCCATAGAGCGCGCATGCCATCAGGTGGGCGAAGAAAAGCGCGAGGGCGAAGCCGGATGATATTGCCAACCTCAACGCATCCGCTCGCCTCTCGCGCGCGATCCAACATGAAAACGCGACGAGCGCCAATCCCAGGCCAAACAGGTAATTGAGGAACCCCAGAAGAAAAATTTGACCGTAGAGAAACAGAAACACGAAGAGCGGCCAGATCGACCAGCGACCTGCGTGGGCGCGGTGAACCAAGGCCGTGCCGGCGGCGATCAGCGCGAAGGACACAATGATAAATAGCTTCATGGCCGCCGAAAGCGGCATCAGCCGTGCAAGGGGCGGAATCAGCAGGTCCATAGCGAGGTTCGGAACGACCTGCCAGTCGATCACGTAGTATTGGCGAAGCTGCTCGGCGGCGCGTTCGTCCGAGAGCAGGTAGAGGCGCGCGAGATGATTGGGATAGTCGAGAAGCGGCAGTACTTCGGTCCAAAGGACCGGCAGCGACGAGAAAGCCAGAAACAGGCCGAACAGCGCCCAAAACCGTATGGCGCTCAGGCGGGATGGATCAGCGGGCTCTTGCAAGGCAATCAAAACCTTCCCCCAAGGTCACGCAAGCCCCGTATCGGACGGAAGTCGCGGAGGCGATGTTCGCGCGCCCTCATCCAGCCCTCCCCGATGGGCCAAGACCACGCCGAGCGCAGGACCACCCTATAGCACAGGACCTGGCTGCGGGGTGGGTGGCCGGAACCGGGCATCCAGGCCCAATTCGAACGGCTTGGCCTGCGTCTGTAGTGGGTCATGTTCGACCGACCCCGCGGATTTTGCCTGCCATTTGAGGTCCGCTTCGCCCAAAAAGCAGCGCCGCCAGGGGCGGGCGGCGAGCGTGGTGTTTGGCCGGACCCCTGTGATTCAGACTCCCAAATTGGGAGCTTCGAATCATGCACCATCAGCTCGCCGACCATGAATGGGCCGCCATCGAGCCGATGCTGCCCAATAAGCCCTGTGGCGTTCCTCGGGTGAACGACCGTCGCGTTCTCGACGGCATCTTCTGGGTCCTGCGATCCGGAGCGCCCTGGCGTGATCTGCCGGAAGCGTGCGGCCCTTATGCCACTTGCTACAACCGCTTCGTTCGCTGGCGGCGGGCTGGTGTGTGGAGCCGCATGATGGCC
>DATKNV010000148.1:0-16859 GCA_035541215.1 Allostellaceae bacterium | reverse complement strand
TGGAATTCGCACGCATCTCGCGCTGGGCAAGGACGCACCCATAAGCCGCCCCGTTCAGTCTGTCGGTCGCATCGCTGTGACCCCTATCCTGGGCGGCCTGCATCACCACTACCTCCGGATGGCATAAACAGTAGGGACAGGTACCTTGCGCGGCAAACGCACGGTCTGGGGTGGACGTGCCACCATCCGCGCCAGCCTCTACATGGCCGCCCTCGTCGCCTCGCGCTTCAATCCCGTGATCGCTCGCTTCTATCGACGCCTCCTCGCCGCCGGCAAGCCGAAGAAGCTCGCGCTCACCGCCTGCATGCGAAAGCTCCTCATCATCCTCAACGCCATCATTCGGGACCAAAGGCCGTGGCAAGGCGCTTGACAGCCAAGACAGTCGCTCACCCTCCCGCGCTTCGCGCGGGCCCCAACCCTCTCCCACCTCCGGTGGGAGAGGGACAATATGGCCCCTCTCCCGCGTAGCGGGAGAGGGTTGGGGCCCATCGCGGAGCGATGGGAGGGCGAGGGTCTCACCGCGCTAAGCCCGAATCCGCAAGCTCTTGGGATCGTAAAGCGGCTCCAGGCTCGCCTTCGCCGAATACCGGCCCCCCGCCACCTCGAGCTCCCAGCGGCCGGACACGTCGACGCCGGCCTCGTCGTGCACGTAGCCCAGCGCGATCGCGCGTCCGAGATGGTGGCCGTAGGCGCCGGAAGTGGTGCGCCCCGCGAGCTTTCCGTCCCGCCAGATCGGCTCGTTGTGGTAGAGGAGCGGCTCGGGATCGTCGAGCGCGAACTGGAGGAGACGCTTGGTGAGCCGCGTCTCGCGCTGACGCAACAGCGCATCGCGCCCGATGAAGTCCTTGCCGAGTTTGACCGCGAACATGAGCCCCGCCTCGAGCGGCGTGTCCTCGTCGCTGATGTCGTGGCCCCAGCTCCGGTAGGCCTTCTCCATGCGGCAGGAATCCATCGCGTGCATGCCCGCTAGCTTGAGGCCGAAGCCCTCGCCCGCGCGCTCTACCGCGGCGAAGACGTTGCGGGCGAATTCGGTGGGGATGTAAAGCTCCCAGCCGAGCTCACCGAGATAGGTGATGCGCGAAGCCCGCACCTTGGCATAGCCGAGCTCGATCTCGCGCGAGGAGCCGAAGGGAAAGGCGGCATTCGAGAGATCCTCGCCCGACGCTTTCGCGAGCAGCGCGCGACTCTGCGGCCCCATCACGCTCAGCACGGCGTAGGCCGAGGTCACGTCCACCGCGACCGCATGCGTGCCCTCGGGGATGTGGCTCTTGAGCCAGTCGAAGTCGCGAACGGCACAGGCCGCGCTCGTCACCACCAGGAAGGCCGTCTCGGAAAGCCGCGTCACCGTGAGATCGGCCTCGATTCCGCCGCGCTCGTTGAGCCACTGCGTATAGACGATCTTGCCGACGGGCACGGCCACGTCGTTGGCGCAGATCCGCTGCAGCACGCGCTCGCTGTCCTTGCCCTCGACCAGGAATTTCGCGAAGGAGGTCTGATCGAGCGCGGCGACACCGGTGCGCACCGCCTTGTGCTCGGCCGCGGCGCATTCGAACCAGTTCTGGCGCTTGTAGCTGTAGTCGTAGCGCGGCTCCATGCCCTTGGGCGCGTACCAGTTGGCGCGCTCCCAGCCCGCGACCTCGCCGAAGCAGGCGCCGCGCGCCGCGAGGAGATCGTGGAAGGGCGTGGTGCGCGCGCCGCGCGCGTTCTCGTATTGTCGATAGGGCCAATGCATCGCGTAGAGCAGGCCCAGGGACTCCGCGACGCGATCGGCAACGTAGAGCTTGTTGCTCTGGAAGCGCTGCATCCGCCTGATGTCGACGTCCCAGAGGTCCATCGGCGGATGCCCGCCCACGATCCACTCCGAGAGCACCTTCCCGGCCCCGCCCGCGGACTGGATGCCCGTCGAGTTGAATCCGGCCGCGACGAAGAGGTGCTTGAGCTCCGGCGTCTCCCCGAGCATATAGCGCACGTCCGGCGTGAAGCTCTCGGGACCGTTGAAGAACTTGCGGATGCCCACGCGCGCGAGCGCGGGGATGCGCCGCATCGCCGCCTCCAGGATCGGCGCGAAATGCTCGACGTCCTCGTTGAGCTCCGTGAACTCGAAATCCTCGGGAATGCCCTCGACCGCCCAGGGCCGCGCGTTGGGCTCGAAGGCGCCGAAGAGCAATTTCCCCGCATCCTCCTTGAAATAGGCGCAGTGATCGGGATCGCGCAGCACCGGCAGGTTCGGCGTCAATTCCGCAAAATCCTCGGTCACGACGTAGAAGTGCTCGCAGGCCTGGAGCGGGATGTTGACGCCGCAGCTCTTACCGAGCCAGCGCGACCAGAGCCCCGTCGCGAGCACCACGTATTCGGCGGCGATCTCGCCCTGCTCGGTCGCGACGCCCGTGGCGCGGCCGCGCGCGCTGCGGATCGCCGTCACCTTCGTCTCCTCGAAGATGCCGGCGCCGCCCCGCGTCGCGCCCTTCGCCAAGGCCATCGTGACGTCGACGGGGTTGACCTGGCCGTCCTTCGGGATGAAGACGCCGCCGACGACGTCGCTGACCTCGAGGAGCGGCCAGTGCCGCTTGATCTCGTTCGCGCCGATCGAATGGATTTCGAGCCCGAAGGTTTTCGCCATGGAGGCGCCGCGCAGCAGCTCCTCGAGCCGCGCGGGCGTGGTCGCGAGCGCGACCGATCCCCGCTGCTTCCAGCCCGTCGCCTGCCCCGTCTCCGCCTCGAGGCTCGCATAAAGCTCGGCCGTGTAGCGCGCGAGGCGCGTCATGTTGAGCGTCGCCCGAAGCTGGCCGATGAGGCCCGCCGCGTGCCAGGTGGTGCCGCTCGTGAGCTTCTTGCGCTCGAGGAGAACGACGTCCTTCCAGCCGAGCTTGGTCAAGTGATAGGCGATGGAGCAGCCGACCACGCCGCCGCCGACGATCACCACGCGCGCTTGCGAGGGTAGCGTTTTTGCCATGAGCGCGGCCTCCGAGCTTCCCGAACCCCGCCGATCATGTTGCACTCCCGCCCCGAAGATTCCCATAGCCATTCGGCTGTGGTCGGTTGTAAGGCACGCGAGCGCCATGCTATTCACATCGGCGAGAGAAGCTGCCGAGAAACTATCGAAAACAGGGGACCGCCGAGCGCGTGGCCTGGACAGAACTCACGACGGAGATCGTCGACCGGCGCATCCGTGAGCGCGCGGTCAAGCAATTGCGCGAAGCACGGGTGGTGCTCCCGACTTTCGCCGAGCTCGGCGAGCCGCGGACGATTCCGGACTCCGTCGCCGCGCGGCTCGGCGGCGTCGACCCGGACGCGCCGGAGCCGCTGAACCTCTTCCGCGTGCACTGGTACAACGACCGCACGCGGCGCGGGCGCGAGCGCGTGCCCTGCTACCTCGACCTGCCGCCAGCCCTCACGGGCGTCCCTGCCCGCATCCTCGTAGCGCTCGGCCGCACCTTCCCGATGATCGGCGCGCACAAGGTGCTGGCGGCCTATGGCTGCCTGGTGCCGCGCCTCGTCACGGGACAGTTCGACCCAGAGCGGCACAAGGCGATCTGGCCCTCGACGGGAAACTATTGCCGCGGCGGCGTCGCGATCTCGCGGATCCTCGGCTGCCGCGGCGTCGCCGTGCTGCCGGAGGGCATGAGCCAGGAGCGCTTCGACTGGCTGAAGCGCTGGGTCGCTCACCCCAGCGACATCGTCCGCACGCCCGGGACCGAGAGCAACGTCAAGGAAATCTACGACGAGTGCGCGCGGCTCTCGCGCGATCCCGCGAACGTCATCCTCAATCAGTTCTGCGAGTTCGGTAACTACCTCGCGCATTGGGTCTGCACGGGACCCGCGCTTCGCGCGGTCTTCGAGGATGCGCGGGCGCGCGCTCCGAAGCTCCGGCTTGGCGCCTTCGTCGCGGCCTCGGGCTCGGCGGGAACGCTCGGCGCGGGCGACTATCTCAAGGCGGAGCTCGGCGCGAGGATCGTCGCGGTCGAGGCGCTGGAATGCCCGACCATGCTCTATAACGGCTACGGCGAGCACAACATCCAGGGCATCGGCGACAAGCACATCCCCTTCATCCACAACGTCATGAACACCGACCTCGTCGCGGGGGTCTCCGATCGCAGCACGGATTCGCTCAACCTCCTCTTCAATACCGAGGTCGGGCGGCGCTATCTGACGGAACGGCGGAAGCTCGATGCCGCGGCGGTGCGCGAGCTCGATGCGCTCGGCCTCTCCAGCATCGCCAACGTGCTCGGCGCGATCAAAACCGCGAAGCGGCTCGGCCTCGGGCCCGAGGATGCGATCGTGACCGTCGCCACCGACAGCGCCGCGATGTACGGAAGCGAGCGCGGGAAATTCGAGGCCGCGCACTATCCCCAGGGCTTCGACGCGGTCGGCGCGGGCGAGGTCTTCGCGCGCCACCTCGAGGGCGTCTCCGACGATCACCTGATCGAGCTCGCCCAGACCGACCGGAACCGGATCTTCAATCTCGGCTATTACACCTGGGTCGAGCAGCAGGGCGTGCCGCTCGCGGAGTTCGACCGGCGGCGGCCGCAGGAGTTCTGGACGGGGCTGCACGCGGCGATCCCGCGCTGGGACGAGCTCATCCGGGAGTTCAACGCCGAGACCCGGCTCAATCGTCCGGGCTAGCAGCGGAGGAAAGGAATTTGGCGGACGCATATCTCGAGCTGCGCAGAAGGACCGTCGAGCGCGACCGGAGCCTGCGCGAGAAGGTGATGTCGCTCGAAGAGGCGGCGAAGCTCGTCAAGGACGGCGACAAGGTCGGGATCGGCGGCAGCACGCTCTCGCGCACGCCGATGGCGATGATCTGGGCGCTGATCCGCGCGGGCCGGAAGCGCCTCTCCTGCTCGCGGAGCATCATGTCGAGCGAGGGCGAGCTCCTCTTCGGCTCCGGCGCCAGCGATCACGTGCTCACGAGCTGGTTCAGCCAGGGCATCGTCTGGGGCGTCTCCAAGGTGATGCGGCTCTACACGGAATCGAAGCGCGCGCGCTTCGAGGAGTGGAGCCACATGGCCGT
The DNA here is from genome assembly GCA_035541215.1 of Allostellaceae bacterium. Taxonomy (GTDB): domain Bacteria; phylum Pseudomonadota; class Alphaproteobacteria; order ATCC43930; family CGMCC-115725; genus DASZHJ01. Next base: position 11,848 of record DATKNV010000148.1, on the reverse strand, counting down.
GGGCATGCGCTTCCGCGCGGGCGCCATGGGCGTCCCGTTCCTGCCGATGCGCTCGATGATGGGCTCGGATGTGATCGCGCGCCTCTCCGACGTGAAGCAGATCGAATGTCCCTTCACCGGCGAGAAGCTCGTGCTGGTCCCGGCGCTCAACCCCGACGTCGCCCTCATCCACGTGCAGCGCTGCGATGCCTACGGCAACGCGCAGATGGACGGGCTCCAGTTCATGGACGTCGATCTCGCAATGGCCGCCAATCGCGTGATCCTCACGACCGAGCGCATCGTCTCCAACGACCAGATCCGCCGCGCACCCGACCAGACCAAGATCCCGTTCATGGCGGTCGACGCGGTGGTCGAGGCGCCCTTCGGCTGCGCGCCGCACGAATGCTACGGCGTCTACGAGCCCTTCTTCAGGCACCTCGACATGTACGCGGAGATGATCCGCAGGGATCCCGCGAAAGGGATTGCGGAGTATCTCGATCGCTATTTCCATGGGCCCAAGAGCTGGACCGAATACCTCGCGCTGATCGGGGTCGAGGAGATGCTCGATGCGGCGCGGCGCGGGAGGCGCATCTATGACGACTAGAGCGGCGAGCAAGGTTGCGCGCCACAATTACACCGCGAGCGAGCTGCTGGCGGTGATGGCGGGGCGTCTTCTCAAGGACGGCCAGGTCGTGTTCGCGGGCGTCGGCATCCCGCTCCTCGCGGCGACGCTCGCGCAGCGCCTGCACGGGCCGGGCCTCACCATCCTCTTCGAGGGCGGGACGATCGGCGCCTTCGTCGAGCCGGGCCAGCTTCCGCCCTCCACCAACGAGCAGCGCTGCACGCGCCGCGCCAACATGGTCTTAAGCAGCACCGACGTGCTCCTGCTCCTCCAGCGCGGCTACGTCGACATCGGCTTCATGGGCGGCGCGCAGATCGACCGCTACGGCAACCTCAACAGCTCCTTCATCGGCGATCCCGAGAACCCCACCACGCGCCTGCCGGGGACGGGCGGCGGCAACGACATCTCGAGCCTCACGCAGATGATCGTCGCGATGAAGCACGAGAAGCGGCGCTTCGTCGAGAAGGTCGATTTCATCACCAGCCCCGGCTTCATTCGCGGCGGCAGCAGCCGCCGGGATTCCGGACTCGTCGCCGGCGGCATGTGGCGCGTCGTCACCGATCTCGCGGTCATGGGCTTCGACGAGAAGAACCCGCAGATGAAGGTCCTGGCGCTGCATCCCGGCGTGAGCCTCGAGGAGGTCCGCGACAACACCGGCTTCGACCTCGCGGTCGCCGCCGAGATCGGCACCACCGAGCCGCCGAGCGAGCGCGAGCTCTCGGTCCTGCGGCAACTCGATCCGGACAAGCTCTACATCGCCTGATTCAGGCGCACAGCACGGGGAATGAAATGGCGGGATTGTCGAACACCTTCGGCTTGGCGATGCGTAACTTCACGGCGTTTCCGGAGCTGCCGGACGCGCGGGAGCTCGTGGAGTTCGGGGTTCGCGCGGAGGCGCTGGGTTACGATTCGCTCTGGGTCTGGGACCACGTTCTCCTGGGAGTGCAGCCGCATTTCCCGATCATCGACTGCCTCTCGCTGCTGACGGCGGTGGGCGCGCGCACCTCGCGCATCAAGCTCGGGACCGGCGTTCTCGTGCTCCCCATGCGCAATCCCGTGCTGCTGGCAAAGCAGCTCTCCTCGATGGACCTGCTCTCCGGGGGACGCCTGCTGCTGGGCCTCGCCTCCGGCTGGTACAGGCGCGAGTTCGATTCCGTGGGCGTGCCGTTCGAGAAGCGCGGCAAGATCATGGACGAGAGCCTCACCATCATGACGCGGCTCTGGACCGAGGACGTCGTCGCCGGCGACTGGCCGCCCTATCACATGAAGGCCGCGGTCATGTTCCCGAAACCCCAGCAGCGGCCGCGCCCGCCGATCCTGATCGGCGGCTACGTCGACCGCGTGCTGAAGCGCGCGGGCGTCGCGGGCGACGGCTGGCTCACCTACTTCTACACGCCCGAGAGCTTCGTCAAATCCTGGAAGAAGGTCTGCGACTTCGCGGCCGAGGCGGGGAAGGACCCCGCGACGCTTCTCAATGCGAACCAGCTTCCGATCATGGTCGGGGACTCGCGCGCGGCGGTCGAGGGGCCGATGATGGAGTGGCTCTCGAAAGAGTGGGATTACGCGGCCTGGAGCGAGTCCACCAAGGCCTCCGCGATCATGGGCACGGTCGAGGAGTGCGTGGCGCAGCTCCAGGCGCAGCTCGACGTGGGCGTGCAGAAGCTCATCTTCGTGCCCTACAAGTATCGCGCCGATCAGGTCGAGGTGATCGCGAAGGAGATCATTCCGAGACTCCGGCGCTAGGCACCCTCACCCTCTTGCGGCGCGCGAGAGAGAGTTTTTTTCCCTCTCCCGCAAGGCGGGAGAGGGTTGGGGCCCATGGCGAAGCCATGGGAGGGTGAGGGTCCCGCGGATTAGCCAAGCTTCATCTCCGGCAGCGTCACGCAGCGCACGCCCGCGGCTTCGAGGCCCTGGCGCACCGCGCGCGCGGCGACCACCGCCGAAGGCTCGTCGCCGTGGAGGCAGAGGCTGTCGAGCTTGCGCTTCAGATGCTTCCCGTTGCGCGAGACGATCTCCTCGTTCAGCACCATGTGCACGACGCGGCTCTTGATCTCCTCGGGATCGTGCAGCACCGCGCCGGCAATCTTCCGCGAGGTGAGGTTGCCGTCGTCGTCATAGAGGCGGTCGCAGAAGCCCTCGCGCGCGAGCGGCAGCTCCAGCTTGATCGCCGCCGCCTCCATCTGCGAGCCCGCAAGGGCCACGTAGATGATGGAGCGGTCGATGGTCTTCATCGCGCGGCCAATGGCGAGCGCGATTTCGATGTCCTCCGCGGCCATGTTGTTGAGCGAGCCGTGCGGCTTCAGATGCGTGACCTCGAGGCCGGCATAGGCCGCCATCCCCTGGAGCGCGCCGATCTGATAGGCCACCATGTATTCGAGGTCGCGGTTGCTCATGTCGATGCGGCGGCGGCCGAAGCCCCAGAGATCGTTGAAGCCGGGATGGCAGCCGATGCTGACGCCCTTTTCCTTGGCGCGCATCACGACGTGCTGCATGGTCCGCGCGTCGCCGGCGTGGAAGCCGCAGGCGATGCTGGCGGAGCCGATGATGTCGAGGAGCGCGTCGTCGTCGCCGATCTTGAACGCGCCGAAGCACTCGCCCATGTCCGCGTTCAGATTTACTACCTTGGCCATGCCTCTTCTCCTGATGGGCGCGCGCCCGCGCCGATGGTGCCGAAATCGGCGCGATGATAGGATTCCTCCTTCGCACCTATCAACCGATTTGTCGGGAAGCCAGAAAACCCCGGAAATGCAGGAGATGTCGGTCAAGTTCTTGCCCTGCGGCGACACCGCGGTCGTCGTCGAGTTCGGCGACCGGATCGACCGCGCGCTCAGCGACAAGGTGCTCGGCCTCGATGCGCGCCTGCGTGCGGCCCGCCTTCCGGGCGTGGTCGAGTGCGTTCCGACCTTCCGCTCCCTCATGGTGCATTACGATCCCCTCAGCACCGGTGCGGAGGCGCTCGTCGCGGCGATCCGCGCTCTGCTCGCGGGCGAGCTCTCCGCCGCCCGCGCCCGGCGCCTCTGGCGCGTGCCGGTCTGCTACGAGGGCGAGCTCGCTCCGGACTTGGCCGACGTGGCCGAGCGGACGGGCCTCACGGCGGATCGCGTCGTGGCGCTCCACACGCAGACCCGCTATCACGTCTATATGATCGGCTTCCTGCCGGGCTATCCCTACATGGGAGACCTTCCACCGCAGCTCGCGCTTCCGCGGCGGGCCGATCCGCGTACGAGGGTGCCGCCGGGATCGGTTTCGATCGCTACCACCATGACCGCAATCTACCCCGTCGAGAGCCCCGGCGGATGGCATCTGATCGGAACCACGCCCATCAAAATCTTCGATCTCGCACTTTCTCCCCCCGCGCTCCTGGCACCCGGCGACGCCGTCGAATTCGAGCGGATCGATCGTGACGCCTTCGCGCGTATCCGGACGGAGTCCGAGCGCGGCGCCTACCGCCTCTCGCACGGGGAGCTCGCGGTGTGAGTGCCGCATTGAAGGTCGTGGCCCCGGGCCTGCATACGACCTTGCAGGATCGCGGCCGCTTCGGGTTTCAAGCGCTCGGCGTTCCCGTCTCGGGAGCGCTCGACGCCGAGAGCTTCGAGATCGCGAACCGCCTCGCGGGCAACCCCGCCGATCTGCCGGCGCTCGAGATCCTGCATCTGGGGCCGACGCTGGAGGTCGCCACTGATTGCCTGCGCGTCGCCATCGCCGGCGGCAGCGCCGAGATCGAGCTCCTGGGCGAGCGACCCACGAGCCTCGGCGCCTGGCGGAGCGTGCTGCTGCGCCGCGGCCAGGTCTTTCGCGTGCACCGGCTCGGCGCGAGCGTCTGCTGCTACCTCGCGGCCGAAGGCGGATTCGCGCTGAAGCCCGTGCTCGGCAGCGCCTCGACCTATGTTCGCGGAGGGTTCGGCGGCTTTGGCGGACGCGCGCTCGCGGCGGGCGACATGCTGCCGCTCATGCGCGAGACCGCGACGGAGCGGACGGAGCTAAGTCTCGCCGCTCCGCCGGAGCCCGGCACCGAGCGGCCGATCCGGATCGTGCTTGGCCCGCAACAGGACCATTTTACGGAGGCCGCGATAGGGATGCTCCTCGCTGCGGAATTCACGATCTCGAAGAATGCGGACCGGATGGGGCTGCGCCTCGAGGGGCCGCGGCTCGAGCATCGCGGGGGCTGGGACATCGTCTCCGACGGCATCGCCACCGGCGCGATTCAGGTGCCGGGCTCCGGCCAGGCGATCCTGCTGCTCGCGGATCATCAGACGACCGGCGGCTATCCCAAGATTGCGACGGTGATCTCCGCGGATTTGCCCGTCGTGGGACGCCGCAAGCCCGGCGATCGCATCCGCTTCGCCGCGGTCGAGGTCGCGGAGGCGGAGAAGCTCCGGCGCGAGGCGAGAGCAGCGCTCGATGCGGCGGTCGCGAGCATGGCGCCGCCGAGGCCGCGGAGCGGCCTCGATCTCGAGCGCCTCCACGAGGCCAATCTCATCAGCGGCGTGGTCTTCGATCAGCTCTGAGCGGCGACGGGCTCGCGCTCGTAGCGTGCGGCAGGCGTGTTGACCGTCTCGGTCAAGGCGGCCGCGCCGAAGGACGCCGCGACCCGCTCGGCCGGCGCATCCGCATAGAGCGTGGTGCGCTGCCGCGGCTCGCGGCCCAGGGACCGGATCAGCGCCTCCATGCGCTCCGGCGCCATCTCCTGGCCGTGCGCGGCGCCGGCGGCGCGGGTGATGCTCTCGTTCATGAGCGTGCCGCCGAGGTCGTTGGCGCCCGCCTGCAAGCAGGCGGCAGCGCCTTCCGGCCCCATCTTGACCCAGGAGGTCTGGATGTTCGGGACGAGCGGATGGAGTGCGAGCCGCGCCACCGCGTGCATCAGCATCGCCTCGCGATAAGTGGGTCCACTCCGCGCGCGGCCCTTCAAGTAGATCGGCGCTTCCATCGCCACGAAGGGCAGCGGAACGAATTCCGTGATCCCGCCCGTCCGCGCCTGCAACGCACGGAGCCGCAGGAGGTGGCGCGCCCAGTGCTCGGGGCGGTCGACGTGGCCGTACATGATGGTGGAGGTGCTGCGTAATCCCACGGCGTGCGCGGCTTCCATCACCTCGATCCACTGCTGCGTCCTGATCTTGTCGGGACAGATGACGGCGCGGACCTCGTCGTCGAGGACCTCCGCCGCCGTGCCGGGCAAGGAGCCGAGCCCGGCCTCGCTGAGCTCCGCGAGGAAATCCCGGAGGCTCCGTCCCAGCGTCGCGGCACCCTGCCAGATCTCCAGCGGCGAAAAGGCGTGCACGTGAATGCCCGGCACCGCTTCCTTCACGGCGCGGCAGATCGCGAGATATGTGGCGCCGGTGTAGTCCGGATGGATGCCGCCCTGCATGCAGACTTCGGTGGCGCCGCGCTCCCAAGCCTCGATCGCGCGGCGCTGGATCTCCTCGAGCGCGAGATCGTAGGGCCTTCCCCGCAGGTTCTCGCTGAGCTTCCCCTTGGAGAAGGCGCAGAACTGGCAGCGGAAATAGCAGATGTTGGTGTAGTTGATGTTGCGCGTGACGACGTAGCTCACGCGCTCGCCGCAGGCCTTGGCGCGGAGCGCGTCCGCGGCCTCGCAGATGCGGTGAAACTCGTCATCGCGCGCGCCGAAGAGCCGCACGATCTCCGCCTCGCCGAGACCTTCCCCCGCGGAGGCGCGATCCAAGAGAGAGACGATCGGCTCGCTGCCGCGAGAGCCGCGCCGCGGCATCGCGGGCAGATCGGTCTCGGCGCCGGGCATCCACGCGTCGGTGCGCGCGAGACCCTCCGCGTCGATCGCGCGCAGCACCGGCGTGCGGAGCGCCGGATCGAGCCAGCGCTGGGGCTCGCGCGCATAGGCGGGATAGATCGCGAGGCGCTCGACCAGCGTCTTGCCCGCGGCCGCCGTCTGCTCCCGGAGCGCGTCGAGCGCGGGCCACGGCGCCTCGGGATTCACGTGATCCGGCGTTACCGGCGAGACCCCGCCCCAGTCGTTGATCCCCGCGGCGACCAGGCTCGAGAGCGCGCCCGGACTCAGATTGGGCGGCGCCTGGATGGTCATGGCGGGACCGAAGATCAGCCGCGCGACCGCGATGGTCCAGAGATGATCCCGGAGATCGGGCTCCGCCGCCTCCGCCATGCGCGTGCCGGGCTTCGCGCGGAAGTTCTGGATGATGATTTCCTGGAGATGGCCGAATTCCTCCTGCAGGTCGCGCAGCTCCAGCAGCGCCTCGATCCGCTCGCGCCGGGTCTCGCCGATCCCGATGAGGATGCCGGAGGTGAAGGGCACCGCCGCCTCGCCGGCCGCGCGGATGGTCGCGAGCCGAACCGCCGGCAGCTTGTCCGGCGAGCCGAAATGCGGTCCACCCTTGAGCGCGAGCCTTTCGGAGGCGCTCTCGAGCATGATGCCCTGCGAGACCGAGACCGGCCGCAGCCGCTCGATCTCCTCGCGGCTCATGACGCCGGGATTGAGATGCGGCAGCAATCCGGTCTCCCGGAGCACCAGCGCCGCCATCTCCCGGAGGTAGGAGAGCGTACTTTCGTGACCGAGGCGCGCGAGCGCGTCGCGCGCGGCGGCGTAGCGCAGCTCGGGTTTGTCGCCGAGCGTGAAGAGCGCCTCGCGGCATCCCGCCCGGACGCCCGCGCGGGCGATCGCCAGCACCTCCTCCGCGGAGAGATAAGGCGACTCCCCCGCGCGTGGCGGATGGGCGAAGGTGCAGTAGCTGCAGACATCGCGGCAGAGCTGCGTCAGCGGAATGAACACCTTGCGCGAGAAGGAGACGAGCGGGCCATGACCGCGGTCGCGAAGCTCCGCAGCGGCCGCCATCAACGCGGGAAGGTCGGATGCCTCCGCCAGCCATAGCGCATCCGCGCGAGACGGCATTTCGCCCGCGAGCGCGCGCGTGAGCAATCGATCGAGACTCGCCACCTCTATCCCCTCGGCTTCTCCATTAGCGCACCGGCGAATTTGAGCGTCCGGCGCGCGAGCGCCTCGCGATCCTCAAGCGTGCGCATCAAGGTCTTGGCGAGAGTGAAGGGCATATCGAGCTCCGGCGCAAGCGGGGCATCGGCCTCGTCGAGGACGAATCCGTCGAGGAATTCCCGATAGTGCCGCGCGACCGTGACGGCGCTCACGGAGAGGCCGAGCTCCCCCATCATCTTCGCGGTCGGCCCCTTGACCGCCTGTCCCCCGATGATCGGGGAGATCGCGAGCACCGGCGCGCGGCACTTCGCAAGCGCCGCCCGCACTCCCGGCAGCGCCAGGATCGGATCGACGCTGATGAAGGGGTTCGAGGGACAGATCACGACCGCGCGGAGCTGCGCCTCCGCGAGCGCCGCGAGAAAAGCGGGATTGGCCGTTGCCGCGGCGGCGCCCGCGAACTCGATCTCCCGCACCTTCGGCGCGCAGCGGCGATGGACGAAATACTCCTGGAATTCGAGCCAGCCCTCGGAGGTGCCGAGGCGCGTGCGCACGCGGTCATCGCTCATCGGCAGCAGCCTCGCGCCGATGCCGAGGCGCCGGCAAAAATCGTGCGTGATCGCCGTGAGGCGCTCGCCCGCGCGGAGCCGGCGCGTGCGCTCGACATGGACCGCGAGATCGCCGTCGCCGAGCTTGAACCAGGTCTCGCCGCCGAGGGAGTCGAGCGCGGCCATGAAACTCCAGGTCTCGCCCCGGCGGCCCCAGCCGGTCTCGGGATTGTCGAGCCCCGCGAGCGTGTACATGAGGGTGTCGAGATCCGGCGAGATGCTGAGTCCCAGATGCTCGAAATCGTCGCTGGTGTTGGCAACGACCGTGAGCTGCCCCGCCCGCAGTACCCGGCTCAGGCCCAGCGCCAGCTTCGCGCCGCCGATACCGCCGGAAAGCGCGAGGACGGCTCCGCGGCTCATCGGAACAAATCCTCTGCGGCGGATCGCACGATCTCCGTGCCTGACGTCGCGGGCGCATCCCAAGAAAGCCCGCGCAGGATGACCGCCGGGATCGCCTCACCCGCCTGTCCCATCACGAGCGAGGCCGCGGAGGCGATCTCGTCGGCAAATCCCGTGACGGTCACCTCGAGCGGCCTACCGTGGAGATCGGGCTTGCCACGGAGGTCGAGGAGCGCCGGCAGTCCCGCGGCACCCAAAGCCACCCCCACCGTGCCCCGGCGCCAGGGGCGGCCGAAGCTGTCGTTGATGACGACCGCCATCTCCACGCCGAAATGCGCGACGAGCCGGGCGCGCAATGCGGCTGCCGAGGCGTCGGGATCGCGCGGCAGCAGGAGCACGCGCTCGCCTTCCCCGGACGGCGCGACGTTCGAGCGGTCGACGCCTGCATTCGCCATCACGAATCCCAGGCGGTGCTCGACGATGAGCACGCCCTTCCGGCGCCGCACCACCCGACGGGATTCCGAGAGGATTACCTCGACGAGACGCGGGTCCTTGTCGACCTCTTGCGCGAGCGCCATTGCCTGCTCCGAAGGGCGCACCGTCGCGAGATCGACGAAACGCCCCTCGGCTTTCGAGACGATCTTCTGCGCGACCACGAGCACGTCCCGCTCGGCAGGCGCGAGGGAATTCCGGGCCATCGCCGCGACGATCAGCGCCGGGAGATCGTCGCCGGGCTTGACGAGCGGCAGGCCCCAGAGCGGATGGAGCGTCAGGCCGGTCAACCGAATGCCCTGCGCAACCGGGGAAGCACCTGCTCGGAATAGAGCCGGAGGAAGCGCGCCTGATCCGGGCCCGGAGCGTGGAACACCAGATGGCGGAAGCCGAGCTCGACATAGGGCCGGATCTTCTCGACCTGCTCCTCGGGATCGCTCGAGACGATCCAGCGGCTCGCCGCGCGCTCGAGCGGCAGCGCCGCCGCGAGGCGCTCCATTTCGAGCGGGTCCTCGACGCTCATCTTCTCATCGCCGGAGAGCGCGAGCGCCGCCCAATGCCGCGTGTCCTCGAGCGCGCGCTGGCGGTCGGTGTCGAAGGAGACCTTGACCTCGATCATGCGCTCGATCGCATCGGCGGGACGCTTCGAGACTTGTAGCCCCGCCTCGACCTTCGGGAGCAGCGTCTCGCGATAGAGCTCCGCGCCTTTGCCGCTGGTGCAGATGAATCCGTCCGCGAGCTCGCCTGCGAGCGCCGCCGCGGTGGGACCCGAAGCCGCGACGTAGATCGGGACGGGGGTCGCGGGCTTGTCGTAGATGGTCGCGTTCTCGGTCCGGAAATATTGCCCCTGGAACGAGACCCGCTCCTCGCGCCAGAGGCGCCGCATCAGCTCGATCGATTCCCGCAGGCGGCCGAGCCGCTCCTTGAAGCCCGGCCATTTGATCCCCGTCGCCGGGACCTCGTTGAGGGATTCGCCGGTGCCGATGCCGAGGACGACACGATCGGGATAGAGCACGCCCAGGGTCGCGACCGCCTGTGCCACGACCGCGGGGTGATAGCGGAAGGTCGGCGTGACCACGCTGGTCCCGATGATCGCCCGCTTGGTCTCGGCCCCGAGCGCGCCGAGCCACGCGAAGGAGAAGGGCGCATGACCGCCGGTGTGCTTCCAGGGCTGGAAGTGATCGCTGACGAAGACGGAATCGAATCCGGCTTCCTCCGCGAGACACGAGAACCCCAGCAGCTCCCGCGGGCCGAACTGCTCCGCCGACGCCTTGTATCCGAGCTTGAGCAAGATGAGCTCCCTCGACCGAAACGAGCGCCTACACTATTTCCGCTGGTCCCACGGTGGCAATGAAAAGTCCGCAACCGCCAATCAAACGAGCCGGTGCGCGACGCCGATCTCCCGGAGATAGCGCGCGGACTCGCACCGGGTCTCCGAGGCGAGCAGCGCCCTCAGATCCTCGGGCTCGTCGATATCGAGCGCGATGCCCGGGAGGTCGAGCACTGTAACGGCAACGCCCCTCTCGCGCGCAGCCGAGAGGTGGCGCTCAAGGCTGCCGAGTCCGAAGGAGAATCGGATCGCATCCAACGGCGAGCAGCAGACGGCGTTGGTGCCGTCGCGGCGGATATCCGTGACGATGGTGAGCGCGGCGCCTTTGGCGGCCGCGCGCGCATGCTCCGCGAGCAAGCACTCGACCTCGGCGGCCGAGATGCCGGGAACGTCTGCCGATAGAACGAAAGCGGCATTTGCCCCCTGTGCGCGCAAGGCGCGCAGCCCGCACTCGACCGCGGCGGTATGGCCGGCGCTCTCATCCTCGGCCACCGTCGCGCGATGGGACCGGGCGATCGCGGCAATCTCGGGATCGCCGCTCACCACGAGGATGCCCTCGATGGTCGCAATGCCCGAGAGGCAGCGCAGCACGTCCGCGAGCATCGCGCGCGCGAGATCGCGGCGCTCCTCGGCCGAGAGCACGCCGGCGAGCCGCTGCTTCGCCTCGCGCAAGCGCTTCGCCGGCACCACCGCCCACATCGCCGCTCTCTCCGCCCGCCATGACCCGGCCGCACGGTGAAGCGTGCGCGGGCAATGCGCAATCGGAATTCTCGGAGGCGACCCTAGCTGGCTTCGCGGAGGCTCTCGCGCTCGGCGGGAACGACGACGATCTCCCTGAGCCTGCCGTCCGCGACTACCGAGAGCGACACGGAGGCGCCGATCCGCCCGGCGGAGAGGAGGCGCACGAGATCGTCGGAGCCGGTGACACGCTCGCCGTCGAGCGCCACGAGGAGGCTTCCGGGCTTGAGGCCGGCCCGCGCCGCGGGTCCCTCCGGCGCCACTTCGGTCACGGCGGCGGCAAAGGGCTGGTCGAGGCCGAGCGCAAGGCCGAGGCGCCGCGGCAGCGGCACCGTCTGCGCGGCGATCCCGATGAAGGCGCGCCTGACGCGGCCGTGGCGGACGATCTCGCTCACGACGTAGCTCGCGGTATTGCTGGCGACGGCGAAGCAGATGCCCTGCGCGCCCGCGATCACGGCGGTGTTGATGCCCACGACCTCGCCTCGCGCGGAGACGAGCGGCCCGCCGGAATTGCCGGGATTGAGCGCGGCATCCGTCTGGATCACGTCGTCGATGAGCATGCCCGTCCGCGCGCGGAGCGTGCGTCCGAGCGCGGAGACCACACCCGCGGTCACCGTCGACTCGAAGCCCAGGGGATTGCCGATGGCGATCACGAGCTGGCCGCGCCGCAGCTTCTTCGAATCCCCGAGACGCGCCGTCGGCAAAGTGCTGCCGTCCGTCGCGCGCAGGAGCGCCAGATCGGTGTGGGCGTCGTCGCCGACGACGCGCGCCTCCATCCGGCGCCCGTCCGAGAGCGCGAGGCGAACGCTCATCACGCCCTCGACGAC
>DATKNV010000147.1:0-12835 GCA_035541215.1 Allostellaceae bacterium | reverse complement strand
CATGACCCCCGGCGCGCAGGTGGCTGCGGCGATCCAGCTTCTCGAGGACATCGACAAGGGACGCGCGCCCGCAGACGACATCGTCGGCAACTATTTCCGGCGGCATCGCTTCGCGGGCTCGAGCGATCGCGGCGCAATCTCCGGCCACATCTACGCGGTGCTCCGGCATCGCGCGGGGCTCGATTGGTGGATCGGGCGCAGAGGAGAGGGGCTTCCCGCGGACGCGCGCCGGCGCATGCTGGCGGCGCTGGTGCTGCTGGAGGATTGGACCCCGCGGGCGGTCGACAAGGCCTGCGACGGCGACCGCTTCCGCCCGGCGCCGCTCGATCCCCGCGAGCGCGACCTGCTGCGCGAGCTCGAAGGCGAGGCGCTCGACGTTCCCGCGATGCCCGGCTGGGTGCGCGGCAATTTCCCGGATTGGCTCCATCCCTATCTCGAGCGCGCCTTCGGCGGCGGCCTTCACAAGGAGATGGCCGCGCTCAACGGCGAGGCCCCGCTCGATCTCCGCGTGAACCCTCTCAAGGGCGACCGGAAGACCGCGCTCAACGAGCTCAAATACCAGGACATCAAGGCCCAGCCCACGCCGTGGTCGCCGCTGGGGCTCCGAGTGCGCGAGCGCATTCCGCTGGCGACGCTCGAGGTCTTCAAGCAGGGCCTCGTCGAGGTGCAGGACGAGGGCTCGCAGATCGCGGCACTCCTGGCGGACGCGCGGCCGGGGATGCGCGTCGTCGATTTTTGCGCGGGCGCCGGCGGCAAGACGCTGGCGCTCGCGGCGCAGATGCAGAACCGCGGCCATCTCATCGCCTGCGACGTCTCGGCCTCCAGGCTCGAGCGCGCGACGCAGCGCCTGCGCCGCGCCGGCGCCAGCATCGTCCAGCGCCTTCCGCTCACGAGCCACCGCGACAAATGGGTGAAGCGGCACGTCCAGTCCTTCGACCGCGTCTTCGTCGACGCGCCCTGCACGGGGATCGGCACTTGGCGCCGCAACCCCGACGCCAAGTGGCGGCTCAAGGAGGAGGACGTCTCGGAGCTGGTCGCATTGCAGGCGGACATTCTCGAAAGCGCCGGGCGGCTCGTAAAGCCGGGGGGACGCCTCATCTATGCGACTTGCTCCTTGCTGCGCGAGGAGAACGAGGCGCAGATCGAGCGCTTTCTCGCGGACCACGCGGTTTTCGCGCTGCTCCCCATCGCGAAGGTCTGGGCCGAGACGATCGGCACCGCGTGCCCCGCCGAGGGCGACACGCTGCGCCTCACCCCCGCGCGTCACCATACCGATGGCTTCTTCGTCGCGGTGCTGGAGCGCAAGGCGAAACCGAAATCCGAGGGGGCGGAGAAGGCATGAAAGCGCGCGCTCTCCTTCGCATTTGGATCGCGCTCTGCGCAGGCCCGGCGCTCCTCGCGGGCAGGGCCGCGGCCGAGTCCCTCGCCGTTCCCGTCGACTACGAAGGGCGGCAGATCGAGCTCGCCGCCAACTTCGAGAGGCCGGAGGCGGGCGGGCCGTTTCCCGCGGTGATCCTGCTGCACGGCTGCGGCGGGAACGACGCCTATGCGCGCCGGCGGTCGGAGTATTGGGGAGAGCTGCTGCGGCAGCAGGGCTACGCCACGCTCATCCTCGACAGCTTCCGCGCCCGCGGCTACTCGAACATCTGCAACAACGGAAAGCTGGTGCCCACGGTGGAGCGCGCGAAGGACGTCTATGCCGCGGCCTATGTGCTGGCCGCGCGGGCCGACGTCAAAGGGGACCGCATCGCCGCGATCGGCTTCTCGCATGGCGGCGGCACCGTCCTCTCGGCGGCGGCGGATTGGGAGGAGCTGATCCCGTGGGAGCAGCGGCTCGCGACGCGCGGCAAGCTCGTCGCGCTCGTGGGGTTCTATCCCGGCTGCCGGGACACGCTGCAGCGGGAATTCCGCCTGCCGGTCCTCGTGCTCACCGGCGCGAGCGACGATTGGTCGCTGGCGAGGTACTGCCAAGCGCACGCGGCCCGCATCCCCGCGACGGCGCCGCCCTTTCGCCTCCAAGTCTATCCCGGCGCCTACCACGACTTCGACGTCGACGGGCCCGAGCATTACGTGGTCGGGCACAAGCTCGCCTACGATGCCGCCGCGACCGCGGATGCGCGGGTCGAGCTGGTGAGCTTCCTCGGGCAATATCTGAATTGAGGGCAGACCCGACATGACCGACCGCGTCCTCATCCTCGATTTCGGCAGCCAGGTGACCCAGCTCATCGCACGGCGGCTGCGGGAGAACGGCGTCTACTGCGAGATCCACCCCTTCAGCATCGCACCCGAGCGCATCGTCGAGTTCGCGCCCAAGGCGATCATCCTCTCGGGCGGCCCTGCCTCGGTGACCGAGCGCGCCTCGCCGCGCGCGCCGCAGAAGGTGTTCGAGCTCGGCGTGCCCGTGCTCGGCATCTGCTACGGCCAGCAGACCATGGCGGAGCAGCTCGGCGGCAAGGTCGAATCCTCGGAGCATCACGAGTTCGGCCGCGCCTTCCTGGAAGTGCAGGGCGAATGCAAGTTGCTGGAGGGGCTCTGGCCCAAGGGCGCGCGCGAGCAGGTCTGGATGAGCCACGGCGACCGCGTGACCCAGCTCCCGCCGGGCTTCAAGGTGGTGGCGACGAGCGAGGGCGCGCCCTTCGCGGTGATCGCGGACGACACCAGGCGCTTCTACGGCGTCATGTTCCATCCGGAGGTCGTGCACACCGTGCACGGCGCGGCGCTCCTCAAGAATTTCACCCACCGCGTCGCGGGCTGCCTCGGCGACTGGACCATGGCGGCCTTCAAGCAGCAGGCGATCGAGCGCGTGCGCAAGCAGGTGGGGCGCGCGCGCGTGGTCTGCGGCCTCTCCGGCGGCGTCGACAGCGCCGTGGCGGCGGTGCTGATCCACGAGGCGATCGGCGACCAGCTCGCCTGTATCTTCGTCGACACGGGGCTGCTGCGCGAGCGCGAGGGGGAGGGGGTCGTGACGCTCTTCCGCGACCACTACAACATCCCGCTCGTGCATCGCGACGCCGCCGCGCTCTTCCTGGAGAAGCTTTCGGGCGTCACCGATCCCGAGCGCAAGCGCAAGATCATCGGCGCCACCTTCATCGACGTCTTCGAGGAGGAGGCGCGCAAGATCGGCGGTGCCGAGTTCCTGGCGCAGGGGACGCTCTATCCCGACGTGATCGAATCCGTGAGCTTCACCGGCGGTCCCAGCGTCACCATCAAGTCGCATCACAACGTCGGCGGCTTGCCCGAGCGCATGAACATGAAGCTCGTGGAGCCGCTCCGCGAGCTCTTCAAGGACGAGGTCCGCGCGCTCGGCCGCGAGCTGGGCCTCCCCGATCGCATGGTGAAGCGTCACCCGTTCCCGGGCCCCGGTCTCGCGATCCGCATTCCCGGCGAGATCACCCGCGAGAAGCTCGCGATCCTCCGCAAGGCCGACGCGATCTTCCTGGAAGAGATCCGCAACGCCGGGCTCTACGACGCGATCTGGCAGGCCTTCGCGGTGCTGCTGCCGGTCAAGACGGTCGGCGTCATGGGCGACGGGCGCACCTACGACCACGTCTGCGCGCTGCGCGCGGTCACCTCGACCGACGGCATGACCGCCGACTACTACCCCTTCCCGCACGAGATCCTGGGACGCGCCGCGACGCGCATCATCAACGAGGTCCGCGGCATCAACCGCGTCGTCTACGACGTGACCTCGAAGCCGCCAGGGACGATCGAGTGGGAGTGAGGAGGGGAAAATTTTGGAGGGCTTCGAAGAAGGGGCGCGACGTTAGCAAAATGTTGGAGGTCTACTTGCGCTCCGGCAGCGCCAAAACTGGAACCAATGCAGTCGCATCTCGTCTCTGACTGGTGGTTCGGATTGGATGCTGGGTCGATAGCGTGCGCGGCAACTGAATTCACCGCTGATCGCCGAGGGTCGTTATTATTCGCTCACCTTCGGATCGCCATCGTCGTCCTCGGGATACGTGAGCTTTCTCATTTCACTGCCACGTTCCGCGCGAAGTTGTTCTGCAGCAATCCACTGCTCAAGGTCGTGGACGTGATCAGCAGCGAATTTCTGTACCTCCGTGCGTTCGTCGCTGAGCCACGATTTCAATAAGGTTCTCTTGGCGCGGAGGGCCTCGACCATGCCAAACTGCCCGGAAACGACGCCGGTGTTGTCAAAACAGATTCCCACCATACTCAATTTGTGTTTGTCGTGAGGAAATCTTGCGACCACTCGTTTGAGCACCTCATGGGTGGATTCTTCACCCTCGTAGTTCTGAACAACCCCCAGTACCAATTCAACATCTGACTCGCTCCCGTTCTTGACTAGATCCGCAAGCGCTTCCGCGAATGGCGTTGGGCATTTAGGGAACACGGAGCTAAGGAGCCGCCCCCCCTTGAAGCGGAATAAACCGCTGTCTCGTGCAAACCATTGGCGACCCGCCGTGATAGCCAATGCGGGATCGCGAGCGAGGGCCTTGTGTAATTCATGGAATGCCAAGGGGGCATTTTCGTAGCGTTCGTCTTCAACGTCGTCTTTATCATGATTGAGCCGCCGTTCAAAAAACTCCCATACCAGTGCGGGGTGGGAATCCGCGACCTGACGTAAGATGCGTTCGAGCGGATAATCGAAACGGGGAAGGAACACCAAGTTACCCAGCAACAGTCTGGCGTTCTCTTCACTGAGGGTCGAGAAGAATTGACTGGTCTTGGATTGAAACCATGCTCCGCGAACCCAGCGGGCATCTCTCTTCTGGCTGAGGTATTTTAACGCTGAACGGAATAGTTCTTCCTCATTATCGATCGCACCAGCGCCATACTTTTCCATTACCAAGATGAGGCTCTCCATCACCGCGATGTCGTCCGCGACCGAAGTCGCTTTAGCGAGCACACGGCCAGCCAGTGCTGGATTGGCGGTGTTAATGTTCCGGAGATGCCTAGCCAACGATGCCAGATGCGTACCGAGCTCAAGCTGCTTCTCAAGGTTTCTAGCGTAGACTTCGTCGGCGGTGCTCTGGGAAAGGCCATCCAAAAATGCGGACAAAAAGCCCAGAAGGTTCTCGTTGCCTCTCGCGAGACAGCGGTTTGCGATGTCAGGCCTGCGCCTCGATAGATCGACGAGGAACTGGCCGAAGACCGGAAAGGTCGCCAGATCCTGGGATTTTGTCGCCGCGCATCGCTCGATGAACGCAAACCACGCTTCCTCATTCTCCGGCGCTATTTCGTCTATGAATTTGTCTGCCTGTTCTTTGCGGTGGGCGTCCGCACCCCGAAAATCAAACTCATTGTCCTCCCAATGCTGCGGAAAAACAGACTTAAAGCCTACGAGAACCTTGTAACGAACAAAACTTTGGTCCCGATTGATGCAATTACGAAACACTTCAATGGCACTGGCAAGTTTAGCGGCTAATGTTTGTGTCTCAGGTTTGTCAGCATGGCCTTGCAATAAGGAACGCACCCTCCGGTACTCGTAAAGCAGCTCATGTTCATAGTGTTGGCGAATTTCGAATGAGAGCCCGTCGACGCACCGTGTCATGAATTCCACGATACGTGTGGCGTCTTGAAGGGTGAGGTTAAGCAGCTCATCGGAATATTGGGCTTGCGTCGGTACTCGTGTCGCTGCATCCATTGCGCTCATAATTTCGCTCTTTTCCTTATCGGTGCTGGCGCGTCCGAAGCACGCAAATAGACCATCCAACGCCCTGGTACGAATGATGCGGAGTGCCTCGGAGACGGGAACGGCGCCAGTACTTATTGTGACGGAATCAGCCTTCCAGGTTGTACCACCGATGTCGGAAGATAGCGCTTCTCGCCAAACAACCACGGCTATGGGCTGGGTCGCTGTAATTTCAGCCGGTGACATTTCCGCGAGTTGCTCCACAAGAGCCAGCTGAATTCGCGGTCCAACTTGCTTCCAAGCCCGTAAGTCATACTCAGCGAGCCCCCTCACGGCCTCCAGAATTTGCTTTCTAGCTTCGGTGTTGTCTTCTTCGCGGAAAAGATCTGCCAAGGCTGTCAGCGATTCGTTTACATTGACGTATCGTAGTAGGCTGAGTATCTCAACGATGACCTTCAATACGTCGCTGACATCGTAGCCTCTCCACGCACCGAAGGCGCTCTCAATAGTGACGGGCTCGGATCGCCGGGCTGCTCTTGCGGTTTCGATCAATGGCCATCGCAGCGTATCAAATGCGACAGAGTGATCGTCGTAATTTGGAATCGCATAATCCCGAAGCGCTGTCAGTAGCTGATACCGCTCATTGTTATCACGTGCTTCGGCCAGCAGTTTGACAACATCCTTATCGAACAGTTCCTTGCCCTGCAGTAGCTGCTCATATTCGTTCTGCGCTTTCTGGATTTCGTATCCGGCTGGCAGAAGGTATTTGTCCATGATGCCGTCGAAGCGCTTCTTAATCCCGTCCATGGCCCTACTGCCGAAGCCGGGCTCCCCTCGTCCCTTGTAGACAATGTCATGCGAGGTTTCTGACCAAGCGTGATTTAGAATGGTCTGTATCTGAATTTCACATCGCAAGCCCCTGAACTTTGCATACTCGGGTAGCCTGGTCCGATCATCGCGTAGCCGGACTATGTAATGAATTGCTCGATATTTGGCGTCTGGGTTATCAGGCGTTGGTATGTGAAGCTTGGTCGCGTCGTGCTCGATTTCAAAATTATCAAAAACGAGACGCGACGCGAGAAATCGTTCAACATCGTTGTTCGTATAGAAGATCAGCCGGACGCCAGCTAAGTCTTTACGATGCTCTTCGAGCCGATCGGTATCCAACTGTCCAGCCTCGTCGAGTCGGCGCTTTAGCTTGTCGGGCGCTTTGGCGCGCGCCTGAATGAACTGTGGTCGTGGGAGGGTTGGCGGCGAGGCATCAATGGTCTTGCCCAGGATAATCCGTATCGTTTCCGCGAATTCCGCGTACGAGGCGGCGTAGCGTCTCTCGTATTCTTCGAATCTCATGGGTTACTCGCCTTGAAGCCGATGGACGAGTGCTGCCTGCATGTTCAATCTGTACATTCTAGTCCATAAGCAGTCTCCCACCGAACAAATCCGCGTTGGTTGTATTCCAGCATCTGGCGATGGAGCACATACCGAAGGCGCGTCAGATTCACCATCTGGCCAACGCGATCTTTCTGGAGGAGATCCGCAACGCCGGCCTCTACGACGCGATCTGGCAGGCCTTCGCGGTGCTGCTGCCGGTCAAGACGGTCGGCGTCATGGGCGACGGGCGCACCTACGACCACGTCTGCGCGCTCCGCGCGGTCACCTCGACCGACGGCATGACCGCCGACTACTACCCCTTTCCGCACGAGATCCTGGGACGCGCCGCGACCCGCATCATCAACGAGGTCCGCGGCATCAACCGCGTCGTCTACGACGTGACCTCGAAACCGCCGGGGACGATCGAGTGGGAGTGAACGCTGCCGCCGCTCAGCTCGTAGCACGAAACGGATTGACGATACGCAGCCCCTCGTCTAGCGCCATTCCGTGCTGCATATCCTCGGAGAGGAGCGTATCGCAGCCGGCTTGAAGCGCGGCGGCGGCGATCATGGCATCGAAGGTGGAGAGGTTGTAGCGCTCGGCCAACGCGAGGCCGGTCTCGTGCGTCTCGATCGTGAGGGGATGAACGGTGAGGAGCTCTCGGAGCGTGGCGAGAAAGCCGTGCGTCTCCGTCCAGGACATCCGCATCTTTCGGCGCGCGACATTGGCGAGCTCATTGAGAACCTGCACGCTGACGGCGCCGCCGGCGGCGATGGCAGCCTCCGCTCGATCGGCCTTCGCGGTGTCGCCCGACGCGAGGTAGACGAGGACATTGGTGTCGAAGAAGCTACCGGACATTCGCCTCTTCCCGATCGAACTTGAAATCGTCGGGCAGGCGGCCGCGGAACGCGCGAAGCCGCCTCAGCAAATTCGCTCGACCGGGCTTGCGCGCGATACCGAGCTCGCGGGCATCGGCGATGTGGATTTCGATCTCGTCACCTTCCTTCAGCTTGAGGGCTTTGACGACGGCTGCAGGAAGGCGGATGGCGAGGCTGTTGCCCCATTTCGCGACTTGCATCGGAATACTCTCTAGATATACGCATGGCACATTGTATATCCTCATGGCGCGGAGTCAATTCCGTCTCGATTCACCCCCAACGGGCGAACGCTCCGCACGCCCCTAGGTAGCGCTATCATTGCTCCGGCTTCGCTGGTTTCGTGGGCGGCGCCTCGGTCGGCCGCGGGGGAAAGGGAGGTCTCTGCGCATGATGCTATCGTCGCTGCCGCCGACCTGCGACCGACGGTTGCAGCAGCTCTACGATTATTGGCGCTTGCTCGCTCCGGGCGAGGGGCTGCTGCCGGGGCGGCAGCATTTCGATCCCCTGCACATTCCCGCGCTCCTGCCGTGGGTCTGGATGATCGACGTCTATCGCGCGCCGCTCCGCTTCAAGTTCCGCCTCGTCGGCACCGAGCACACGCGCCTCTCGGGCCGCGACGTCACGGGCCGGTGGATGGACGAGGTGCATCGCGACGCGACCAAGGTCGAGACCTATCCGCAGCTCGTCGCCGCGGCCGAGCGCGCGGAGATCGGCTATCGCCGCGGCCCGCCGCTCTTCCCGGAGCAGGGCGAGTTCTCGGAGATGGAGCGGCTCCTCCTGCCGATGGCGCGGAACGGCCGCGACGTCGACATGCTCCTCGCGATCACGATCTATCGCCGCAGGCGGCTTGCGCACTGAGGCCCGCGGAGCCGCGCCCTTCAAGGAGCGCGGGCTTTCTGGCACTCTCCTCCCACGGGATCGCAACGGGAGGCTAGCCATGGCTACCTATATTGCGCTCTGCAAATACACCGCCGAAGGCATCAAGGCGATCAAGGAGGCGCCCAAGCGCCTCGACAAGGCGAAGGCGCTCGCGCGCAAGCTCGGCGGCGCGATCGAGGCGGTCTATCTCACCCTCGGGGGCTACGACGTGATCGCGGTCTGCGATCTCCCGGACGACGATGCCGCCGCGACCTTCGCGCTTATCATCGGCCGCA
Organism: Allostellaceae bacterium; assembly: GCA_035541215.1. GTDB lineage: Bacteria > Pseudomonadota > Alphaproteobacteria > ATCC43930 > CGMCC-115725 > DASZHJ01. The sequence goes on along the minus strand of DATKNV010000147.1, from coordinate 3,836 downwards.
CCGGCGCAGTGACGACGACCACGCTCAGGGCTTTCCCCGAGGCCGACTACCGGCGGCTCGTGAAGGCGCTGGGCTGAGATCATTCGTTTGTCACGGGACTCGCTCTCGTGCTCGCGATCGCTCGAATGCTCGCGAAAATTCCGCCCTCGCGCCACAAATCGGTCAAGGTTCCCCCCGATCGTTGAGGCAACAGACGCTCGTGGAGGGTCCGATGCGGAAGTGGAAGATCACGGTGGTCGAGCCGAGCCTCGATGACCTGCTGGCGGACGAGATGATGGAGCCGGTCATGCGCAGCGCCGGCGTGAGCGCCGCCGACCTGCGCGCGGAGCTCCGCCGCGCCGCCTGCCGCCTGGCGCGCGTCCGCGGCGGCGAGAAGACCTGCCGCTGGGCGATGGCCTGAGGAAGGCGCGGGAGACCGGGGTCAGACGGTCCCCGCGGGGGCCCGCTCCGGCACGGCGAGCGCCGCCTCGCCGAGCGGAAGCGTCAGGACGACCTTGAGGCCGGGGCTCGCTGCGCCGGGCTTCGCGTCCTCGAGCTTGAGCGTGCCGCCGTGCATCCGCGCAACCGCCCGCACCAGGCTCAGGCCCAAGCCGTTGCCGGGCGTGCTGCGGCTCCCCTCCAAGCGCACGAAGCGATCGAGCACGGCCGCGCGCGAGGCCGCGGGCACGCCGGGGCCCGTATCCGCCACCTCGAGCCGGGCCCAGTCGCCCTCCGCGCGCACGGTGAGCCGCACGCTGCCGGAGGGCGTGTACTTCAGGGCATTGTCGATGAGGTTGGCGATCGCCTGCGAGAGCAGATGGCGGTCGCCGCGCACGGGGACGGCATCGTCGACGGCGGCGACGAGGGCGAGGCCGCGCTCCTCCGCCACGGGCTCGTAGAGCTCGGCGACGGAGCGGGCGATCTCGTCGAGCCGCACCACCGAGAGCGTCTCGCGCCGCGAACCCGCCTCTGCCTCGGCGATGCTGAGGAGCGCGTTGAAGGTGCCGAGGAGCGTGTCGGCCTCGGCGATCGTCTCTTGGAGCGCCTCGCCGTAGCGCTTGGCGTCGGGCTTCTCCAGGAGCGTGACCTCGAGCCGGGCGCGGAGCCGCGCCAAGGGCGTGCGGAGATCGTGGGCGATGTTGTCCGTCACCTGCCGCATGCCCGCCATCAGCCGCTCGATCTGGTCGAGCATGGCGTTGAGGTTGGCTGCGAGCTGGTCGAACTCATCGCCGGCGCCGGTGAGCGGCACGCGCTGGCTCAGGTCGCCGTTGATGATGCGCTCGCTGGTGCGATTCACGGCATCGACGCGGCGGAGCATGTTGCGGGTCATGAATAGTCCGCCGACGACGCCGAGCCCCAGCGTCAGCACGGAGGCCCAAGCGAGCGTCTCCGCCATGTTTTTGCGGAAGAGATCGGCCGCGCGGAGGTCGCGCCCCACCAGCAGATGAAACTCCCCGGACCGGTTGCGCAGATCGGCGGTCGCGGCGAGGACATCGTGCATCTCGCTCCGGTCCTGCTCCTTCACTTCCAGCGAAAAGCGAAGCCAGCCGCCCTTGAGCGGCGCGGCCCCTGGCCAAGTGGGGAGATTGCCGGCGAGCGGATGGAAATTGGCGTCGGCGATGAGATAGATCGGATCGTCGCGGTGACGCTCGCTGCCGCTCCGCTCCGCGATGACCTGGACCAGACCCACGAGGCCGTGCTGGTTGAATTGGGCGCGGAGGCGGTCCATCTCGGAATCGAGGGTCGCCTGGGTCTGCCGGTCGATGAAGCCCTCGGTCGAGAGGTAGATGAAGGCGAAGAGCGCCAGCACCGAGGTTGCAAAGAGCAGCATGTAGAGCGCCGCGAGCCGGAAGGCGTTGGTGCGCAAAAGGCGGACGAAGGGGCGCTGCATCGGCTTCAGCCCCGTCCCCGGAGCATGTAGCCCGCGCCCCGCACCGTCTGCAGCATCGCATGCGGGAAGCCGCGGTCGATCTTCTGGCGCAGCCGGCTCACATGCACGTCGATGACGTTGGTCTGCGGATCGAAATGATAGTCCCAGACGTGCTCCAGCAGCATGGTCCGCGTCACGACCTGGCCCGCATGCCGCATCAGGTACTCGAGCAGGCGGAACTCACGCGGCAGCAGATCGATCTCCTGGCCCGCGCGGCGCACCGTGCGCGCCAGCAGGTCCATCTCGAGATCGTCGACCTTGAGCTTGGTGTTCGCCGTCGGGGTGCCGCCGCGGCGGAGCAGCGCCTCGAGCCGGGCCAGCAGCTCCGAGAAGGCGAAGGGCTTGACGAGGTAGTCGTCGCCGCCCGCGCGGAGCCCCTTGACGCGGTCGTCGACCGCGCCGAGCGCGCTCAGGATCAGAACCGGCGTGTGCTTTCCCGTGGCGCGCAGGCTCGCGATCGCCTGGAGCCCGTCCATCCCCGGCAGCATGCGATCGACGATGAGCGCGTCGTAAGCGCCGGAGGCCGCGAGAAACAGGCCCTCGCGCCCGTCGCCGGCGTGATCGACGGAATAGCCGCTCTCGCTCAGCCCCTTCACGAGATAGGCGGCAGCCTCGCGATCGTCCTCGATGACCAGAAGCTTCATGGGCGGCCACGCTCCGGCCGCGACCATAGCACCTCGGTCCCGTCAGGGAAGAGCCGCCTCCGGCTTGGGGCCCGGGCTCCCGCGCCTCAGGTCAGGGTCGCTGCCAGCGCGACCGCCCATCCCACCAGCAAGACAAAGCCCGTCTGCGGATCGAGCAGGGGTCGAGTGTCAGTCGGGCACTTAAACGAGCGCGTGATCGCCGCGAACATCAAAATTCTCCCTCGCTGGCGATCACCACTATCATGAGAACATATCATGAACAAGGCCTAAATTGGGCGATTATCCCCTACTTGACGGATTGACTCGCGCATGCTACCTTCCCTCCCGACAATGAGTTGGGAGCCGGAGATGGCTAAGAACCGCCGCATTCACCAGATGACGATTGCCGAATGGGAAGCCGCCTTCCCTGACGAGGATGCATGCGCAGCCTATCTGGTCCGCCATCGCTGGCCTACCGGGGTACGCTGCCCCCGCTGCGGCTCCGAGCGGGTTTACGATCTCAAGACGCGCAAGTGGCATTGGGAATGCCCCGACTGTCGTAAGGGGGGCGCTTACCGTTTTTCCCATATTGCCGGGACCATCTTCGAGAACACGAACAAGCCCCTCCGTGACTGGTTCCGCGTCCTCCACATGATGCTGACCAGCAAGAAAGGTGTCAGCGCCCTTCAGGTCTATCGGACCCTTGGCTTCGGCTCCTACAAGACCGCTTGGTATATGTGCCACCGGCTCCGCGCCGGGCTGGCGAACGAGGAGTTCCGGCGGCTCATCGGGATTGTGGAGGTTGACGAAACGCTGATCGGCGGCAAGGGCAAGAATAAGCACGGGCCGCACGACGGAAGCCGCGGCAAGGGTTCCAAGGGCAAGTCCATTGTGATCGGCGCCGTTCAGCGCAAGGGCAACGTAGTCGCTCGCGTGATCGACCGCGCCGACATCAAGACCATCCTGCATTTCCTCAGTGAAACCGTTTCCAACAAGGTCAGCCTCGTCGCGCACGACGACTATCATCCTTATCGCGCGATCCCGAAGCAGCTCAATGGGCAGGCGGTCAATCACAGCATCGGTCAGTATGTTGTTGGCGCCGTCCACACGAACACGATTGAGGGTTTCTGGTCGATCCTGAAACGCGGCGTGATCGGCACCTATCACAAGGTCAGCCGCAAATACCTTCCCCTTTATGTTGCCGAATTTCAGTTCCGGTATAACAATCGGCTGAACGACAACATCTTCGCTGAGGCGCTCAGGGGATGCTAAGGCCAATGCGGACACTTGCGTTATTTGCGCTG
>DATKNV010000146.1:0-38695 GCA_035541215.1 Allostellaceae bacterium | reverse complement strand
GGCAACAGGGAGCTTGCGCGTCAAAAACCTTTCTCCGTAACGGACAAGGACAGCTACTGGCGCGTCGAGGGAAACTGGAACCGCGATGGCGAAATCGAAGGCACGGGCGCGTTCTTCGTATCGATCGAGAAATACGACGGGCGGGTGACGGATTTGGGGATTCTATTTCATCCGGCTGTCGCCCCGTTGCTCAAAGAGCATCTGAGACGAATGAAAAAAGGCGACACTTGACAGCGTTGCCGCCATCACGCCGTAGCAGTTGTGGCGAGTCGTTCGGACGATTATGCGAATGCCGATGAGGCGTCCCAACTTTCCAGCCCTGGACGCCACTCTCTAATTGCGTCAAGGCGCCACGAGGATTTTGGTGCCCAGGGGCGGAATCGAACCACCGACACCGTGATTTTCAGTCACGTGCTCTACCAACTGAGCTACCTGGGCGCCGGCAGAGAAGCGCAGGCTTATAGACGGAAAGGCCCGGCGGTGTCCAGCAGAGCGGGCGCCGCGGCCTCCTTTGGAGCGAGTCGGGCGGCCACTGACGCAAAAGACCTGCCTGAGACAGCGCACGTGCCACCTCCAAGCGCAGCCGCGCGACTTCGAGGTCTCCGAGAATATCATTGTATTTTCAATAGGTTAAAATATTCGTTTGCGGCGCGGGATCGATTTCCGCAGTTAGCGGCGCAAAAACGCGCATAAACACGCGTCATTGCTTCACCGCCGCGCGGCGACGGGCTAAAGTCTGGCCTCACTGGTTCTCTCCACAGAAGCCAGGTCCGCAGAAGAATGGCCCGGGCGAACCCGAAGAAATCGAGCCAAAAGGGCCGGGAAGCGCGCAAATCCCCGGCCAAGCCAAGCGCGAAGAAGCCCAGCAGGCCCGGAGCCGTCCGGTCCGGTCCCGCGGACTTGAGCGGTATTCCCGTCCGGCTGCGCAGCCTCTACCGCGAGGACTATCCGCGCTTCTCCGACCAGGAGATGCAGCGCCGGCGGCACGAGATCGAGCGCATCATGGAGGCCGCGAAGATCGAGCACCTCCTGATCTGCGGCGCCGGGCGCAGCGGCTCGGCGGTCTCCTGGCTCACGGGCTGGCCCGTCACGGCCGAGGCGATCGGCGTGGTCTCGCCGGGCCTCCCCATCGGGCTCTTCGTGCAGTATTTCAACCACGTCCCGCTCGCGAAGCGCCTCGCCCATGCCGAGGTCGAGTGGGGCGGGGAATCGACGATCCGCCGGACCGTCGAGGAGCTCGCCCGGCGCGGCGCGCGCGTCGGCCGCGTCGGCGTGATGGGGTTCCTCTCCTATACGCAGCACGACATCCTCGCCGCGCGCTACGGCCGCGCGATCGACCTCAATGCCGCCTATGCTCGGCTTCGCCTCGTCAAATCGGCGGAGGAGATCGAGTGGATGCGGCTCGGCGCCGCCATGAGCGATCGCGCGATGACCGAGCTCCGCGACGCCATCAAGCCCGGCCTCACCGAGCACGATTTGGCCGACATCGTCGAGCGCGCCTATGTGCCCTGGGGCGGGACGACGCTGATCCACTATCTCGGCGCGACCTCCATGGAGAGCCCCGACCTCGCGGTGCCGCGGCAGTTCCCCTCGGGACGGCGCATCGTCAAGGGCGACATCGTCATGGCGGAGATCTCCGCGCAGTTCTGGGATTATCCGGGCCAGCTCCTGCGGAGCTTCTCCGTCGGCGTCGATCCGCCGCCGCTGTACAAAAAGCTGCACAAAGCCGCCGACGCGGCGCTGCAGGCGATCCTCGGCATCCTCAAGGCCGGTACGACGGCGCAGGAGGTGGTGGAGGCCGCGGGCGTCATCGAGGAGCAGGGCTTCACCACCCTCGACGATCTCGTGCACGGCTTTGGCGGCGGCTATCTCCCGCCGATCCTGGGCTCCAAGAGCCGCCCCGCGGGCCCGATCCCCGATTTCCGTTTCGGTCCCGGCATGACCGTGGTGGTGCAGCCCAACGTGGTCACGCGCGAGGGCAACGCGGGCGTCCAGACCGGCGAGCTCGTCCTCGTCGGCGAGAAAGGCGTCGAGCGCCTGCACCAGGTGCCGCGGGGGTTCGTGCGCGTCTAGGGCCGCCGGCCCTTTCTCGCCGGCACGACCCATGCTAGGTTACATGTAACCGGCCTCAGAGCTATGGGAGACCATCCATGGCGGCATCGGCGCGCAATAAGTCCTCGCGCGACAAGGTCCGCGCGCATCGTAAGCGCCTGCGGCGGCAAGGCTTGCGCCCGATCCAGATCTGGGTCCCGGACGTGCGCTCCCCCGCTTTCAAGGCGGAAGCCCATCGGCAGTCGCTGGCGCTCGCGCGCAGCCCGCAGGAGGCGCGGGACCAGGCTTTCATCGACGCAATCTCCGACCGTGACGATGAATGAAGCGCGGCGAGATCTGGACCGTCTCGGGCGGACAAGACTATGCGGGTAAGCCGCGTCCCTGTGTCATCGTCCAGGACGACCGCTTCGACGCCACGGCCTCGATCACGATTTGCGCGGTGACGACGGCGCAGAGCGACGCGCCTTTCGTCCGCTTGCCGATCGAGCCCAGTGAGGAGAACGGCCTTCGAGCCTCGTGTCAGCTGATGGTCGACAAGATCACGGCGGTTCCGAAGACGAAGGCCGGCAGACGGATCGGTCGCCTGAGCGACCGCGATCTCCAGCGGCTGAACCGGGCAATCGCGGTGTTTCTCGGGCTCGCGGGCGCCTGAGCCCCGGTTCTATCCCGCGAGCCGCTCCGCCATCCAATCCGCGCTCTGGCTGCGGTAGCGGTAGGCGCGGTTGTTGGCGACGTGGCCGCCGTCCTCGATCATGAGGAGCGTCGTCGGCCCCTTCGCCTCCGCCGCAAGGCGCTCCGCATGCGCGGCCGGCACCAGCCGGTCGAGCCGGCCCGCGACGATGAAGAGCGGACAGGCAATCCGATGCGCGGCGTCCCTAAGCGTGAGGGTCGCGGCTTTGGCGCGCGCCTCCTCGTCGCCGCGGGAATGGCTCCGCGCGCGGAACGCGGCGCGCGTGAGGCCCGGAAGCCGCTCCCACGCATCGCCCCAATCGTAGGGGCCGGAGAGCGCGATGCAGGCCCTGATGCGCGGCTCGTAGGCCGCGGCGCGGGGCGCGTAGTAACCGCCGAGGCTCACGCCCCAGAGGCCGAGACGCGCGGCATCGAGGTCGCCGCGCCTTTCGAGCCAGTCCACGACCGCGCGCACGGCCACCTCGTAATCCCCGCGGATCGGAAAATCGTATTCCGCCTCGCCCTGTCCCGGTCCGTCGAAGGCGAGCGTCGCGAGGCCGCGCGCGAGGAACACCTGCTCGTAGGCGTCCATCTCCTCCTTGGCGCTGTCGAGGCCCATGGCCATGACGACGCAAGGCGGGCGCAGGATTCCCCGCGGCTTGCGCAAGATGCCCGCGAGGCTCTTGCCCTCATAGGGGATCGCCACGCGCTCGCCCGGGGGATCGATGAGCGCGAGCGCGCGAGTGCGGCATTCGACGGCCTTCGCGTGCGCGGCGCGCATCTCCTGGGGGTGATCGACGAAGAGGAACTTGGCGAAGTGGTAGTAGACGCCCGCGCGCGTCAGATGCTCGCCCGCGCTCAAGCCGTGACCCGCGCCGAGCGCCTCCTCGCCCAGCCGCTCGTGCACGAGGGCGCGCGCCGACCACGCCGCGCACCACTGCTCCCAGCGCTCGATCCCAGCGGTCACCTCCACGAAGTCGCTGTAGGCGACGCCGTTCGCGATGAAGCGCGGCGCCCAATGCGAGATCGCGGCTTCGACGCGGGGATCGCCGGGCATGGGAGGCCTCAGTGCCTGGCGCCGAGCCGCTCGGCGAGCCAATCCGCGATGAGCGGCCGGTAGCGGTAGGCGAGGTTGTTGCAGACGTGATTGCCGTCGGCGTACTCGATCATCTCCGCTCGGTCTCCCGCGAAATCGACGATGCGCCGCGCATCCGCGGGCGGGAAGATGCGGTCGCGCCCGCCGTGCACGACCAGCACCGGACAGCGCGGAGGCGTGACCTCCGCGAGCGAGAAGCGCCGCGCGCGCTCGCGCGTCTCCTCGAGGCTCGCACCGCCGAGCGTGTAGCGCATGTTCGCGCGATAGACCTCGGGCAGCGCGTCCCAGAACGAGCCGAGATCGTAGAAGCCGTTCATGCACACGGCGGCCGCGAGCTCCGGCACGGCCTGCGCGCCCTGCAGCAGGAGATGCCCGCCGAAGGCCATGCCCATGACGCCGAAGCGTGCGCCGAATTCCGGCCGGACCGCCGCAGCGATCGCGCTGAGCGCCTCCGGCCAGTCGCGGGGATCGAGCGGGCCGAAGCTGCGGCCTTCCCCCTGCCCCGGGCCGTCGACGCTGAGCGTCGCAAGCCCGCGCTTCAGGAAATGCTCCTCGAGCGTGCCGAACTCCTCCTTGGTGGAATCCGAGCCGGGAACGATCGCGACGAGCGGCGCCTTCGCCGCGGACCGGCGGAGGTAGCCCTGAAGCGCGCCGCCGCGAAAGGGGATCGCGACCGCTTCCGCGGGCGGCACCAGGTTGGGCGCCGCGCGCCGATAGGCCTCGACCCGCCGCGCCGCTGCGTGCTCCTTCTGCGCGAGGTCGTCGAAGAACATGAATTGGCCGAAATGGAACGCGAGCGCCGCGCGCTGATAGGCCTCGCCGGCGGTCACCATCCGGCCCTGCCCCGCCGCCTCCGCTCCGAGCGCGAGGTGCCGCTCGCCCTCCTTCACCCAGGTCGCGCACCAGCTCGGCCAATCGCCGGCCTCCGCGATCAGGCGCTCGGCATCGAGCGCGGTAATCCCCGCGGTCTGAATCCGCGGCATCCAGTGCTCGACCACCTGCCGGAGCCGGCCGCCCGCCTCGCTCATCGCGCGGCTCAATGCCCCTCAACCAGCTTCATCGCGTCTTTCCATAGGCTGCCGTCGACGAGCTCGTCGTAGGTCACGGGCTTCGCGTCGGCCTTGATGCCGCCGATCTTGACCTGGGTTGCGATCACCGCCTCGATCTTGTCGCGCTGCAGGCCGTCGTTGCCGTTGGGCCAGAGCTCGAGCGCGTTGTACCGGACGACCGAGGCCTTGTTCTCCTCGAAGCTGTGACCGGTGATTGCTGCGATCTTCGCGACCGCGTCGAGATTCGCGGGATCGCGCATGTAGCGGCCGGCCTCGATCAGGCCCGCGAGCGTCTTGACGTAGGCCTCGCGCCGCTCCGTCACCTTGTCCTTGCGCGCGACCACCACGAGGTAGTGGCTCACGGGATCGACATCTTTCAAGGTGAGGATCGTCGTGACGGGGCGATGGAGCTGGCCCTCGATCACGGGCACGTCGTCGATGTGGAGGACGCCGAAGACGAGCTGGCCCGCGATCATCGCCGCCGCGGTGTTGGAGCCGAGTGCCACCTGGTTCATCTCCTCCGGCGTCATCTTGCAGCCGACCAGCATCTGCTTGAGCGCGACCGAGCGCGCGCCGCCGATGGCGTCGACGCCGATCGGCTGGCCCTTGAGATCGGCGCAGCTCTTCTTGGCGGGATCGGTCGAGCCGATGAGCCAATCCGGATTGGGCAGGCCGTAGATGCTCACGAGCTCGACCTTGGCGTTCGAGATCATGCTCGCGATCACCGGCGTCGGCGAGACCGAGAGGTCGATCTGCCCCGCCGCCACCGCGCGCGCCGCGGCCACGCCGGTCTCGAAATCGCGGACCTCGACCTCGACGCCGTATTTCTTGAAAAACCCGCGCTCCGCCGCCACGTGCGGCAAGACGCTCGCGAAAATCGGGGGGATGCCGGGGAGGCCCAGCACGACCTTCGGCTCCTCCGCGCGCGCGACCCCCGAGAGCGCCAAGCCGGCGGCCAGCACGGCCGCACAGATCAGTCTTCGCATCTGCGCCTACTCCTCCCGAACGGACATTGCGCGGCCGCTCATTGCGGCTTCTCGTCCCGCCGATACCACGGAAGGTAGCGACGCGTCGCCCAATTGACCAGCGCGTCGAAGCCGACGCCGCAGCCCGCGAGCACCAGCACCGCGACGATCGCCTGGTCGTGATGGAAGCTCCGCGAGTTGAAGAGGATGTAGGTGCCGAGGCCGGGGACGGAGATGAAGAACTCCGCGAGCACCGCGCCGATGAGCGCCCGCGCCGCCCCGAGCCGCGTGCCCGCGAGAAGATAGGGAAGCGAGGCCGGCAGCACGCAATCCACGAGCACGCGCCAGCGCGGCGCGCGGAAGGACCGCGAGACCTCGAGATATTCCGCCGGCACCGCCTGCGCGCCGTCGGCGGCGTTGAGCACGATCGAGAAATAAGCCGCGAAGACCGTGGTCGCGAGCCGCGCGCCGCCGGTGTAGCCGAACCAGAGCGTGATCAGCGGCAGCACCGCCACCATCGGCATCGCGAAGAGCGCGAAGACGTAATAGCGGATGAGCCGGTCGACCGCGAGCGAGCGCCCCATCGCGATGCCCGTTCCGATCCCCGCCACGAGCGCGATTGCGAGTCCCTCGAGGACGGCGCTCAAGGTGTCTCCCGTGGCGATAAGGAACTCGCGGCTCGTCGCCACGGACCACAGCACCGCCGCGACCCCCGTGGGGCGCGCGACATAGGCGGGCGCCCAGGCGCGCACGCCCAGCTCCCAGATCGCGAGCAGCACGATCCCCGCGAGAAGCCGCACGGCAAGGGGCGAGAGCGCGCCGTTCCGCGCCGACACCGTTTCGGCTTCGCTTTGCGCCGTCATCGCCGGACGTTCCGCCAGGCCGCGTAGCGGGCCTCGATCGCGGCGCCGAGCTCCATCAGCCCCACGCCCAGGAGCGTGATCAGCAGGATCGCCGCGAAGACCGCCGCCGTGTCGAAATTCTGCGCCCCGCTCTGGATGAGCATGCCGATGCCGGAGGCGCTCAGGAAAAATTCCGCCGCCACCATGCCCACGAGCGCGCGGCCGATCGCCTGCCGGATGCCCGTGAGCGCGAAGGGCAGCACGAAGGGCAGCAGCACGTCGCGCCAGAGCGCACCCTCGCTGGAGCGGAAGGAGCGCGCGACCTCGATCAGCTCCGGACGGATGCTGCGCGCGCCCTCGACGGTGTTGTAGAGGATCGGAAAGACCGCGAAGAGAAACACCACGAGCATCTTCGGCGCGAAGCCGAATCCCATCATCGAGAGGATGAATGGGATGAGCGCCGCCATCGGCGTCGCATTCATGACGGTGATGTAGGGCTCGAGCGCGATGCGCAGGAGGCGCACCCGCGCGAGGAGGAGCCCCAAGGGCACGCCCAGCACGACCGAGAGCGCGAAGCCCGCGGCGAAAAGACCGAGCGAGCTTCCGAGCGCCCGCACGAGCTCGCCGCTCAGCGTCAGCTCCCAGAGCCGCACCAGCGTCTCCGAGAGCGGCGCCATGAAGGCGGCACCGGTCCTGCGCCCCACGATCTCCCAGACCGCCGCGCCCGCGGCGAGGCTCAACGCCGTCAATCCCCAGCGGAACAGGAGCGAGGGTCGCGAGGCCATGTGCGCGGCCTATTTCTTCGCGACCAGCGCCTGGGCGTCGCGCCAGATGCTGCGGTCGACGAGCTTATCGTAGGCGACGGGCGGCGTCCCCTGCTTGATGCCGCCGGCCGCAACCTGCGCCGCGATCATGGCGTCGAGATTGGCCTGGTCGAGGCCGTCGCCCTTGCTCGGCCAGTAGTCGAGGGCGATGAACTCCGGAAGCGCGACCTTTATGTCCGCGACCGGACGGCCCGTGACGGTTGCGATCTCCGCGACGGCATCGAGGTTCTTGGGATCGCGGAGATAGGCGTTCGCCTCGATGAGGGCCGCCACCAGCCGCACATAGGCGTCGCGATTGGCCGCGAGCCTGTCCGCGCGCGCCACCACCATGTTGATGTGGCTGAGCGGGTTTGCATCCTGGAAGCGGACCATGACCGTGAGCTTGCGGCCGAGCTCGCGCTCGATCGTGGGGAAATCGTCGAGGTGGAGCACGCCCACCTTGAGCTGCCCCGCGACCATGGCCGCGCCGACGTTCGAGCTCAGCGCCACCAGGCTCACGTCCTCGAGGCCGAGCTTGCAGCCCACGAGCATCTGCTTCAGCGCGATCGCGCGCGAGCCGCCGACGGCGTCGACGCCGACGTTTTGGCCCTTGATGTCCGAGCACTTCGCGAGCGCGGGGTCGGTCGAGGCGATGATCCAATCGGGATTCTCGAGCCCGTAGAAGCCGACGAGCCCGGCGTTCGCGTTCGAGTCCATGTTGATGACGATCGGCGTCGTCGCCATCGCCGCGTCGATCTGCCCCGCCACCACCGCCCGCGCCGCCGTCGCGCCGGTGTCGAACGGCTTCACCTCGACGTCGAGGCCGTACTTCCTGAAGAAGCCGGCCTTCTCCGCGACGTAGGGCAGCACCGCCAGGAACACCGGCGGTATTCCCGGCACCGCCAGCACGAATTTCTCCTCCGCCGCCGCGGTGCGGGTCAGCAGCGCGAGGGCGAGCATGGCGATGAGCACGGGTCTCCCCGTGCGGAAACGTTCGATCATTACGGCGCGCCTCCCATTCAGTCCCTCTCACCACCGGGGAGAGGTTAGGTGAGGGGGCCTGCGGCCAGCGAAATAGCCGAGCATCGAGTCCCCACACCCCCTCACCCCGACCCTCTCCCCGCAGGGGAGAGGCAGAAAATACCTACCGCGAGACCGCGAATTCCGCGCGGCGGGCCTCGTCCATCAGGGTGCCCCAGACGTGCTCGCGGAGCTCGCTGAAGCGAGGCAAGGCGAGGGTCGCGCGGTCCCGCGGTCGCGGCAGGTCGACGGCGACGGTCTCGAAGACCGTGCTGGGCCGGCCCTTCAGCACCGCCACGCGATCGCCCATCAGCACCGCCTCCTCGATCGAATGCGTGACGAAGAGCATGGCGATGGGCCGCATCTCCCAGATGCGCAGCAGCTCGAATTGCAGGATCTCGCGGGTCTGCGCGTCGACGGCCGCGAAGGGCTCGTCCATCAGCAGCACCTCGGGCTCGGTCGCGAGCGCGCGCGCGAGGCCGCAGCGCTGCTGCATCCCGCCGGAGATCTGATAGGGATAGGCTCCCTCGAAGCCCCGCAGCCCCACGAGATTGATGAAGTATGGGACCTTCTCCTCGATCTCGGCGCGGGTGGCACCCGCGAGACGCAGCCCATAGGCGACGTTGTCGCGCACGGTCTTCCAGGGAAACAAGCCGAAATGCTGGAACACCATGGCGATGCCCGGCCTCGGCTCGGTCACGGCGGTGCCGTCGACGCGGATCTCTCCGTCGGTGAGAGGCATGAGCCCGTCGACGCAGCGCAGGAGCGTGGTCTTGCCGCAGCCCGAAGGTCCCACCAGCGCCACGATCTCGCGCTCGCCGATCTCGAGGCTCACCTCGCGGAACACCTCGAGCGCGCCGTAGCGCATGCCGGCGTTGCGCACCTCGATGCGCTGCTTGGCCATGACCCGGCTCCCGTTCCTGCGCTCGCGGGCGCCGAGTGTGCGGGAATTACCCCCGGCGATCAATCCTTCTGCGGCTCCTCGCCCTCCGCCGGCGGCTCCTTCGGCACCTCCTCGCCGGCGACGCGGTAGCCGCCGGTGAGCCAGCGCGCGAGGTCGATGGTGGCGCAGCGCTGCGAGCAGAAGGGCTTGTGCCGCTCGCTCGCGGGCTTGCCGCAGACCGGGCAGGGTTTCGGGGAGGGTGCGTCGCTCATGGCGAAGAGATGGGGTCAGGCCGCGCGGATATCGAGGGTCTCCCGCGCCCAGGCGGGCTCCGGCGCCAGCGCGAGCGGCCGTCCGAGCCGCGTCTCGAGCGCCGCCAGCGCGGGTGCCGCCTCGGCTTCGAGCGCCGCGACGAGCTCGGGGTGAACGTGCAGCGCAAGCGCGCGGCCCGGTATCGCCGCCGCCTGGCGCTCTACCGCCGCCAGCGCCTCGAGCGCGAGCGTGAGCGCGGTCTTGACGAGACCGCCCGCCGCCGTGCGCTCGCAGAGGATCTCGTGCAGCGGCGCCCGCCGCCGCGGCCGCGTCAGCTCGGCATGGCCGAGCCGCGTCCAGCCCAGGAGCTGCGCCTCCGGCACTTCCTTGGCGAGCCCGCTCCGGAACGCCTCCAGAAGGCGCTCGCGCATCTCGCGCCGGCGCAGCGCCACGAAATCCACGACCAGCGCCCCTGCGAGGCCGCGCAGGCGAATCTGCCGCGCGATCGACTCGGCCGCCGCGAGGTCGACGCCGAGGAGCGCCTCCTCGCCCCTGCCGCGCTCCTCGCCGAGCGCGCCGCTGTCGACGTCGATCAAGGTGGCGGCGGCGGTCGGCTCGATGATGACGGCGCCGCCTCCGGGAAGCGCGATCCGGAGATCGAGGAGGCCTGCAACCGCATCGGCGACGCCCTCGGCCTCGAAGAGCGAGCGGCCTTCGCGGTGCGGAACGACGCGTTCCGCGAGCCCAGGCGCCTCCCGAGCGAGCCAGCGCTTCGCGTCAGCCAGCACGGCGGCATCGTCGACCGCGATGCGCTCCAGCGTCGCGTCCGCGAATTCCGCGAGCAGCGCCGCGAGCGGCGCCACCGTCTCGAGGCAGGAAGGCGGCTCGGCCGCCGCGCGCCGCCGCTCGATCTCGCGCCAGCGCGCGCGCAAGGCCGCGACTTCTGCCGCGAGCGTCGCGTCCGCGGCGCGGACGGAAGCGGGATGGAGCCGCGCGCCCTCGCCGGCTTCGAGGAGCCCCGCGACTTTCGCGACCGCGCGCTCGCGCTGGGCCACCGCGAGCTCCTCCGCGATGACGCCGGGGCGGAGCGGAACGAGATCGAGGCAATGGCCCGCAAGCCGCAGGCGCTGCGTCACCGCCGCCGCCTTGTCCGCCCGCGCGTCGCGCTTCACCTGCACCAGCACCGCCGCACCCTCGTGCAATCCCTCGAGGCCGCGCTGCAGCGCGTCGTCGCCGCTGAGAAAGGCGGGCCGGGCTTGGCCGATCTCGACGAGCGCCGCGCGAAGCGCGGGGAGCAGCCGCACGACGCGTCCCAGACGGATCTCGCCGACGGCGCTTGCAGCCACCGTGCGTGCCAGGCGGAAGTCGCGGAGCTCGCCCGCCTCGACGACGGCGGCGCGGAGCTCGCCCGGCGATGCCGCGATGAGGAGGCTCCGCGTCATTGCGCCTCGCGGATGCGCCGCGCCGGCGCGTAGCCGCGGCCCGCCAAGAGCGCCGCTGTCTCGTAGAGCGGCAGGCCCACGACGTTCGAGTAGGACCCGCTCAGCGCCCGCACGAAGCGCGCGGCGATGCCCTGGATCGCATAGCCGCCGGCCTTGCCGTCCCATTCGCGCGTCGCGAGGTAGTCGCCGATCTCCTCCGGCGTCAGGCGCTTGAAGGTGACGATGCTCTCGGCGACGCGGCTCGCGAGCTTGCCGTCGGGACCGAGGACGGCGATCCCGCCGAGGACGCGATGCCGCCGCCCCGAGAGCAGCAGAAGGCAGCGCCGCGCGGTCGGCTCATCGTGCGGCTTCGGCAGAATGCGGCGGCCGCAGGCGACCACGGTGTCGGCGCCGAGAACGTAGGCGCCGGGATGACGTGCGGCAACCGCGCGCGCCTTCTCCTCGGCGAGACGGAGCGCGTGCTGCACGGGCGTCTCGCGGGACCTCGGCGTCTCGTCGAGCTCCGCGGGATCGATCGCGTCCGGGGCGAGACGCACCTGCGCGAGGAGATCGCGCCGGCGCGGCGAGGCGGAGGCGAGGACGAGGGGGGCTATCGGCTCGGCCGCGCGCACGCGATCGGACTGAGCGAGGTCTGGGGTGCCATCTTGCGTGGCCTCGATCCCTCAATGGTCATGTCGGGCCAAGGGTGCGATGCTTTGCGGCGCTGCGCAAGGATGGAGCGCACGAGCACGGGAGGCGGTCATGGCCGATTTCGAGTCGATCCTCCGGGTCGATACGCCGGAGGTGCGGGTGACGGAGGTGCGGCTCGAGCCCGGCGCCAGCACGGGGCGCCACCGGCACAATTACGACTGCGTCGTCGTGCCGCTGACGGCGGGGACGCTGCGGCTCGTCGCGGCCGAGGGCGAGAGCGCGGTGGTGCTGAGTCCGGGCGCCGCCTACTACCGCAAGGCCGGCGTCGAGCACACGGTCTTCAACGCGGGCGGCGCGCCGCTCGCCTTCATCGACGTGGAGCTGAAGGGCCGGCCGGGCTGAGCGCCGGCCGCTTCTCTCTTGCTGCGCCGGCACGGGGATGCGGCTCGACCGTTCCCGCATATCATTTAGTGCCCGGCGGAATTTAGCGCGGCGAGACCCGTTCTCACGACAGACGCCGCTCGCGTCCCCGGGGCGACACGTGGCGAATCCCGCGAGTTGCCGGATTGGGCGACGATTGCAGAAGCGCGGAAGGAACGACGAGATGGGGCGAATTCTTGCGGCCTGCGCCATCGGCCTGGGCCTTATAATCGGCCTCTCCGGCTGCACAAATCCCTACGACCCCGGCCAGCGCGCGGTCGGCGGCGGCCTCATCGGCGCGGCCGCGGGCGCTGCAATCGGCGCGGCCGCGACGGGCGGACCGGGTGCTCCCTTGGGCGCGGCGATCGGCGGCGCCGTCGGCGCCACCGTAGGCGCGGCCTCCACGCCCCCGCCGGGCTATTACGGCAATGGCGCCTATTACTACGGCAATCCCGGATATCCCGCCTATTACGGATACCCCAGCGGCTACGCCTACCCCGGCCCCTACGTCGCTTACCCCGGCTACTACGGCTATCCCGGCTACTACTACGGACCGCGCCGCTACTACTATCGCTATCCCGGCTGAGCTCGATCGATCGCGCGCGGCATTTGCGGACCGTCGGGGGTCCTGCAATCTTGATTTTTCGCGGGCGGAGCGACACGATTCTCCTGCACCACAGGAGCCCGCCCCATGGCAAAGGTCACTCCCCTCAAGACCGCTAGCCCCGCATCGGACGAGGCGCAATTGCGCGTCGATCTCGCCGCCGTATTTAGGATGGCGGCGCATCTCGGCTGGCACGAGGCCGTCGCCAACCACTTCAGCCTCGCGGTCTCCGCCGACGGCAAGAAGTTCCTGATGAACCCGAGGAACCGCCATTTCTCGCGGATCAAGGCGAGCGAGCTGCTGCTGCTCGACACCGACGACAAGGAGACGATGAGCCGGCCCGACGCCCCTGACCCCTCCGCCTGGTGCATCCACGGCCACCTGCATGCGGGCGTGCCGCAGGCGCGCTGCATCCTTCATGCGCATCCGCCTTATGCGACGGCGATCGCCTGCCTCGCCGACCCCGAGATCAAGCCGATCGACCAGAACACCGCGCGCTTCTACAACCGCGTCGCGGTCGATCTCGCCTTCGGCGGCATCGCCGACAACGACGCCGAGGGCGAGCGTCTCGCCCGCGTCTTCGGCAATCAAACCCGCATGATGATGGGCAATCACGGCGTGCTCGTCGTCGCCGATACGGTCGCGCAGGCCTTCCACGACCTCTATTACCTCGAGCGCGCCTGCCAGACGCTCGTCCTCGCCTATTCGACGGGACAGCGGCTCAACGTCCTCTCGCCCGAAATCGCCGAGCGCACCGCGCAGGGCTGGCTCGACTACGACTATGCCGCCTTCAAGCACTTCGCGGAGATGAAGGCGATCCTCGATGAGAAAGACCCATCCTACGCGGATTGATCCCGGCCCCAATCTGAGAGGCGCGGCGGGGCGCCATGGGGCGCCGCCGCCGACCCCCTCAGCCTACTGAAAGAGCTTCAGCGCGTTGAGCACGGTCTGGACCACGCCCCAGACCAGCGGGATCCCCACGAAGCCCCAGGCGAGCACGAGTTTCAGTCCGTTGCCGGACGTAGCGTTCGTCATGTTCTCCTCCCCGATCAGACCGTGGCCTCGGCTTCCTGCGCCTTCATGTGGTGCCGCTCGTCGACGGCACGGATGAAGTAGTTGCAGATGAAGCCCACGACCAGCAGCACCGCCATCACGTACATCGTGACGTTATAGGCCTGCGCCTTCGCGACGCCGTGCGCGACGTTGTATTCGCGGATGTAATTGACGAGCGTGGGACCGAAGATCCCGGCCATCGACCAGGCCGTCAATAAGAGGCCGTGGATCGCACCCACGTAGCGCATGCCGAACATGTCGCGGAGATAGGCCGGCACCGTGGCGAACCCGCCGCCGTACATGCTGAAGATGACCCCGTAGGCGAGGACGAAGAGGACGACGCTGCCGATCTCGCCGGTATAGGGCACCGCCGCATAGAGCAGAGTGCCCAGCGCGAAGAACACGAAGTAGGTGTTCTTGCGCCCGAGGAAGTCGGACATCGAGGCCCAGAAGAAGCGCCCGCCCATGTTGAAGAGGCTCATCAGGCCCACGAAGCCCGAGGCCGCCACCGCCGTCACGCGGCCCGGGAACATCTCCTGGCTCATCGCGGAGGCTTGGCCCAGCACGCCGATCCCCGCCGTCACGTTGAGGCAAAGCACCCACCAGATCAGCCAGAACTGCGGCGTCTTCAGCGCCTGGTAGACGTAGACGTTGTTATTGGTGATGAGCTTCTTGGGCTGCGCCGGCGGCACGTAGCCCTCGGGCTTCCATCCCGGCGCGGGCACGCGGACGATCGCCGCGCCCACCATCATGAAGCAGAAGTAGATCGCGCCGAGCGCGAGGAAGGTCTCGGCGACGCCGACATGGGCCGCGGTCGTGAACTTCGCCATGAGCCAGACCGAGAGCGGCGAGGCGATGAAGGCCCCGCCGCCGAAGCCCATGATCGCCATTCCCGTCGCCATTCCCGGCCGGTCCGGGAACCATTTGATCAGCGTCGAGACCGGCGAGATGTAGCCGATGCCGAGGCCGAAGCCGCCGAGGACGCCGTAGCCGATATAGATGAGCCAGATGTTGTGGAGATAGACGCCGATCGCCGACAGCACGAAGCCGCCTGCCCAGCAGAGCGCTGCCGTGAACATCGCCTTGCGCGGTCCCCCCTCCTCGACCCAGCGCCCCAGCAGCGCCGCGGAGACCCCGAGGAAGAAGATGCTGAGGCTGAAGATCCAGCCGAGCTCGGTGAGCTTCCAATCCTCCGACGCCGACTGGGAAATCCCGATCAGCTTCGTCATCGGCAGGTTGAACACGCTGAAGGCGTAAGCCTGGCCGATGCACAGGTGCACGCAGAGCGCGGCCGGTGGGATGAGCCAGCGGCTGAACCCCGCGGGCGCGACGATCCGGTCTTTCTCGAGAAACGACAGCACTGACATTGCCCTTCCCCGTTTCCTGCGCCGTTCCTCGTCTTGCCCGGAGGTTGTGAGATTTCCCGTGGCGCGAGGCGGCTTTGGTTCGACTCCCATCCGCAGCGGCCACCGCCAGAGCGGGGCCGAGCGCGTGAATCACGGAAATTATGCATAGAGATCAGTCTTGAGTGCTAGATGTAATTCATTCATAAAGAAGCATGCCAATGCAATACGAGTATCGGGCCTATCTAACGACCGAAGAAGTCGCGGATTACCTTCGGCTGGCCGAGCGGACGGTCTATGAACTCGCGCGGACGCGGCGGATACCCTGCGCGAGGATCACGGGAAAGCTGCTCTTTCCGCGGCACCTGATCGACCTCTGGGCGGGCCGGCAGACGGAGTTCGACGGGCAGGGCTTTCACTCGGCGCCGCCGGTGGTGGCGGGCAGTCACGACCCCCTCCTGGAATGGGCGCTCAGGGAATCGGGCTCGGACTTAGCGCTGCTCGCGGGCGGAAGCGAGGACGGGCTGCGCCGGCTCGCCGAGGAGCAAGCGGTGCTCGCGGCCATGCACATCATCGACAGCGCGACCGGCGACTACAACGTCCCCGCGATCAAGACCATGCAGGGATTGGCGGACGTCGTGCTGATCGAGTGGGCGAAGCGGGACCAGGGGCTGGTGCTCCCGCGCGGCAATCCCCGCAATATCCGCAGGATCGAGGATCTCGCCGGGAAGGGCGTCCGCATCGTGCGACGGCAGGCGGGTGCGGGGACTCAGACGCTGCTACGCCACCTCCTCGCCCGCGCCGGCCTCGATCTCGACGCGCTCGCGGTGGTGGAGGCGCCCGCCGCCACCGAGACGGAGCTTGCGGTCGCCATATTCGACGGCAAGGCGGATGCCGGACTCGCGGCGCGCGCGGTCGCGAATCGGTTCCATCTCGATTTCATCCCCCTGCACCGCGAGCGCTTCGACCTCGCGCTGCGCCGGCGCGACTACTTCGAGGCGCCGATTCAGAGCCTGCTGAAATTCGCGCGGTCCGCCCAATTCACGGAGCAGGCAAAGAAGCTCGGCGGCTATGACATCGAGGAGCTCGGGCGCGTCCACTACAACGCCTGAGCGGCGGCCCATCTCTACTTGAAGCGGAAGGTGATGCGGCCCTTGGTCAGGTCGTAGGGCGTCATTTCCACGTTGACGCGACCGCCGGCGAGGACGCGGATGCGGTTCTTGCGCATCTTGCCGGAGGTGTGCGCGAGAACCATGTGGTCGTTGTCGAGCTTCACCCGGAACATCGCGTTCGGCAGCAGCTCCATCACCGTGCCGGGAAACTCGATCACGTCTTCCTTGGGCATTCCGAACCCGTCGCTCGTTGCGCGCGCGGCGACTGCGGCCGCTTGGGGCGAAACGATCCCCGGCGGCCGAGCTTGGGTCAAGGCTCTCGTCCCGGCCGCGCCTCGCTCGCGGCCCCGCGTCCCACCGGATTCCGGCCCTGACCAGGGTTCTGCGGTATTTCCGTTTTTGCCGCGCCGCGCAAGCTCCCTGCTTTCCGGGAACCGAATGGTGGGCCGCATGCGTGCTTCTCTCGCATTTCTGCTGACGCTGGTCGCAGCGACGGGCTTCGCCGCCGACCGCGCGAATGCCGATACGCTCGGCGCCATCCGCTCCCGCGGCGCCATCGTCATCGGCTACCGCGAGGGAGCCCCGCCCTTCTCCTTCCTCGACGCGCAGAAGCAGCCGCAGGGCTACTCGATCGACATCTGCAAGAAGATCGCGGAGGCCGTCAAAGCCGAGCTCGGCATGAAGGAGCTCCCGATCCGCTACGTGCCCGTGACGGCCGAGAACCGGATCGAGAAGGTGGAGTCCGGCGAGATCGACATCGAGTGCGGCACGACCACGCGGACGATCAGCCGGCAGGCGCACGTCGATTTCACCATGTTCACCTTCCTCACGGGGACGGAGATGATCGTGAAGAAGGATTCGGGAATCCACGGGCCGGAGGAGCTCGCGAACAAGAAGATCGCGCTGCAGCCGGGCACCACGACGGAGACCGCGATCAAGCGGATGATGAGCACGGCGGCGCCGACGGCGCAGATCGTGCCCGTCGGGGATTCCGCGGAGGGCCTCGCCGCGGTGGAGAGCGGGAAGGCCGACGCCTATGCCTCCGACGAGGTCGTCCTCATCGGCCTCCTGAGGTCGACCAAGACTGCGCAGGCCTACCGGCTGACGGGACAGCTCTATTCCTACGAGCCCTATGCGCTGATGGTGCACAGGAACGACGGGGATTTCCGCCTGATCGCGGATCGCACCCTCGCCCTCATCTACCAGAACGGCGACATCGACGGGATTTGGAAGCGCTGGTTCGGCGACTGGGTCGTGGAGCCGCCGGTGCTGCTGCGCATCATGTACGCGATGGAAGGCCTCGCGCCCTAGCCCCGCTCACTCCGCAGCGGCGCGCGCGGGCTTGCCGGTCAGCACCTCCGCCGCGGCCTTCGCCACCGTCGTGCCCTCGAAGAAGCGCGGGTTCTGCCTGCCCCAGAGCCGCACCGCGTTCGCGAAAGCGAAGTCGCGGAAATCCCCCGTCGTCATGAAGCCCTCCTCGACCATCTCGTAGGCCTCGGGCACGGGGTCGAGCATGTTCGGCACGTCGAAGTGGCCGATGTCGGAGCTGAAGACCGCGTTGAGCCGCGCGCCGAAGGGGTTGGCGCGGCTGAAGGCCGTCACGTTCATGCGGTCATCGGCCTCGCAGCCGAAATAGAAGGGCTTTGCGTAGAGCTCGATCCAGTCCTCCTTGCGGGCGATGCCGCAGGCGGCGTAGTCGTCGTGGACGGGAGCGCCGCCGGTGAGATCGTCGACCTCGCGCTGCGGCCAGCCGCCGCGCCGCTCGAGCTCGGCTGCCATGTCGTCGTAGCCGTATTTCCGGACGAGGCTCTCGAGGAGCGCGCGGTCGAGCTTCTTCGGGTCCATGTAGGCGAGGCCCGCCGCGCCGCGCCGCTCCCAATGCTCGATCAGATCCGCGAAGAGCTGGCAGCCCCAGCCGACGCCGCCTTCGAGGAAAGCAAAATTGAGGTCGGGAAAGCGCCGAGTGACGCCGCCGAGGAACAGCGCCTTGGCGACCGCGTGCCCGGAGGAGGCAAAATGACCGATGTGGTTGAAGGTGAAATTCCCGGGCGTGTTGCGGAGCCCGAAACCGCGCCCGCCGGTGTGAAAGGTCGGAGCAATGCCGAGCTCGCGGCAACGCTGCCAGACGGGATCGTAGTCGTAATGGCTGTCGAGGCCGAGCTGATCGTAGCTGACGGCGAAGCGGCCGAGCGTGGGATCGAGGTCCCTCGCGGCCGGGAGCCGGCGCTGAATGCCGCTCGCGAACATGCAGACTTTCGCGCCGAGCTCCTTGGTCGCGAAATCCATCTCCGCGATCGCCTCATCCGGCGTGTGCATGGGGATGACCGCCGAGGGGGTGAGACGGTCCCCGAGCTTCTCGAAATACTCGGCGGTGACGACGTTGAAGCCGCGGACGACGGCGCGGCGGGTCTCGTCGTCGGCGATGCGGTGGATGCCGAGTCCCGCCGTCGGATAGACGATCGCGAAGTCGATGCCGATCTCCTCGAGGCGGTCGTAGAGCATCCGCGGCATCATCGCGGTGGCGCGGTCGCGAGTATTGGTCGACTGGCGCGACCAATAGGCCTCCATGGCGATGCCACGCTCCTTGCGCTCCGCGATCGAGAGCTTGAGCGCGTCGGGAACGCGTTGCTGGCTCTTGATGAACCCGTCCGCCGCCTTGTCGCCGGCAACCTTGCGCATCCGCTCCGCGAAGACCGGGAGATATTCGAGCCAGTGGCCGTCGGCGTCGACGATCGGATGCTCGAGGCGGGCACGGACTTCAGCGGGATTGCGATGCGGGCTCATGATCCCCCCTCTGAGATCGCGATGCGGGCTCTTGCGAAACTACGATATCCCTCCGGTCGGGCGCCCGCAATGCGGCGGCGAAGGTCGTATCAGCCGAAGGCCAGGCGAATGCGCGCCCAATCCGCGATCGCGGCCTCCTGACCCGGCACGAGCTGGATCGCGAACTCGGTGTAGCCGGCATCGCGGAGCGCGCCGATGCGGCCCTTGATCTCCGCCTCCGTCGCCGTGAAGGAGGTGGCACGGATGAGGTCGGCGGTCACGAAGGGCCGCTCCTCCGGGCGCACCATCATGAGATGGCCCCGATGGTTGCTGAGATAGCGCGCGTCGGCGGGCTCGTAGCCGGCTGCCAGCGCGATGTAGCCGGAGATCTCCGCCCGCGCGCTCCTGGGCATGGCGGTGCCGGGCGCCAGGCCCGAGAGCGCCTCGTCCGCCGCGCGGTGCAGCATCACCGCCGCGCGCGGCCCCGCCTGCGCCATCGCGCGCCCGGAGTCCGCGGGCTCGCCCTCGGCGAGGACGCAGCCCAGCGCGAAGGCGGTCGCGGAAAGGTCCGAGAGCGCGCGTCCGGCTTTGCTCCACTCCTCGCGCATCGCCTCGACCTCGCGCGCGCCCTGCTCGACGTTGCTGACGAAATCGACCCACCCCGCGGCGAGGCGCGCGGTGAGCGCGCGCGTGCGCGGTCCGAAGGCCGACACGTGCAGCGGGATCGGGTCGCGGGTGTTGTAGAGCTCGAGCTCGGGATTGAGGAGGCGGATCTTGTGCCGCTCGCCCTCCATCTCGAACTCCACGATCTCGCCGCGCAAGAGGCCGTAGACCTGCCGCACGTAGGTTTCCATGTCCCGGAGCTTGATCGCGCCGAAGCCCATGGCGCGCCGCGCGGTGAAGCCGGTGCCGACGCCGAAATCGATGCGGCCCGGCGCAAGCTTGTTCAGCGAGGCCAGGGAGTTCGCGGTCACGGGCGCGATGCGGTTCGAGGGCACCAGCACGCCGGTGCCGAGGCGGATACGGCGCGTCTTCACCGCCGCCGCGCTCATCGCGACGAAGCAGTCCGCGCTCAGCATTTGCGTGTCGTAGAACCAGGCGCGCGCGAAGCCGAGCTCCTCCGCGCGCTCGACGATCCGCCAGGCATCCGCCGCCGCGGGCAATGCGATCGCGAAGTCCATCCGGCCCCTCCTCCTCCGCCGTCGGCATCCGGCCCGATGGTCGGGGCCGCCGCCGGCGCCTGTCAATGCAGGCGCCCGCATCGGCCCCCACGATATCCCCCCGGCGGGGCATCGGTGCGAGGGAATATTGCAATGGCCGCCGATATATGAAAATCATTCCAGCTCAGGGAAAACCAGGAGGCAACAATGTCGCCCAAGCTACGCCTCATTGCGCTGGCGGTCGCGCTGCCGCTGGCCTTCGCGAGCCCCGCGTCTCATGCGGGGACACCAAAGGATACAGTGGTGATGGGCTGGCAGCTCGATGGTGTCATCACCTTCGATCCCGCCGAGTCCTACGAGATCGCCACACAGGAGTTCGGCACCAACATCTACGACCGCCTCATGCGGTACGAGGCCGAGGACCCGACCAAGCTCGTCGGCGGCGTCGCCGAGAGCTGGACCGTCTCCCCGGACGCCAAGACCTTCACTTTCAAGCTGCGTCCGAACCAGAAGTTCGCGAGCGGTGCGCCCGTCACCGCAGACGACATGGCGTGGTCGCTGCAGCGGGTGGTGATCCTGGACAAGGCACCGGCCTTCCTCTTCACCCAGCTCGGGTGGAGCAAGGACAACGTCAAGACATTGGTGCAGGCGACCGCCCCCGACACACTCACCTTCAAGATCACCGAGGATTTGGCGCCCTCGCTCGTGCTGAACCTCATGAGCACTTACGCCGCATCGGTAGTCGAGAAGAAGGTCGCGATGGCCAACGAGGTGAACGGCGACCTCGGCAATTCCTGGCTGAAGTCGCATTCGGCGGCATCGGGTCCCTACACTCTGGTGTCCTGGAAGCCCGAGGAATCCGTGACGCTCGAGGCAAATCCCCTCTACCACCTGGGGCCGCCTCACATGAAGCGGATCGTCATCCGCCACATTCCCGAGCCCTCGACGCAGCGTCTGCTGCTCGAGAAGGGCGACATCGACATCGCGCGCGACCTGACGCCGGATCAGCTCAAGCCGATGGAGGGGAACAAGGACATCCGCATCGAATCCTTCCCGGCGGCCAACACCTACTACCTCGGCATGAACATGTCCGAGGAGCACATGAAGAACCCCAAGGTTCGCGAGGCGATGAAGTACCTCGTGGACTACCAGGGCCTGGTCAACACGGTCCTCAAGGGCCGCTTCATCGTGCAGGAGGCCTTCCTGCCGGTGGGTTTCCTCGGCGCCATCGCCTACAACCCCTATAAGCTCGACGTGGCGAAGGCGAAGGCACTCCTCGCGGAGGCGGGCTATCCCAACGGCTTCGAGCTGGAGTTCACGGCCCCGAACCTGCCGCCCTGGACCGACATCGCGCAATCGGTGCAGCAGACGATGGCTCAGGGCGGCATCAAGCTCAAGCTCGTGCAAGTGGAGCTCAAGCAGGAGCTGCAGATCTTCCGCGCGCGCAAGCACCAGCTCGTGCTGAACAGCTGGGCGCCGGACTATTTCGATCCGCACAGCAACGCCGACACCTTCGCGCACAACGACGACGACGGCGACACGCCGAAGATCAAGCCGCTGGCCTGGCGCACGCACTATTACATTCCGGAGATGACCAAGCTGACGCTGGCGGCGGCGAAGGAAGTCGACACCGAGAAGCGCAAGGCCATGTACGCCGACTTGCAGAAGAAGGTCACCGACGAGGGGCCCTTCGTCATCATGTTCCAGAACGCCAATCAGGTGGCGGCTCGTGCGGACGTGAAGGGCTTCAAGACGGGGCTCTTCGAGGACTTCAACTTCTATCGCACGATCACGAAGTGACGGTTCACGAGCAGTGTCGGCCGTCCCTGTAGCGACGGTTGCGGAGGACGGATGGGTACGGCGCCTTGCCGCACCCGTCCGTCGTCTCGCAAAACTTCTTTTCTCGGTGGCGCTGACCTTTCTGGGTCTGACCTGCGTCACCTTCTTCATCGGCCGCGTGGTCCCGATCGATCCCGTGCTGGCGATCGTCGGCGACAAGGCCTCGATCGAGACCTACAACAAAGTGCGCATCGAGATCGGCTTGGATCAGCCGATCCCGGTGCAATTCTGGCGCTATCTCCTGAAGGTGCTGCACGGGGATTTCGGCAATTCCGTCATCACCTCGCAGCCCGTGCTGCACGACCTCCTGCACGTGTTTCCGGCGACGCTCGAGCTCTCGGTGCTGGCGCTCGTCATCGGCGTGGTGCTGGGCATACCCTTGGGCGTCCTCGCCGCGACGCATCGCGGGCGCTGGCAGGACCAGGCGATCCGCTTCGTATCGCTGCTGGGATACTCGATGCCGGTGTTCTGGCTCGGCCTCGTGGGCCTGCTCGCCTTCTATGCCGAGCTCGGCTGGGTCGCGGGCCCCGGCCGGATCGACGTGAGCTATGACGACATCGTGCATCCCGTCACCGGGCTTCTCACGATCGACAGCCTCATTGCGGGCGAGGACGAGGTGTTCTGGAACGCGCTCAGCCACCTGATCCTGCCGGCGTCGATCCTGGGATACCTCTCGCTCGCCTACGTCGCGCGGATGACGCGCAGCTTCATGCTCGCGCAGCTCAAGCAGGAATACATCCTGGCGACGCTGGCGAAGGGACTCTCCCCCTTCCGCGTGGTCTGGGTGCACGCGCTCGGCAACGTCTGGGTGCAGCTCGTGACGGTGATCGCGCTCACCTTCGGCAACCTGCTCGAGGGCGCGGTGCTGACGGAGACCGTGTTCGCCTGGCCCGGGCTCGGGCTCTACATGAAGAACTCCCTCTTCAACGCCGACCTCAATGCGGTGCTCGGCGGCACGATGCTCGTGGGCGTCGTTTACATCGGTCTCAACATGCTGTCCGACCTGATCTATCCGATCGTCGATCCGCGCGCGCGGGAGCAGCGATGAGCGACGCCGTCGCGTGGCGGGGCTGGCTCCTCGACCCGGCGCCCGCGAGCCGGCGCCAGGCGCGGCTCGGACGCTGGTACCGCGCCTGGATCGCGTTCCGGCGCAACGGGCTCGCGATGACCGGTCTCGGCGTGGTGCTGACGGTCGTGCTGATGGCGGTCTTCGCGCCCCTGATCGCGGACCCCGGCGCTGCGACCTTGCAAGTGCTCGGCGACCGGCTGCAGCCCGCGTCCTCCGCGCATTGGTTCGGCACCGACGAGCTCGGCCGCGACATCTTCGCGCGGATCGTCTTCGGCGCGCGCACCACGCTCGTCATCGTCGCGCTCGTATCGGTGATCGTCGTCCCCGTGGGTCTCGGGATCGGGCTCCCCGCGGGCTATTTCGGCGGCTGGATCGACGCCCTGCTGATGCGCATCACCGACATTTTCCTCTCCTTCCCGCGCCTGGTGCTGGCGCTCGCCTTCGCCGCGGCGCTGGGACCGGGGATCGAGAACGCCGTCATCGCGATCTCGCTCACGACCTGGCCGCCCTATGCGCGCCTCGCCCGCGCGGAGACGCTCACCCGGCGCCGCGCCGAGTTCATCGAGGCCGCCGAGATGCAGGGCGCCTCGCATCCGCGCATCATCGTCTCGCAGATCGTGCCGCTCTGCCTCCCCTCGGTGATCATCCGCCTCACCCTCGACATGGCCGGAATCATCCTGACCGCGGCGGGCCTCGGCTTCCTCGGCCTGGGCGCGCAGCCGCCGGCGCCCGAATGGGGCGCGATGGTCTCCTCGGGCCGGCAGGTGCTCCTCGACCACTGGTGGGTCTCGACCATCCCGGGCATCGCCATCTTCGTCACGAGCGTCGGGTTCAACCTGCTGGGCGACGGTCTCCGCGACGTCGCGGATTCCCGCTCGGCATGACCGCCTCTCCGCTCCTCACCGTGAGCAATCTGAGGGTGACCTATCCCGGCGACGAGGGCGATTTCGTGGCCGTCCGCGACGTCTCCTTCACCCTGGGGCGGGAGCGCCTCGGGATCGTCGGCGAATCCGGATCGGGAAAATCGACCACGGGGCGCGCGATCATGGGCCTCGTGCCGGAGCCCGGCCGCGTCGAGGCCGACGAGCTGCGCCTCGGAGACGAGGACCTGCTGCGGCTCGACGAGCGCGGCTTCCGCCGTCTCCGCGGCAAGCGGGTCGCGATGATCCTGCAGGACCCGAAATACTCGCTCGACCCCGTCATGAGCGTGGGGCACCAGATCGCCGAGACGCACCGCTGCCACTTCGGAAGCGGCGCCGCGGCGGCGCGGACCGCGGCGCTCGAGATGCTGGCGGCGGTGCACATCCGCGACCCCGAGCGCGTCTACGCGCTCTATCCCCATCAGGTCTCCGGCGGCATGGGCCAGCGCGTGATGATCGCGATGATGCTGATCGCGGGGCCCGATCTCCTCATCGCGGACGAGCCGACCTCGGCGCTCGACGTGACCGTGCAGCACCAGGTGCTGGCGATCATGGACGACCTCGTGCGCCGGCGCGGGATGGGCCTCATCCTCATCAGCCACAACCTGCACCTGGTCTCGGCGTTCTGCGACCGCGTGCTCGTGATGTATGCCGGGCGCGTTCTCGAGACCTGCAGGGCCTCGGAGCTCGCGAGCGCGCGTCACCCTTACACCCGCGGCCTGCTCGCCTCCTTGCCGGAGCTCGGAAGGCGGCGCGCGGAATTGCCGCAATTGCAGCGCGACCCGTCCTGGGCGGCGGATGCCCCGTGATCGCGCTGGAGGACGTCACCGTCACCTACGGCATCGGCACGCGGCGCATCCACGCCACGAGCGGCGTCTCCTTCAGCGTCGCCGAGGGCGAGGCCTTCGGGCTCGTGGGCGAGTCCGGCTCGGGCAAATCGACCGTGCTGCGCGCGATCGCCGGCCTCATTCCGCACGTGCAGGGCCGCGTCAGCTTGGCCGGGCAGGAGATGGGCGGGCAGCGGACCAAGGCCGAGCGCAAGATGGTGCAGATGGTGTTCCAGGATCCCTATGGCTCGCTGCATCCGAACCAGACGGTCGACCAGACACTGAGCATGCCCGTCGCCATTCACCGCCTCGGCGACACCGATCGCCGCATCTCGGCGGCGCTGCGGGAGGTCGGCCTCGGCCGCGAGCATCGCTATCGCTTTTCCCACCAGCTCTCGGGCGGCCAGCGGCAGCGCGTGGCGATCGCGCGCGCGCTCATCCTGGAGCCGCGCATCCTGCTGCTCGACGAGCCCACTTCCGCGCTCGACGTCTCCGTGCAGGCGGAGATTTTGAACCTCCTGGCGCGGCTGCGGCGGGACCGCGGCCTCACCGCGCTGATGGTGAGCCACGATCTCGCGGTGGTCGCGCATCTCTGCGAGCGCGTCGCCGTGATGAGCCACGGCGAGATCGTGGAGATCACGACCGCCGATGCGCTCGCGTCCGGCAAGGTGAGCCATCCCTATACGCGGCAGCTGCTGCGGTCCAATCGCGGCTTCGACCGGAGCGGCGCGGAGATCGACGACGCGGTGTCCTGAGCCCTATCCGCCTAGCGGCCGGACGTAATCCTATCTAGCGCGGCGTGCAGCGCGGCGGCCGCTCGCTCGCGCTCCTCGGCCGACATGCGCTCGGGCTCGGCCTCGAGCCGCAGGTGCGGCAGCTCCGCGCGGATTCCGGGGCGAGGGGCAACGAGACTCGATTTCAGGTCGATCACCCGATAGGTCATGATGGGATAGGCGATGCCCTTGACGCGGATCTGGCCCTGCTCCGCGCATTCGATCTCGTCCTTCACTTGCGCGTAGGTCTCGAAGGAGATGAGGACGCTGCCCGGCTCCGCCTCGTGCTCGAGGCGCGAGGCGAGATTCACGGCGCCGCCGATGATCGTGTAGTCCATCCGGTCCTCGCTGCCGAAATTGCCGACGGTGCAGAAGCCCGTATGGATGCCGATGCGGCTGCGCAGCGGCGCCTCGATCCCGGCATTGCGCCAATCGGCGGAGAGCTCGGCGATCCGCTTCTGCATCGCGAGCGCCATCTTGACGCATTGGAGCGCGTCCTCCTTGACGCCGCGCGTCTCGGGGTCGCCGAAGAACATCACGATCGCATCGCCGACGTATTTGTCGATCGTGGCGCCGTGGGCCAAGGCGATCTTCGACATCTCCGTGAGGTAGAGATTGAGGAGCTGGGTCAGATCCTCCGATTCGAGCTTGTCGGTGGTCTCCGTGAATCCCGCGATGTCGGAGAAGCAGACCGTGAGCTTCTTGCGCTGGCTCGCGATCCTCACCTCCTGCCGCCCGGCGAAGATCGAGTCGTAGACCTGCGGCGCCAGATATTTCGCGAGCTTGCTCGAGAGCGTCTCCAAGGCGGCGGATTTCTCGGCGAGGCTCTCCTCGCGCTGCTTCAGCTCGGTGATGTCGGAATAGACGGCGACGGTGCCGCCATCCTCGGTCCGCCGCTCGCTGATCATCATCCATCTTCCGTCGCGGCGATGCTGCACGTGCGGCGGGCCGGGATTGCGATGCTGTTGCAGGCGCTCGGCGACCCACTCCTCGACGCGGCCCTCGGCGTCCTTGATCGCGCCGTGCTCGGCCGCGCGGCGGACAATGGTCTCGAAGCTCATCCCCGGCGTCGGTGCGAAGTCGCTGCCGGCGTATAGGAGATTGCGATAGCAGGAGTTGCAGACGACGAGGCGATCCTCGGCGTCGTAGCAGACGAATCCCTCGGAGATCGTCTCGATGGCATCGACGAGGCGCTGCTCGCTGCGCTTGCGCGCCTCCTCTGCGCTCCTGAGCGCCGTGATGTCGTAGATCCACATCATGCGCTTGGCGCCCGCGAAGCTCACATGGCCGCCTTGATATGCGACCTGGACGTAGGAGACGAGTCCGTGCAGCGGCTTCCCGTCCTTGGTCCTCCAGAGGGCTTCCTGGTCGAGAAGCTGGCCGCCGCGCTCGCGCAGGGCCTCGATCACCCGCGCGCGCTGCTCGAGGTCCTGCCAGAACCGTCTCGTATCGAAGCCCTGCAGCTCCGCCTCGTCGTAGCCGAGAAGCTGGCCGAGGCGGGCATTGTGGAAGATCAGCTTGCCGCCCTCGTCGACGACGACGAGCGCGGCCGGGCAGTATTCGAGGATCTCCCTGAATTGCCGCTCCTGCTCTTCGATCTGCGCGTTCCGCTGCTTGATGGCGGAGACGTCGTAGACCCACATCACCCGCTTGCCGCCGACGAAGCTGGTGTGGCCGCCCCGATACGCGACCTGCACGTAGGAAATCTCGACGTCCAGCAGCTTGCCCTGCTTCGTCCTCCAGACCGCCGCCTGATTCAGGAGCTGCCCGCCGCGCTCGCGGAGGGTGTCGATGATGCGCTGGCGCTGGTCGAGATCGTGCCAGAACTTTCTGGTGTCGAAGAGCTCGAGCTCTTCCTTCTCGTATCCCAGAAGCTCTCTCAGACGAGCGTTGTGGAAGAGCAGCCGCCCGTCCTCGTCCACCGCAACCAGGCCCGCCGGACAATACTCGAGGGCCTCGCGGAACTGGCGCTCCTGCTCGGCAATTTGGGCCGCGTGCTCCGAATCGCCGCGCGCCATCTCGGCTTCGCCCCTCCGGCTAATCCGTTTGAAGAATAACACGCCGCTCGCAATCTTTCGACCCGCGATCCCCCGCGACACCCGGACCTGCATCCCCGGCGGGGCGAGCTTGAAAAAGTGCCGAGCGATCCGAGATTGATTACCATTAAGGCTGCTGCCGCCGCTGCGGAGGTCCGCACATCTCGCAGGTGAGGCGCACGAGGTGACCGGCCGGCACGAATGCGAGGACCGACACTCGTATCAGCGACCGCCGGCTCACGTCTCCGAGACGAAAGGCCTCGGCCATGCGTCAAACTCTGCAAGCTCGCTCTCCGGACGACCGTCATCCGAATCGGATACCTTCCGCCAAGACCTCATGGGCGCTCGGCCCGTTCTTGCTTCTGATCCTGACGGCGGCAGCGCCCGAGGGCGCCGATCCCGATTCCAGCGTCTCGGAGTGGTATCGGGGCTTGAGGCAGCCCGACACCAACATGGGGTGTTGCAGCATCGCGGACTGCCGGCCGGTGCAGTATCGCATCGTCGGGAATCGCTACGAATTCCTGCTCGACCGTCGATTTTCAGGCGTGCAGGAGCCGAAATGGGTTCCCGTCCCGCCCCCAATGATTCTCGACCACACCCCCAATCCCACCGGCTCCGCCGTCGCGTGCTGGGAACCGCATTCCGGCGTGCGCTGCTTCGTGCGGCCCAGCGATTCGTGAGCTGGACCGCCGCCGTTACACCTGTGCCTGCATCCCCGGCGGGAAGCGCTCGCGGATGCGGCGCCAGAGGTCGTCGCGGAGCGCGCGGTAGGCCGCGACGATCTCCGCGCGGCTTCCCTCGACGGCGCTGGGGTCGTGCGAGGGCCAGAACTCGACCTCGCAGGCCGTGCTGCGCGTGAGCTCGACCGCGCGATGCTGCGCTTGCGGCGTCAGCGAGATCACGAGATCGAAGGAGCCGTCCTCGAGCTCCTCGAAGGTCTTGGAGCGATGGCTCGCGAGGTCGATCCCCATCTCCTCCATCACCGCGACCACGAAGGGATCGATCGGGAGCGCGCGCAGGCCCACGCTGTCGACGAAGATGCGCTGGCCGTGCAGCCGCCGCAGCATCGCCGCCGCCATGGGCGAGCGGATCGAGTTGTAGTTGCAGGCGAAGAGCACGCTGCCGGGAAGCCGCGCCATCGTCTCAGCCCCGGATGTGCAGGACACAGATGAGCGTGAAGAGCCGGCGCGCGGTGTCGAGGTCCATCTCGACCTTCTCCGCGAGGCGCTCGCGCAGGAGCTCCGAGCCCTCGTTGTGGAGGCCGCGCCGGCCCATGTCGATCGCCTCGATCCGCGAGGGGGTCGCGGTGCGGATCGCCTTGTAATAGCTCTCGCAGATCAGGAAGTAGTCGCGGATGATGCCGCGGAAAGGCTGCAGCGGGATCGCCAGGCGGTCGAGCGGCGTCTCGTCGGTGCCGCGGAGATCGAGGATGAGCCGGCTCTCCTCGAGCCCGACCCGCAGATGGAACGGACCCGTGCGCGGCGCGACCGGGGCGAAGAAATTCTCCTCCAGCAAATCGAAGATCGCGACCGCGCGCTCGTGCTCGATGTCGGCGTTGCGCCGGACGACGCTCTTCTCGTCGAGGTCGATCTTGACGATGCGCTGGTCGCGCGCGGCCATGGACTCAGCGCGGCGGCAGGTTGAGCCGGATCGCGATCGAAAGTGCGTGTGCGTCGAGACCCTCGGCGCGCGCGAGGTCGATCGCCGCCGGCCCCACCGCCCGCAACCCCTCGGGGCCGCAGGCCAGGAGCGAGGTGCGCTTCATGAAATCCTGCACGCCGAGACCGGAGGAGAAGCGCGCGCTCCGCGCCGTCGGCAGCACGTGATTGGGTCCGGCGACGTAGTCGCCGACGGCCTCCGGCGTGTGGCGTCCGAGGAAAATCGCGCCGGCATTGCGCACGCGCCCCGCGAGCGCCTCGGCGTCCTCGAGCGCCAGCTCCAGATGCTCCGGCGCGATGCGGTCGACGAGCGGCAGCGCCTCCTCCCAATCGCGGACGACGATGAGCGCGCCGTGCCGCGCCCAGCTCTCGCCCGCGATCGATCCCCGTGGCAGCGTCTTCAGCTGTGCATCGACGGCGCGCGCGACGGCGTCCGCGAAGGCGCCGTCGTTCGTGATGAGGATCGCCTGCGCGGCGGCATCGTGCTCCGCTTGCGAGAGCAAGTCGGCGGCGATCCAGGCGGGATCGTTCTTGGCGTCCGCGAGCACAAGGATCTCCGAGGGGCCCGCGATCATGTCGATGCCGACGGTGCCGAAGACGCGCCGCTTCGCCGCCGCAACATAGACGTTGCCGGGGCCGACGATCTTGTCGACGGCGGGAACGGTCGCGGTGCCGTAGGCGAGCGCCGCCACCGCCTGCGCGCCGCCGATGCGATAGATCTCGCCGACGCCCGCAAGCCTCGCCGCCGCCAGCACGAGAGGGTTGAGCTTCCCCTCCGGCGCCGGCACGACCATTGCGACGCGCTCGACCCCCGCGACCCCCGCGGGTATCGCGTTCATCAGCACCGAGGAGGGATATGCGGCGAGCCCGCCCGGCACGTAGATCCCGACCGCCGCGATCGGCCGCCAGCGCGCGCCCAGGCGAATCCCCTGGGGATCGACGTAGTCGAGATCGGCCGGCATGAGGCGGCGGTGATAGGATTCGATGCGCTCGGCCGCGAGGCGGAGTGCCGCCAGCGTCTCGGCCGCGCACTGCCACTCCGCCGCCGCGATCTCTGCTGTGGAAATCCGCATCGTCGCGGGCGTGAGGTCGAGGCGGTCGAAGCGCTTCGTCGCCTCGATCACGGCGGCGTCGCCGCGGGCGCGGACGTCCGCGAGGATCGCGGCGACCGCGGCATCGACGTCCTCCGCGGTCTCGCGCTTCTCCTCGAGAAGTGCCGCGAAACCGGCGGCGAAGCCGGGATCGGGTGTCGCGAGCCTACGCGGCATCCGCGGCCTCGCGGAAGCGGTCGATCCAGCCGTGAATCTCGCGCGGGCGGGTCTTGAGCGCGGCGCGGTTGACGATGAGGCGCGAGGTCACGTCCGCGACGTGCTCGATCTCGACGAGCCCGTTCGCGCGCAGGGTCTCGCCGGTCTGCACGAGATCGACGATGCGCCGGCAGAGGCCCAGGACCGGCGCGAGCTCCATCGCGCCGTTGAGCTTGATGCACTCGGCCTGGACGCCGCGCGCGGCGAAGTGCCGGCGCGTGATCTCCGGATATTTGGTCGCGACGCGGACGCGGCTCCAGCGCTGGGGGTCGTCCTGCCCCACGAGCTCCTTGGGTGCCGCGACCGCGAGGCGGCAGCGGCCGATCCGGAGGTCGAGCGGCGCGTAGATCTCGGGATACTCGAACTCCATGAGCACGTCGTTCCCCGCGACGCCCAGATGCGCGGCGCCGAAAGCGACGAACGTCGCGACGTCGAAATTGCGCACGCGCACGACGTCGAGGCCCGGATGATTGGTCGAGAAACGGAGCTTCCGTGAATCGTCGTTCGCGAATTCGGGCTCGATCTCGATGCCCGCGCGCCGCATCAGCGGCACGACCTCGCCGAGGATGCGTCCTTTGGGTAGCGCCAATACCAGCGTCTCGTTGCCGCGCGTCACGCTCGCTCTCTCCGAGGTGGATAGCCGGGCGGGCGCTAGCCGCCCGCGTCGTCCAGGGGATGCCGAGGCTGCCAGCGGGTGGGCCAGGGCTCGCCGAGGTCGTCTAGATGGCACAGGATCCCGCCGGATTCCAGCCGGATCGCGGCACCGCCCGCGAAGTCGAGCTGGAGCGCGCCCTCCACTCGCCGGATCGCGAGCAAGGCCAGGATGCGGTCGGGCTCAGCGAGGCTGAACCCGCGCCGCTTGACCGCCGTCACCCCGCCGATGCTGAGCCCGGTCAGGCGGCGCTCGAAATTGTCGCGGGGACGGTCGTGCGGCGCCTCCCAGCGGAAGCGGTTCGCGACCAGCAGGAAGCGCCGCTCCTCCGGCAGATAGGCCATCTCGGAGATCGGGATCAGCGCGTCCTGCAGCACCGCCGAGAGGACGGCGAGGTCCTCCTCGTCCCGCGCGATGAGCTTCAGGGTCTCGGCCGCGCGGGCCTGGTCAGCCATCGCTGAGCCGCTCGATGTCGGCGCCGCAGGCCGCGAGCTTCTCCTCGAGGCGCTCGTAGCCGCGGTCGAGGTGGTAGACGCGGTTCACGAGGGTCTCGCCGCCGGCCGCGAGCCCCGCGAGCACCAGCGAGACCGAAGCGCGCAAATCCGTCGCCATCACCGGCGCGCCCGCAAGACGCGGAACGCCCCGCACCATCGCGGAGGCGCCGTGCACGTTGATGTTGGCGCCCATGCGGCAGAGCTCGGGCACGTGCATGAAGCGGTTCTCGAAGATCGTCTCCGTGATCATCGCCGCACCCTCGGCCGTCGTCATCAGCGCCATGATCTGCGCCTGGAGATCGGTCGGGAAGCCCGGGAAGGGCTCGGTCATGACGTCGACGCCCGAGAGCCTGCCGTTGAGGCGCTTCACCAGGAGGCCGCCCGGCGTCGGCGTCACGCTCACGCCCGCGCCTTCGAGGACGCGGATCACCGAGGCGAGGCTGTCGCTGTCGGCGCCCAGCAGCTCGACCGTGCCGCCGGTAATGGCGGTCGCGACCATGTAGGTGCCGGTCTCGATGCGGTCGGGGATGACCCGATGCTCGGCCCCGTGCAGGCGGGAGACGCCGCGGATGCGGATGCGGTCGGTGCCCGCGCCCTCGATCTCCGCGCCCATGGCCGCGAGGCAGCGCGCGAGATCGACGATCTCGGGCTCGCGCGCGGCGTTGACGAGGATGGTCTCGCCCTCGGCGAGGCTCGCGGCCATCAGCAGATTCTCGGTGGCGCCGACGGAGATGGTGGGGAAGACGACCTCCGCACCCCTGAGCCCCTTGGGGGCCGTCGCCTCGATGTAGCCCTGGTGCAGCGTCACCTTGGCGCCGAGCCGCTCCAGGCCCTTGATGTGGAGATCGACGGGCCGCGTGCCGATGGCGCAGCCGCCGGGGAGCGAGACCCTCGCCTCGCCCGCGCGCGCGACCAGCGGCCCCAGCACCAGCACGGAGGCCCGCATCTTGCGCACGAGATCGTAGGGGGCGGTGGTGGAGACGATCCGCTTGGCGCGGAGCTCCACGGTGTGGCCGTGCTCCTCCGCGGTCTCGACGCCGTTCAAGGTGATGGAGGCGCCGTGCTGGACCAGGAGATGCGCCATGGTGTCGATGTCGACGAGGCGCGGCAGGTTCCTGAGCGTCAGGGTCTCGTCGGTGAGCAGCGCCGCCGCCATCAGCGGCAGCGCCGCGTTCTTCGCGCCGCCGATCCTGATCTTGCCCTCGAGCGGCTTGCCGCCGCGGATGCGAATCTTGTCCATGACCTCGGGGAGCCCCTCTCGAAACGATGCTGACCTACCGGCGGTCCCCTATCTAGGCCCCGATTATGGCGGAATTCGCTACAGTCTTGGAAGCGTGACGCCGCGCTGGCGATAATTCGAAGCTATCGATCGATTCGGTCTCTAGCGGGGGCGGATTCCGCGGTTGAGCGTCCAGAGCCTAGGTCAGTCTAGCGCCCGAAGGGAACGAAATGCTTGGCGAGGGTCAAGCCCTGATCCTGATAGTGTGATTTGATTTGAGAGCCATAGGTTCGGTCGGGCTGCCCCGCCATGCGCTCATATCTTATCCAACCGACGATCTGCCCGTGCTCGAGCATGAACGGAACCTCGTGGGACCTCACCTCAAGGACCGCCCTACTGCCTTGCGCTCGCCCCTTCCAGCCGAACCCCGGATCAAAGAACCCGGCGTAATGGACGCGGTATTCTCCTGATCGCGTGTAGTACGGCACCATTTCGGCGGCCAGCTCCGGCGGCACCCCGACCTCTTCGCATGTCGCGAGGATGTAGAATTCGTCTGGGTCGAGGATGAGGGCGGGCTCAGAGTGAAATTCAATGCGCTCCCAAAAATCATGGGGGTCATAAGTCGCTACTTTGTCCAAATCGATCTTATGAGTGTGCTTCTTTGCGCGATAGCCAATGACGCTCCCACGACCGCTCCCTTTTAGGTCGATGGTTACGGGAACGAGATTTTCCCTTATCGGCTGCAGCCGGCCGTCGGCACGGACGAGTTGACCATCGTCGTAGAGTCGCTGGAGTTCGCTACCGGCTATTACGGGCTTCCCGCGCTGAAATCTGACTTGGTTGAGTCGCGTGCCTTGGCGCGCAATGACGCTGAATGTCTGCGGCGCAATCTCGACGTAGAGTTTGCCTTCGTAGCCGCGCTCGATCTGATCGAATGCCGTACTGCGATCGGCAATAAGGCGTGTAAGAATATCCAAACGCCCCGTGGAGCTCTTCGGGTTCGCGAACCCCGAGACCACGCTGGGCAAGCGCACATTCTCGAGCAGTTCCACAACGTACACGCAGCCCGTTTCCAGCACCGCACCCTCGGCCAGGTCGAGCGGCGGATAGCCATCCATCTGGTTGACTTTGTCCATTACGGTCGAGGTCGGGCCAGGCAAGAAGCTCGCCCGCACACGATAAGCATAACGACCCAAGCGCAGATCCATGCTTGCTGGCTGAATTTGGTTCAGGTCGATATCAGGTACCGCGGTGAGCTCTCTCGAACGGAGCATCGCGACGATAGCCTGATAAGGCAGGACACCGGTCCCGATTTTTGCGCCCGCGGCAGCAGTCGAGCCGACATCAACCGACTCCGGGAACAACGCCGCTCCAGTGTGGCTGCTACCGATCATCTTGGTCCTTGCGCAATCGGTCGCGGTGCCGTCGCACTAGCGTCGCCGCATGCCAATTGGTGTAGCAATCGAGACTACAGAAAACACCCTCCTCAGAGCGGCCACTCCCGAATCTTGTCCCGAGAGGCTTTTGACACGTCGGGCACACCTTCCTCTCCTGGCATTCGCGCAAATAGCGCCTTTCATCGTCGGCCATCGAATGTGCCCGCCCCTCGCAATGAAGTTAACGGCCTCATACTAGAGATCAAGCATTTAGCACTCACAAAGCGCTCACAAATGAACCCTCCGGCCGGACGCGCCGAAGTCATTGTGCGGGAGGCCCAATTCGGTCCTGTCCACACATCTCACACCCGCTTCGGCGCAACCGGTGTCGCGATCCCCCCGCCGCGCTCGGCTCACCGCTGGACTCGGCCGCTCCCCCTCCTCGACCATTCCCGTCGCACGAGGGAGGTCAATCCTCGCTCACCTTACCTTGACTCCTGGAGCATGCCCCGTCCCCATCGCTCGCCGCCGAACGCTGGCGCGCCTGAGCCTTGCGCTTGCGGAGATTCTCACGCAGAGCCGCCGCAAGCCGTGCCCTGCGCGCGGCCGCCGCGCTCGCGCCGGTGCTACCGAGTTTGGGGGGCGTCCTCGCGTTGCTCATCGCAGGGAACGTGGCCGCTCTGCACGGAATGGTCAAGACGCGCTCCGACGCCCGGGTTTCGACTTTCTTCGACCTGCACCCGCGCGTAAGGTTCGCCGAGCATGATCGAACTCTCCATCGCCGACATCCTCCCGCAGTTTCCGGAGTTCCGCGTCGCCCTGGGCCTGCTCACGGGATTAGCGCCCGCCGAGAGCCCGGCTCCGGGAATTCGGGCGCTCGTCCACTACGTCGAGCGCGACGTGCAGGCCTCGCTCGCCGAGCGCGATCTCGAGAAGGTGCCGGAGATCGGCCGCTGGCGCGCGGCCTTCCGCGCCGTCGAGCGCGACGTTCAGGCCGCCCTTGCAGAGCTGGAGAAGCTCCCCGAGGACGACCCGCGCCGGGCGCCCTACCGCGCGAACGGCGCCAAGAAGATCGTCTATCGCAGCGCTTGCGACACGCTGCTGCGGCGGCTCAAGGCCGGAGAGATGCTGCCGCGGGTGCTGCCGCTCATCGATCTCTGCAATGCGATCTCCGTGCGCTTCCGCGTCGCCGTCTGCGCGGACGATCTCGCGGGGCTCAAATCGCCGCTGGTCTTCCGCTACGCGGGAGAGGGCGAGCGCTTCCTCGATGGGGGCCAGGAGCCGCCGGCCGAGGAGCCGGTCCCGCCGCGCGAGGTCGTCTATGCCGACGCCGAGAAGATCCTGTGCCGGCGCTGGAATTGGCGGCAGGACGCGCGGAGCCGCATCCGGCCGGAGACGCGCGGCGCCGTCGTCGCGATCGAGACCCTCGAGCCCGACGGCGAAAAGCGGCTTCAGGGCGCGATCGGCCTCTTCCGGCATCACGCCGAGGGCGGCCTCGGAGCCAAGACCCATTGGGCAATCGCGAGCAAGGCCCTGCCCTCGGTGACCCTGGGCTAGCTCACTTGCCAAGCTCGGGCAGGCCGGTGTATTGCCTCGGTCCCGCAGAGATCGCCGGCGCTGCCGTAGCTCAGTGGTAGAGCACGTCCTTGGTAAGGACGGGGTCGGTGGTTCAATCCCACTCGGCAGCACCAGTTTCCCCTTCCCGACCGGTCCCGAGAGGAGAGACAGCCTCATGGCCCAATTCCTCGTTCTCGCCTATGACGCGACCGATGCCGAGGCGCCGGCGCGGCGGAAGGCGGCGCGGCCCGCGCATTTCGAGGGGATCAAGCCGATGGTGGCGAGGGGCGAGATCGTCGTAGGGGCGGCGCTCCTCAACGACACCGGCGGCATGATGGGCTCGGTGGTGGTGATGGAATTCCCCGGCCGGGCCGAGCTCGACGCCTGGCTTGCGCGCGAGCCCTACGTCAAGGAAGGCGTCTGGAAGAAGATCGAGGTGAGGCCCGTCCGGATCGCCGTCCGGGACGGAAAGATCACCCCCTGATCCGCGCAACCCTCTGAAAACAAAAAGAAAGAGCCGCATGAGAACATGCGGCCCAAGTTTCAGGGAGGAAAAGCCCGAAGGACTTACGGGAGGCCGGCGGGGGGGCCGGCCAGGTCCCGCAAGCCTGTTCTACCGAAGATAGATGAATGAATCGTTAAGAAATTTCCGCCGCCTTTAGGGGGCGGCAACCCTCCGCGCCGCGGCGCTCAGGCCGTGTGCATTTGGTCGAAGTAGTCGTTGACGGAGCGCACCACGCCGAGCGCGAGCTTCTTCTGGTAGCTCTGGGCGCGAAGCTGCTTCTCCTCGTCCTTGTTCGAGAGGCAGCCGAGCTCGACCAGCACCGAGGGGATGTCCGGCGCCTTCAGCACCACGAAGCCCGCGGAGCGGTGGCTGTTGTTGAGGAGGCGCACCTCGCGTCCGAGCTCGTTGACGAGCTTCCGCGCGAGCACGATCGAGAGGTTGTTGGTCTGCCGCCGCGCGAGGTCGAGGAGGATGCTGCCGACCTCCGGCGGATGGCGCGAGAGATCGATGCCCGCGATGAGATCGGCCTTGTTCTCGCGCTGCGCGAGGGCCGCCGCCTCGGCGTCCGAGGCGCGCTCGGAGAGCGTGAAGACGGATGCGCCGCGCACGGCCGAATCCGGGATCGCGTCCGCATGGATCGAGAGGAAGAGATCGCCGTGCGCCGCGCGTGCGCGCGCCACGCGATCCTCGAGTGCGACGAACTCGTCCTGGCTGCGCGTGAGCACGACCTTGTAGCGCTTCGTCGCCTCGAGGAGACGCGCGACTTCCGTCGCGACCCCGTATGAGATCTGCTTCTCGTAGATGCCGCTGATGCCGATCGCGCCGGGATCGACGCCGCCATGGCCGGGATCGAGCACGACGAGGCGGCGCGCAGAGGGCTTCGCCGGCGCCGTGCGCGCGAAGGCTCCGGGCGCCCAGCTCGCCAGCGCCGAGGTCGCCGCGATCCGTCCCACCCAACGCAGGACGCCTCGCCGAGTCACCATGTCCCGCCCGTTAACCATAAGGCCTCGAAAATACTAGCATCTCCCGGAAGCGCTGGTGCGCCTCTTACTGCGATTCGTCTAGGAATTAGGTTAGAAAGATGCCATATCTATCTGGTAAATCAAGATAAAATTTTCGTAAGGTGGCCGTCAACGGTTTGCTCGTACCGGCCAACTCTTGCCGTCGCGGGCGGCGGCCCGCTAAGAACGACGGCCGTGCCGCGCCGCGTTCCTCTTCCCTTCCACGAGTCCTCGCGATGCCCGCCTCGTCCGCGCTTCCCGCCAGCGAGCCCACGATCGGGCGCGGCATCGCCTCGATGCTGCTGGCGGTCATGGTCTTCAGCACCATGGACGCGCTCATCAAGTGGCTCGCGCCGAGATATCCCGTGATGGAGATCGTGTTCTTCCGCTCGGTCTTCGGCCTGATGCCGCTGCTGCCCTCGCTGCTGCGGGAGGGGAGCGCGCCGTTCCGCACGCGCCGGCCGCTG
This sequence comes from Allostellaceae bacterium, assembly GCA_035541215.1. Classification (GTDB taxonomy): domain Bacteria; phylum Pseudomonadota; class Alphaproteobacteria; order ATCC43930; family CGMCC-115725; genus DASZHJ01. The sequence continues at coordinate 837 of DATKNV010000146.1, read as the reverse complement.
GGACAAGCGGGACGCGCGCTCATCGGGCTCGGCGCCACCGTCTGCTTCTTCTACGCCTATCGCTTTCTTCCCTTGGCCGACGTCTTCGGCATCGCCTTCGCGGCACCACTCTTCGTCACCGCGCTCTCGGTTCCGCTCCTGGGCGAGCGCGTGGGCATCCGGCGCTGGAGCGCGGTCATCGTGGGCTTCCTCGGTGTCCTCATCATGGTGCGGCCCGACGCCGGAGTCGCCGATGCCGCCACCTTGATCACGCTCCTGGGGACGGTGTGCTATGCGATCTCCCTCGTCTTCCTCCGCAATCTCGGCAAGACCGAGACCACGGTCTCGATCGTCTTCTACGTGACCTGCACGACGACGCTCGCGAGTGCCTTGACCATGCCGTTCGTCTGGGTCACGCCCAGCGCGATCGACCTGCCGCTGCTGATGCTGGTGGGAATCATGGGCGGCGTGGGCCAGCTCGCGATCACCCGCGCCTTCCGCCTGGCGCCCGCGGCGGTGATCGCGCCCTTCGACTACACCGCGCTCCCCTATGCGGCCGCGCTCGGCTATTTCATCTGGCATGACGTGCCCGAGCCGATCTTCCTCCTCGGCGCCGTCATAGTGATCGGGAGCGGCCTCTACATCCTCCACCGCGAGACAAGGCTGGCGAGGATGCCGCCCCCGGCGGTCAGTGTGGCAAACGAGGGATAGAAAAGGTTTTCGCGCAGAGATGGGGTGGACGGCCCTTGTCGAACGGCATCGAAGTGCCAAAACGGGGTTGCTTGAGAGCACCCCAAAGACAGGAGCCGTCCAATGGAAGGTTACACAGTGACGATCGGCTTGGATATCGCGAAGAGC
>DATKNV010000145.1:0-2044 GCA_035541215.1 Allostellaceae bacterium | reverse complement strand
GCGCAGCTGGGCCGACCTCCCGGCCACCGCGATCAAGTACATCCGCCGCGTCGAGGAGCTGATCGAGGCGCCGGTGGCGCTGCTCTCGACGAGCCCGGAGCGCGACGACACGATCCTGGTCCGCGATCCCTTCGCGGATTAGGGCGGCAGCGCCGTTCGACGGCCTCTATCGAGCATCTCGCGAGGTTGAGGATGGAGAATTTCACGCCGGTTTCCGCTGCTATCGGGGGCATCCTGATCGGGCTCTCCGCCGCGCTGCTTTGGCTCATGAATGGCCGCGTCGCCGGCATCAGCGGCATTCTCGGGGGCCTCGCGCAGGCCGGGCCCGGCGACCGTGCCTGGCGCGTCGCTTTCCTTGCGGGCATGGTCGCGGCGCCGCTGCTCTATGCGGCGACACGACCCTCCGGCCTGGCACCCGTGACGATTGCGTCATCCCCCGTCTTGCTGATATCAGCGGGCCTCCTCGTGGGGTTCGGGACTCGTCTCGGCGGCGGCTGTACCAGCGGCCACGGCGTCTGCGGTATCGCCCGGCTCTCGATACGCTCGCTCGTGGCGACCGCGGCCTTCATGGGGACGGCCCTTTTCGTCGTCTTCGTAATGCGCCACAAGCTCGGGGCATGAGGCAGTGATGGCCGCACGCTCCTTCGTCTCGCTCGCAGCCGGCTTCCTCTTCGGCCTCGGACTCACGATTTCCCGCATGATCGATCCCGCGAAGGTGCTGGGCTTCCTCGACGTCGCCGGGAATTGGGATCCGAGCCTCGCCTTCGTGATGGGGGGTGCCGTCGCTGTTGCCGCGATCGGCTATCGGTTGGCGGGTGCGCGGCCCGTCCTCGATGCAGGCTTCCATGGCGCGGTGCGCCGCTCGGTGGATCGCCCCCTGGTGGCCGGCGCGGTCATCTTCGGCGCAGGCTGGGGCCTCGTGGGCTATTGCCCGGGCCCGGCGCTGGCTTCGCTCGGCCTCGGGCGGAGCGAGACCCTGATCTTCGTGGTTGCGATGGTCGCGGGGATGGGCGTGCATCGTCTCTATGAAATGCAGGCTGTCACCAATCTGCGGGAGAAGTCCGAGGAGGTCTGACTCCGCCTGATGCCTGCATATCCGAACAACCGATCTCAGAAGGACGGGCCATGGGCGAGCTGGTGCAGTACGAGAATGCGAATGCCGAGGTGCGGGCGGTCTACGACGACATCAAGCGGACCCGCGGCGTGCCGGACGTCAATAATTTCTGGAAAGCGCTCGCGGTGCATACGCCGACGCTCAAGCGGACTTGGGAGAGCGTCAAGGAGGTCATGACACCGGGCGCGCTGGACGCAAGGACCAAGGAGATGATCTACCTCGCGGTGAGCGCCACGAACGGCTGCGACTACTGCATCGCCTCGCATGGCGCGGCGGCGCGAAAGGCCGGCATGACCGAGGCGATGTGGGGGGAGCTCCTGGCGATCGTGGGCATGGCGAACGAGACCAACAAGCTCGCCTTCGCGCTGCAAGTGCCGATCGATGCCGCCTTCCGGACGGCGCCAAAGAGGCCCTGAATCGACGATTCCAACGGAGGAAGAGATGCCCGTTACGACGAAATACCTCTTCATCGTGAGCATGGACGTGGCGCCAGAGAAAGAAGCGCTCTTCAACGAGGTCTACGACCGCGAGCACATCCCGAACCTGCTGAAGGTGCCGGGTGTGCGGTCGGCGCAGCGGCTGCGCACGGAGCCCGCCAATTTCACAATCGGCGGCGAGACGAAGCTACTCACCGGGGCGGGTGCCCCGAAATACACCGCGATCTACGAGATCGACAGTCCTGACGTCCTCACCAGCAAGGCCTGGGTCGAGGCAGGCGAGATCGGGCGCTGGCCCAAGGAGGTGCGCCCCTATACCTCTAACCGCCACCACATCGTGCGGAAATTGATCTAGGCGCTAGCGCCCGCCGGCCGCGATCTTCTGCCTCGGCTTCTTCGTGAGGTAGTCCTCGACCTCCTCGTCGAGCTCCTCGAGCCGGCTCTGGAAGAAGTGGTCGGCGCCCTTCACCAGGCGGAAGTCGATGGTGATGTC
>DATKNV010000144.1:0-9841 GCA_035541215.1 Allostellaceae bacterium | reverse complement strand
CGCCGTTCTCGTCATAGGTGACGATGATGGCGGTGGATTTCCATTGCGGCCCCTGCTCGATCTCTCCGATCAGCTTGGCGGCTTTCAGATCGGCGTTGGTGATATTGGCATAGCCGGGATGTTGGTTCTCGATGCCGAGGGGCTTGAAGAAGCTGACGGCGGGAAGAGTTCCGCCCTGAATGGCGGCGACGAAATCGGCCTCGTCCTTCAGATGCTCTTTCTTCGCCTCGGTGCCGTCGCCGTATTTGGCGAAATAGGCGAGGGGCTGATGGTGGAACTGGAAGCTGGCATCGGGATGACCGGCCAGGGCGTCGTTCCAGCCGCCGGAATACCAGGCCCAGGAAATCCCCTTTTCCGTGAGCTCGTCGCCGATCGTCTTCATCGTCTGCGGCGGGACCAGCAAGGTCTTGTCCGCGATGCTCGCGGGGTGCGGCGTGAAGACGGTGAAGCTCGTGTTGACCACGTGGCCCTCGGGATCGGGCAGCACCTGCCCGTCCTTCGTGAAGTGCCCATCCGGACCAAAGGTCGAGCGCATCGACTGCGGCGCGTCCTTGTAGACCGGCGTGCAGGCGCAGATGGTCCAGAAGTGGTTGAGGAAGGAGCCGCCGAAGGCCGCGTGGAAGAAGTGGTCGGAGAGCGTGAACTCCTTCGCGTATTTCCAGAGCGCGAGCTTACTGCCGTCGTTGTAGCCCATGACGAGCGCGCCCGAATCGCCCTCCGAGACGAACTTGTTCATCTTGCCGCCGTTGATCTGCGCGATCTCGTGCAGATAGGCGTGGATCGCGCTCGGATACTTCTGATCGAGCGGCACGTACTTATCGAGAGGGAACGGCTTGTTCGGGAGATTGGCGGGGAAGCGGGTATCCGGCGCCGGCGGCTTCTTGCCGGCATCGATCACCGGCGGCAGCGTCTTGTATGGCTTCCCGTTGAGATCCACCTGCACGGCGCGCTTGCCGGCATTGGCGAGGCCGTCCGCGCCCGGGAATTTCCCGAAGAGATCGTCGAAGCTGTGGTTCTCGAGATAGATCACGATGATGTGCTCGATCTTCTCGATCCCCTTGGGCGCTTTCGGCGCCACCTGCTGCGCCGCTGCCGGAGCAAGGCCGAGCGCCAAGGCAACCGCCGTCAGCGGCAGGAGCCGCATCCAACTTTTCATGGTCTTCCCCATTGCTTGAGTAGTCCCCCTGCGCACGCTCTTAATCCCCGGCTCGTGACACCCGGATGACGGCCGGTCAGACCTCTGACGCGGACAGCGGACGCCAGTCGTTGGCGAGGGTGAGCGGCGGCTCCGTCGCCTCCTGCAGAGCGGCGAGGCTCAAGCCCTCGACCATCTCGTGCACCAGCAGCCCCTCGGCCGTCACGTCGATCACGGCGAGGTTCGTGTAGATGCGCTTGACGCAATGCGGCGCGGTCAGCGGGTAGTGACAGCGGTGGCGGAGCCGCGGCTGTCCGTCCTTCGTGGTGTGCTCCAGGAGGACGCGCACCTCGCGGGCACCGGCGGCGAGGTCCATGGCGCCCCCTACGCCCGGAGGAAAGCCGGGATCGTCGGTCGTCCAATTCGCGAGATCGCCGCGCTCGGAAACCTCGAAGGCCCCCATCAAGGAGACGTCGACGTGGCCGCCGCGGATCATCAGGAAGGCGTCGTTGTGATGGAAGAAGCTGCCGCCCGGGAGCAGGCTCGCAGCGCCCTTGCCGGCATTGATGAGGTCGGGATCGGCCTCGCCCGGAGCCGGCGCCTTGCCAAGGCCGAGGACCCCGTTCTCGCTGTGAAAGACGATCTCGCGGTCGCCGGGAATGAAATCCGCGACCAGCGTCGGCAACCCGATGCCGAGGTTCACGTAGCTGCCGTCGGCGATGTCCTGCGCGGCGCGCCAGGCGATCTGGCGCCGGCTCAGCGGCTTCATGGCTTTGCTCCCACCTGGACGACGCGGTCGACGAAGATGCCGGGCGTGTGGATGCCTTCGGGATCGAGCGCGCCGAGCTCCACGAATTCCTTCACCTGCACCACCGTGAGGTCCGCGGCCATGGCCATCACGGGATTGAAGTTCCGCGCGGATTTCCGATAGACGAGATTGCCCCAGCGGTCGGCCTTGAGCGCCTTGCAGAAGGCGACGTCGCCCTTCAAGGGTTTCTCCAGCACATAGAGCCGCCCGTCGATCTCCCGCGTCTCCTTGCCCTCCGCAAGGCGCGTTCCCACTCCCACCGGCGAATAGAATGCCCCGAGCCCCGCCGCGGCGCAGCGCATGCGCTCGCTGAGCGTGCCCTGCGGGACGAGCTCCAGCTCGAGCTTCCCCGCCTTATAGGCGGCCTCGAAGGCATGCGGGCGGTCGGAGCGGGGATAGGAGCAGATCACTTTCCGCACTCTGCCGTTGGCGATGAGCGCCGCAAGGCCGCGATCGCCGCTCCCGGCGTTGTTGGCGACCGCCACGAGATCCCTCGCTCCCTGCTCCAGGAGCGCATCGAGCAGCTCATCCGGCCCGCCCACCGCGCCGAACCCCGCGCAGAGGATGGTGGCACCGTCCCGAACGCCCGCCACCGCCTCCGCGAGGCTCGCCACGCGCTTGTCGATCATCGGCCGCCGCTCAGAACGAGACCCGGTCGCCGCCCTTGAGCGCGAGCATCGCCCGGGCATCCTCGGGGCTCGCGATTTCCAGCGAGAGGTTCTCGAGGATGGTGCGGATGCGGCGGACCTGATCCGCATTCGACTTCGCGAGCTGGCCCTTGCCGATGTAGAGCGAGTCCTCAAGGCCCACCCGGACGTTGCCGCCCATGATGGCGCCCATAGTGACCAGCGGGAGCTGATGCCGGCCCGCGGCCAGGATCGACCAATAGTAATCCGCCCCAAAGAGTTTGTCGGCGATGTGCTTCATGTGCGTGAGGTTCTCAGGGTCGGCTCCGATGCCCCCGAGGATGCCGAAGATCGTCTGCACGAAGAGCGGCGGCTTCACGAGCTTACGGTCCAAAAAGTGAGCCAGCGTATAGAGATGGCCGACGTCATAGCATTCGAACTCGAAGCGCGTGCCATGCGCCTCACCTAATTCTTTGAGAATTCTCTCTATGTCCTTGAATGTATTTCTAAAGATGAAGTCGCGCGAGGCTTCCAAATGGCGTGGCTCCCAGTCGTATTTGAACTCCTTATACCGCTGCAGCATCGGGAAGAGGCCGAAGTTCATCGAGCCCATGTTGAGCGAGCACATCTCCGGCGAGGCCTTGAGCGGTGCGGCCAGGCGCTCCTCCACGGTCATGCCGTGGCCGCCTCCGGTGGTGATGTTCACGACGGCGCTCGTGGCCTGCTTGATCCGCGGCAGGAACTGCATGAAGACGCCGGGGTCGGGGGTCGGGCGGCCGTCCTTGGGGTCGCGGGCGTGGAGATGGAGGATCGCCGCCCCCGCCTCCGCGGCCTCGATCGCCTGGGTCGCGACTTCGTCGGGCGTGAGCGGGAGATGCGGGCTCATGGTGGGGGTGTGGATCGACCCCGTCACCGCGCAGGTGATGATGACCTTCTTCGTCGCAGCCGCCATGGCTGGCCCTCCCTAGGCTTTCGTGCCTTGTGCTTGTCGCGCGTATTTCACCCAAAGGCGCGGATGAAGTCACGCACCTTCGGGAAGGTCTCCTCGCGCCAGCGCCGGCCGTTGAAGACGCCGTAATGCCCGACCTTGGGCTGCAGGTGATAGGCGCGGCGGCCGCCGGGAATTCCGGTGCAGAGCTCGAGCGCTGCCTTGGTCTGGCCGACCGCGCAGATGTCGTCCTTCTCGCCCTCGACGCAGAGCAGCGCCGTGCGCTCGATCGCCCGCGGCTCGACCTTCCGCTCGCGCGAGACGAAGCGGTCGGTGGCGAGCGCATGGTCGTGAAACACCCGCCGCACCGTCTGCAGATAGAAATCGGCGGAAAGATCCATGACGCTGAGGTATTCGTCGTAGAAGGCCTTGGTGGCGGTGGCACTCTCACCGTCCCCGCGCACGAGGTCGCGGAAGAGCTCGACATGGGCGGCGACGTGGCGGTCGAGATTCATGCTCACGAAGCCCACGAGCTGCAGGAACCCCGGATAGACCCGCCGGAAGGCGCCGGGATAGCGGCCGGGAACGGTGCCGATCGCATGCCGCTCGAACCATTCGAGGCTGTGCCGCTCGCCGAACTTGCTCACGGCGGTGGGATTGGCGCGGGTATCGATGGGGCCGCCCATGAGGACCATCGATGCGGGCTGCGCGGGATCCCCCGTGGCCGCCATCAGCGAGACTGCCGCGAGCACGGGCACCGAAGGCTGGCAGACTGCGATCACATGCGCCCCCGGCCCCAGGAAGCGCAGGTCTTCGACGACGAGATCGATGTAATCGTCGAGGTCGAAACGGCCGTGCACGAGCGGAATGCTCCGGGCATTGACCCAGTCCGTGAGATAGACGTCGTGCTCCGGCAGCAAGGCCGCGACCGTCCCCCGCAGCAGCGTCGCGAAATGCCCCGAGAGCGGCGCTACCAGGAGCACGCGCGGCTGCTCCGCGGCGATCTCCTTACGGAAATGCAGGAGATTGCAGAACGGATGCCGCTTGGCGACCTCCTCGTGCACGGCGACGTGCTTGCCCGCGACCGCGACCTCGTGAATGCCGAAGGCGGGACGCTCATGGGACATGCCCGCTCGCGACAGCAGCTCGCAGGCAGCCGCCAAGCCCCGCACCATGGGGTGACCGCCGAGGAAGGGCCAGGGGTATTGGAGCCAGCCCCGAGTTGCCTCCGCCATCAGGCGGACAGGCGCGAGCACGTCGCTATGGACTTGATAGGCCGTATAGAGCATGAGCGGGGGATATCCGAAGGAGGCCGCGCGCAGGAGCGAGACCGGCCGCCCCCGGGAAGCCCGAGGACCGTCCCGCTTTCGCGCGGCGGGTGGAAAATTCGTTAATCGTCAACCGGTTCGAACCGGCTTCCGCGCCAAAGGACTGCACGCGCCAGCATTAGTGCGGCGCAGCATCCGGGTCAAGCGGTAGCAAGACTCGGGCCTAGGCCTCGTCCGCGGCGTGGAAGAAGCGGCGATCCATGAGAACCGCGGCGGAGAGCGTCTTCACGTCGTAGGGTGCCCCTACGCGCGAGAGACGGACGTGCGGCATCGGCTCGTCGACGTAGCGCGAGACCGCGACGATCTCCCAGATCTGCTTGCGATAATCGCTGGCGACGAACCGGCGGCCGATCTCGATGCCCGGCGGCACCGGCCGGCCCGGCCTGACCGTCTCGGTCCATCCGGGCCGCTCGCTGAGCTTCGCCATGCTATGGGCGCTCCCTAGTTGTCCCCATGGTCTCCGGGAAGCAGGGGAAGGCGAGTGACAAGAATATGCCATCGCGCCGGTTAGGCTAGGTCGCGTTGCCTCCCCATTTAGGACCGGTCAGGTCACTGCCGCGCGGCGCCTGAATTCCGGCCGATCCCAGCGGCGTGCCCGCAGGATGCTCTCGAGGACCGCGACCGCATCGAATGCGTCGATGTAGCGGAGATAGAGTGGGGTGAAGCCGAAGCGCAGGAGATCGGGGCTGCGAAAATCGCCGATCACGCCCTCAGCGATCAGCGCCTGCATCACCGCATAGCCCTCGGGGTGCCGGAAGGAGACTTGGCTTCCCCGCCGCTCGGCCTCCCGCGGCGTCGCGAGCGAGAGGCCGAGCCCGGCGCAGCGCTCCTCCACCAAGCCGATGAAGAGCTCGGAGAGCGCGATGCTCTTGCGGCGGACGGCCTCGAGATCGACCTCACGCCAGAGATCGAGAGCGGCATCGAGGGCCGCCAGCGCCAGGATCGGCGGCGTGCCGCAGAGATTGCGCGCGATGCCCTCCGCAGGCGCGTAGTCCCGCACGAAGGCGAAGGGCTCGCGATGCCCCATCCAGCCCGAGAGCGGCGGCCGGATGCGGTCCTGGAGGTCGCGGCGGACATAGAGGAAGGCCGGCGCACCGGGCCCGCCATTGAGATATTTGTAGCCGCAGCCGACCGCGAGATCGGCGCGGGCGCGCCCGAGGGCCACCGGCATCGCGCCCGCGGAATGCGAGAGATCCCAGAGCATGAGCGCGCCCTTCCGGTGCGCCGCCGCCGTCACGGCCTCGAGATCGTGCAGAAAGCCCGTACGGAAATTCACCTGCGTCGCCATCACGACCGCGACCTCCTCGGAGATCGCGGAGACGAGCTCCTCTCCCGCCACCAGCCGCAGACGGTGCCCCCTGCCGAGCTGGTCGCGGACTCCCTCGGCGACATAGAGGTCGGTCGGGAAGTTGTCGGCCTCGGAGAGGATGACGCTCCGCCTCTTCTGCAGCTCGAGCGCCGCCGAGAGCAGCTTGAAGAGATTGACGGAGGTGCTGTCGGCCGCCACGACCTCGCCGGGCTCGGCGCCGATCAGCGGCGCGATCTTGTCTCCGACCTCGCGCGGGAGGTCGATCCAATGCGCGGCGTTCCAGCTTCGGATCAGCCCTCCGCCCCATTCCCGCGCGACGACCTGCCGCATGCGCTCGGGCACGGCCTTCGGCAGCGCGCCCAGGGAATTGCCGTCGAGATAGATCACCCCCGGCGGCAGGAGGAACCGCTCGCGAAATGCCGCGAGCGGATCGTCGCGATCGAGGGCTTCAAAGGAGGGGCGGTCGAGCATGTGATCTCGGCCGGTACACTAAAGCCGGCGCAATAGCCGCGCCAGAGGTCAGCGATCCATCGCGACGACGTTGGCGGGGAACGGGTGCGGCGGCAGGTGCTTCAGGAGCCCGGGGTCGGGGCGACGCTCTGGGGCAGGCCAGCGGCGACCAAGTCGAGGTAGTGATTGGCCAATCTCTGGAGGGCGCGCCGCTTCTGGGGATCGGCTACCGAGCGTGCGAAGGTCTCGATGTCGCCGACGGCGGCCTGATACTGCCACGCCCAATTGGAGTTCGCATTCTGCGCCATGTTCTTCGCTCCCGACGGAATTCAAAGGTACTTTGCCATCTCGATCAAAAGTGCTCCGGCGTTCTGTCCCCGTCTCGGTTCGCGCGAAGTCCCGGCGTTCCTCTCGTTCGTTCTTATCAGGCGGCGACGAGCATGCTCTTCTGCGCCTCCGAGGCGAAGACGAGCCGGCTCTTGGGGAAATGCAGCATGACGGTGGTGCCTTGCCCGCGCGCGCTGTGGATCTGCAGCTGTCCCTGATGCATCTCCACCATCGCCTTGGTGAGCGGCAGGCCGAGGCCCGTGCCCTCGTACTTGCGCGCGAGGCGATTGTCGACCTGGGCGAAGGGCGTCAGCGCGACGCGGATCTCGCTCTTGGTCATGCCGATCCCGGTATCGGAGACGGCGATGACAAGCCCGCCCTTCCGCGCGAGCTCCGCGCGCACGGCGACGCGGCCGTTGGGATCCGTGAACTTGATCGCGTTCGAGAGCAGGTTCAGGAGGATCTGCGTGAGCTCGCGCTCGCTGCTCACCAGCGCCGGAAGGTCCGCGGGCACGTCCGTCGTGACGTGGACGCCCTTGCGCTCGGCCTCCTGCCGGACGATGCGCATGGCGCCATCGACCACCTCGCGCACGGCGAGAGCGGACTGCTCCTCGAGCGTGCCCTTGCCGGCCTCGATTTTGGAGAGGTCGAGGATGTCGTTGATGATCTTCAGCAGGTGCTTGCCGCTCGCGTGGATGTCCTCGAGATAGGCGAGATAGCGCGGCTCGCCCACCGGCCCGAAGGCCTGCTGGCACATGAGCTCGGAGAAGCCGATGATGGCGTTGAGCGGAGTGCGCAGCTCGTGACTCATGTTCGCGAGGAAGGTCGACTTCGCACGATTGGCCTGCACCGCCTCGTCGCGAGCGGTCACGAGATGGCGCGCCAAGTTCTCGAGGGTGGCGCGCGACTGGCTCAGCGCCTCGCGCGAGGCCGCCAGGCGCCGGATCGTGAGCTGCAGATAGAAGAAGACCGGCGTGCTCACGAGGAAGCTCACGATGATCGCGAGAGCTGGAATGTTCTGCGGCACGCCCATGTCGGGATTGCCGAAGAGCACGTACCAGAGGATCGAGCCCACGATCGCGGAGCAGGACACCGCGATCAGCGAGAAGAGCGCTACGGCCCCGATGAGGCTCAGCGAGCTCGTCAGTTTCGCGACCGGGCCGCGTCCGATCTGATCGCAGATGTCGCGCACACGGCTCTGCCGCACCAGCATCCGCGCCAGCGTTCCGCGCGTTCCCGGTGCAATGAATTCGTGGATCGCGTCTGTCGTCATGCGAGGGAGCCTAGTGCAAACGGGACAAATGTCTAAAAACTTCGCCGGGGATTTACTTTGTATTTTCATTTTTTTAGTTCGGACGAATTAACCATGCGCGAGGCCCGCGATTCCCGGGATTTTCGCCCCGCGCGTGACAGGGAGGGCGCGACTGCGCCATTCTCGTCTCCCGGAGGATCGCCTCGATGAACATCGCCGTCTGGGTCGAGCGCAACGGCCGGGCCTTTCCGGATTTGCCGGGCATTTCCGTGGGGACCGGCGTCCACCTCACTCACCGCGCCTGGGCCGCTCGGGTGCGTGCGCTCGCGGGGGCGCTGCGCGCCGTTCCCGGGCTCGATCCCGGCGAGCGCGTCGCGATCGCCATGACCAACTCGCCGCAGTACCTCGAGGCGATGTTCGCGATCTGGCACGCGGGCCTCGTCGCCGTGCCGATCAACGCGAAGCTCCATCGCGAGGAGTTCCGCTACATCCTCGAGCAGTCCGGCGCCCGGCTCGTCTTCGTGAGTCCGGACCTCGCGGAGACCGTGGCGCCGCTCGCGGGCGAGGTGTCCGCGCTCGGCCACGCCGTGGTCGCGGGAGGCGCGGAGTGGCGGCGCATGATCGCCGCGGACGGCATCGATCTCGTCTCGCGCGCTCCTTCCGATCCCGCCTGGCTCTTCTATACGAGCGGGACCACGGGAAGGCCCAAGGGCGCGACGCTCACCCATCGCAATCTCCTGATGGCGAGCCTCAGCTATTACGCGGACGTCGACGCGATCTCGCCGCTAGATGCGAAGCTTCACGCCGCGCCGATCTCGCACGGCTCCGGCGTCTACGGCCTGCCCCACGTCGCCAAGGCCGCCAACAGCATCATCCCCGAGGGCGGGCATTTCGATCCCGCGGAGATCGCGGCGCTGCTGCAACATTGGCGCGGCGTGAGCTTCTTCGGGGCGCCGACGATGGTGACGCGGCTCGTCGCCAATCCCGTCTTCGCCGCGGCCGACCATCGCAATCTCAAGACCATCATCTACGGCGGCGGGCCCATGTACGTCGCCGACCTCCTGAAGGCGCTCGACCTCCTGGGCCCGAAGCTCGCGCAGATCTACGGTCAGGGCGAGGTTCCCATGACCATCACCGCGCTCTCGAAGGAGATCCACGCGGACCGCGCGCATCCCCGCTGGCTCCAGCGCCTGGGCTCGGCGGGACTGCCGCGGACGGACGTCGAGGTGCGCGTGGTTGACGCCGAGGACCGCAACCTTCCCGTGGGCGAGGTGGGCGAGGTCGTCTGCCGCGGCGACGTCGTGATGGCGGGCTACTGGCGGAACGAGCAGGCGACGCGCGAGACGCTGCGCGGCGGCTGGCTCCACACCGGCGACATCGGCAGCTTCGACGAGGAGGGCTTCCTCACGCTCAAGGACCGCTCCAAGGACATGATCATCAGCGGCGGCAGCAACATCTACCCGCGCGAGGTCGAGGAGGTGCTGCTGCGCCATCCCGGCGTCGGCGAGGTCTCCGTGGTGGGCCGCGCGCATCCCGACTGGGGCGAGGAGGTCGTGGCCTTCGTCGTCCCCTCTCCCGGCGCCCGCCCCACCGAGGCCGAGCTCGACGCTCTTTGTCTCGGCGCCATCGCCCGCTTCAAGCGCCCCCGCGCCTACCTCTTCCTCGACGCGCTCCCGAA
>DATKNV010000143.1:0-2428 GCA_035541215.1 Allostellaceae bacterium | reverse complement strand
CTTTCGGACCTGCTGCCGCCCGAGGCGAGCCGCGAGGCCGAGGCCGTCTCGCGCATGGTCGCGGTGCTCGAGAGCCACGGCTACGAGCGCGTGAAGCCGCCGCTGATGGAGTTCGAGGAGAACCTCCTGAGCGGCGCCGGCGCCGCCATGGCGAAGGAGACCTTCCGCCTCATGGACCCGATCTCGCAGCGGATGGTGGGGCTCCGCGCGGACATGACGACGCAGGTCGCGCGCATCGCCGCGACGCGGCTCGAGAAGGCGCCGCGTCCGCTCCGCCTCTGCTATGCGGGCCAGGTGCTGCGCGTGCGCGGGAGCCAGCTCCGTCCGGAGCGGCAGGTAGGCCAGGTCGGCGCCGAGCTCATCGGGTCCGACAGCGTCGCGGCCGACGTCGAGGTGGTGGCGCTCGCGGCCGAGGCGCTCGCATCGCTCGGCGTCGCCTCGCTCTCGGTCGATCTGACGCTGCCGACCTTGGTTCCCGCGGTGATGCGGGAGCTGGGCCTCGCGCCCGAGGTCCAGGAGCGGCTCCGCGAGGCGCTCGATCACAAGGACGCGACGGCGGTGGCGGCTGTCGGCGGCCACGCGGCGGAGGTGCTGGAGAAGCTGCTCGAGAGCGCAGGAGCCGCTGCGGACGCGCTGGCGGCGCTCGCCTTGGTGGAGCTGCCGGAGGCGGCCGCCGAGGAATGCGCGCGCCTCCGTGAGGTGGTGGCGCGGCTCGATGCGGCGCTCCCGGAGGTCGCGATCACCGCCGATCCCGTCGAGAACCGCGGCTTCGAGTATCACACGGGCATCAGCTTCACCTTCTTCGCCCGCGGCGTGCGCGGCGAGCTCGGACGCGGCGGTCGCTACCGCACGGGGAACGGGACCGGTGAGGATGCGACCGGCGTCACGCTCTACACCGACACGATCCTCCGCGCCGTACCGCCGGCCGAGTCCGCGCGGCGGGTCTACGTTCCCGCGGGGAGCGATTCCGGAGTGGCGAAGCGGCTGCGGGCAGAAGGCTGGGTCACCGTTGCGGGATTGGCGCCGGCCCCCGATGCCGCGGGCGAGGCGAAGCGCCTCAATTGCCGGCACCGCCTCGAGGGTGAGACAATCGTGCCGGTGGCCTGAGCGGCCTCAAGAAGGGATTTCCGGGCAGCATGGCAAACGTCGCAGTGATCGGCGCTCAGTGGGGCGACGAGGGCAAGGGGAAGATCGTCGACTGGCTCTCCGAGCGCGCGGATGTGGTGGTGCGCTTCCAAGGCGGCCACAATGCCGGCCACACCCTGGTCGTCGGCAACGTCGAATACCGCCTGAGCCTGCTGCCCTCGGGCGTGGTGCGGCCGGGGAAGCTCTCGGTGATCGGCAACGGCGTCGTGGTCGATCCCTGGGGGCTCCTCAAGGAGATCGAGGCGATCCGCGGCAAGGGCGTCATGGTGACGCCCGACAATCTCAAGCTCGCGGAGAACGCGGCGCTGATCCTGCCGTCCCACGCGCAGATCGACCGCGCGCGCGAGGAGGCGAGCGGGTCGCAGAAGATCGGCACCACCGGCCGCGGCATCGGTCCCGCCTATGAGGACAAGGTCGGGCGGCGTGCGATCCGCGTCTGCGATCTAGCCGATGGCGCGACCCTCGGCGGGAAGCTCGACCGCCTGCTGATGCACCACAATGCGCTCCTGCGCGGCCTCGGCGCGCCCGAGGTCGATCGCGCGGCGCTCCTGCGCGACCTGGAGGAGATCGCGCCGCGCGTGCTGCCCTATGCCGACCGCGTTTGGGAGCGTCTCGACGAGGCGCGCCGCGGCGGCAAGCGGATCCTCTTCGAGGGCGCGCAGGGCGTGATGCTCGACGTCGATCACGGGACATATCCCTACGTCACGTCCTCGAACACGGTCGCGGGTCAGGCGGCCGCAGGCGCGGGCATGGGGCCCGCCGGCGTCGGCTACGTCCTCGGCATCACCAAGGCCTACACGACCCGCGTCGGCAGCGGGCCGTTCCCGACGGAGCTCACGGATGAAGTGGGCCAGCGGCTCGGCGAGCGCGGGCGCGAGTTCGGGACGGTGACGGGACGCAAGCGCCGCTGCGGCTGGTTCGACGCGGTGATGGTGCGACAGGCGATCAAGGTCGCGGGCATCACGGGGATCGCGCTCACCAAGCTCGACGTGCTCGACGGCCTTGGCGAGCTCAAGGTCTGCACCGCCTATCGCCGCGGCGGCGAGACCTTCAATCACCTCCCCGCCAACAGCGCCGCGCAAGCGGCGGTCGAGCCGGTCTACGAGAGTTTCGAAGGCTGGAGCGAGAGCACGCGCGGGGCGCGCAGCTGGGCCGACCTCCCGGCCACCGCGATCAAGTACATCCGCCGCGTCGAGGAGCTGATCGAGGCGCCGGTGGCGCTGCTCTCGACGAGCCCGGAGCGCGACGACACGATCCTGGTCCGCGATCCCTTCGCGGATTA
>DATKNV010000142.1:0-61805 GCA_035541215.1 Allostellaceae bacterium | reverse complement strand
GTTCCCACCAGCAACGGCTTCGGCGGCGCGCCCTATCGGGTACCCGCGGAGGACGCGGAGATCGTGCGCCGGCTGCGCGCGGCGGGCGCGGTGATCCTGGGCAAGCTCAACATGCACGAGGGCGCGCTCGGCGCCACGACCGACAACCCGCATCATGGCCGCACGATCAATCCCCATCGCGCCGGGCATTCGCCGGGCGGCTCGAGCGGCGGCTCCGGTGCCGCCGTTGCCGCCGGTCTCTGCTGCGCCGCGATCGGCACCGACACCGGCGGCTCCGTGCGCATCCCCGCCTCCTATTGCGGCGTCGTGGGATTGAAGCCGAGCTTCGGGCTCGTCAGCACGCGCGGCATCGTACCGCTCAGCCATCGCCTCGACCATGCGGGGCCGCTCACGCGGACGGTCGCGGACGCCGCGATCGTGCTCGACGTCCTCGCTGGCTTCGATCCCCGCTGCCCGGAATCCCGCCATGCGCCGAGCGTCCGCTACGAGCCGGCGGCCCCGAGGCGGCTCGAGGGCGTGCGGCTCGGCGTCGTCGCCAATTTCGCGGCCGAGCGTGTCGAGCCCGCGGTAGGCGTCGCCTTCGAAGCGGCACTCGAGCGGCTGCGGAGCCTCGGTGCGGAGATCAGGACCGTGGAGCTCGCCTCCTACGACGTCCTGAAGGGCCGGCGCGCCGGATTCGTCCGCGTCGAGGCCGAGGCCGCCACCACGCACGGACCGCTCTACCGGGAAGCGCCCGAGCGCTTTTCGCCGGAAATGCGGGGATATCTCGACTACGGCCTGAGAATGCCCGCGACGCGGCTCGTCGCCGCGGACCGCCTCATCGACGTGGCGGCCTTCGAGCTCTCGCGCTGCCTCGAGGAGGTGGACGCGATCGTCTCCCCGACGACGCCGCAGGCGGCGCCGCCGTTCGCGGCCCCCGCGCCCGACAATGCCGGCGCCTTCTGCATCCCCGCGAATTTCGCGGGCTGTCCAGCGATCAGCGTGCCGATGGGCGCGAACGAGCTGGGCCTGCCGCTGGGGCTCCAAATCGTCGGCGGGGCCCACTCCGAGCCGCGCGTGCTGGAAATTGCGGCGTCCTTCGAGAGGGATCTCGGGCTCGGCCTGGTGCCGCCGCTTTTCAGCGCGTGAGCTCCGGCGGCGGCTCCACGGACCGGTACCAGTCCGCGATCGCCGAGCCGTTCATGAAGACGGTGTCCTCGCGCGCGAGCAGCAGGTCGAGGATGCGGTTGAACCAGTTCATGCGGTGCGGCACGCCCACGAGATGCGGATGGAGCGGCAACACCATGACCCGGCAGTTGCGCTCGAGCTCCGCCTCGAAGGTCTCGAGCGTCCAGACCACGCGCTCGTACTGCACGTTCGAGTGCATGCCCCACCCGGCCCAGAGCGGGCCGTCGTTGAGGTCGAGCGAGTAGGGCGCCGCGATCATCGGCCCGTGCTCGGTGCGCATCCAGGTCGGGAGATCGTCGATCACCCAGTCGCAGAGGTAATCGACGCCGCGGGATTTGAGCACGTCCGGCGTACTCATGGTCTCGCTCAGCCCCGCGCCGAGCCAGCCCCGCATCTTCTTTCCCGTGAAGCGCTCGATGCGCTCGATGCAGCGGTCGATGACCGCGGTCTCGTCGGGCTCGCTCTGGAGCGCCTTCTGCGTCCAGCCATGCCCCATGAATTCCCAGCCCGCTTGCAGCATCGCCTCGGCCGCGCGCGGATAAGTGTCGATGACGCTCGCGTTGATGGTGGTGGAGGCCGGGAGGCTCCGCCGCCGCAGCGCCTCGAGGATGCGCGGCAGGCCCGTCCGCATCCCATACTCGACCCAGGAGAAGTTCGGTACGTCCGGGATCTTGTCGTTGCCGTGCGGTCCCGGCAGCAGCTTGCGCGGCATCGGCTGATCGAACGGCCAATACTCGACGTTGACGACGACGTGGACGATCAGCGGCTTTCCCGGCTGCGGCGGCGGCAGCCGCTTGCGGTCGGACGCCATCTGATAGGGGACGCGCGGATTGGACATGCTCATTTCCCGGTGGCGAATGGAGTGGGCTGAATTCAGGTCGAAGGCCGCGACTGCGTCAAGATCGCATGCGAATGGGGGAAGGTGCCTGCGCCGTCTTCCTCGCGCACAAAAAAATGCCCGGTGCCGGGGGGCGGCACCGGGCAGGTTGCCCGCAATCCATCGGGGGAGGGAGATGAGGATGCGGGGTAGTTCCGAAGTGGGGGCGCAGGGTCAGGCGCCTTCCGCCATCTCGCTGAGCGCCTCGCGGCGCAGGACGCGAACCTCGTGCGGGCTCGGCGCGGCGATGAGGCCGGAATGCTTGAGCTGGGCGAGGGTGCGGCAGACGGTCTCGGTGGTGAGGCCGAGATAATCGCCGATGTCGGTGCGGGTCATCGGAAGCGCCACGAGATTCGTGCTGCATCCAGCGCCCCGCGCGGCCATGCGCAAGAGGAAGCTCGCGAGACGCTCCTGCGCGGTCATGCGTCCGAGGAGCAGCATGCGCGCCTGCGCCTCCGAGAGGTCGGAGCAGAGCCGGCCGAGGAGCGACTTGCCGATCCGGGGGTCGCGCTGGATCAGCGCCTCGACGTCGCGGCGCTCGTAGCGCACCAGGCTCGCGTCCGCGACCGCCTCCGCCGTGAAGCCGTGGGTCTCGAGCGCGTTGAGCCCGATGAAATCGCCGGGCAGGAAGAAGTCGCCGATGTGGCGCCGTCCGTCCGCCAGGAGCTTGCAGCTCCGGATCGCGCCGGTGACGACCTTGTAGTAGCAGCCGGCGCGGTCGCCCTCGTAGAAGAGCACCTCGTCGCGCTTCAGCGTGACGACGATGCCGAAATCGTCGAGGCGCGAGAGGCTGCCGTCGGATTTCTCGTTTGCCCCGGCGGGGGCGGAGTTTCTCGTGCGGGCGGTCTGGTGCAGGCTGGCGTACATTTTCCCCTCCGGTAGCATCGGTGTGCCGTCGGGAAGGAAACTACCGCCGCGCCCGCTACGCCGAAATTCGGAGTAATACCTACGGGTTCTTACGTAGGTAGATTTACGTATGCTGGCGGAGGCCGCGCGGGGGACGGCGCTCGAGCGTGGCGCCGATCACCTCGACGAGCGCGCCGTCTTCGATCGGCTTCTCCAGAAACGCGGCGGCGCCCAGCTCCGTCGCGCGCGCCCGCGTCTGCTCGTCGCCGCGGCCGGTGATGAGGATGACGGGAATGTCGAGTGCTTGTCCCGCGGGCGAAGCGAGAAAATCGAGACCGCCGACCACGGGGAGGTGGAGGTCGAGGATGAGGCAAGCGCGCGGATGGGGCCTGTAGCCCGCGACGAACTCGTGGGTCGAGCCGAAATCCGAAACGTTCATGCCGTGCGATTCCAGCAGGATGCGCAGCGAATCCCGCACCGCGTCGTCGTCGTCCACCACGTAAATCATCAAGCCGCTCGCCGAGTCCAAATGTACCCCCAGTCCGGCGTCTGTCGGCCGGTCTGCCCACAACATAGGTGAATTGGGCGATGCGCGGGATACGCAATAGTCCTTATGGGAGGGGTTAACCTTCCCCGCCTTTGCCGCGCGCAGAGGCAGCGAGCGTCATTCGCACGAGATCGGAGAGAGTGCGCGCCTGCATTTTTTCCATGACGCGCGAGCGGTGGATTTCCACCGTCCGCGGGCTGATGGCGAGCTCGTAGGCGATGATCTTGTTCGGCTTGCCCGCAACAAGGGCGTCGAGCACTTCGCGCTCGCGGGGCGTGAGGAGCGCCAGGCGCTCGTCGATCGCGGTCTCGGCCGCCGCCGCCCGCGCGGCCTCGCGGCCCAGGTCGCAGGCGCGGCGGATGGCCGCGAGGAGCGCCGGCTCGTCGAACGGCTTCTCGACGAAATCGACGGCGCCCGCCTTCATGGCGCGAACGGCGAGCGCCACGTCGGCATGGCCCGTCATGACGATGACGGGAACCCGGCTCCCGCGGCGCGCCAATTCCTCCTCGAGCTCGATCCCGCCCATGCCGGGCATGCGCACGTCGACGAGGACGCAGCCGGCGCCGGCCGCGGGCGCGGCGAGGAACGCCTCGGCGGAGGGGTAGGAGGAGGCCTTGAAGCCGCTCGATTCCAGTAGAGTCGAGAGCGAATCCCGGATCGCCTCGTCGTCGTCGACGATCGAGACGGTCGCTCTATCGGGCATCGGCGTCTTCCGGATCGGTCGCGATCGGGAGCGTGAAGAGGAAGCGCGTGCCGCTGGGATGGCTCGGCTCCGCGAGGATGCGGCCGCCATGCGCCTCGACGATCGAGCGGCAGATCGAGAGGCCGATCCCCATGCCCTTCTCCTTGGTCGTGACGAAGGGCTGGAAGAGCTGGCGCCGCACCGCTTCGGAGAGTCCGGGGCCGGTGTCGCGCACGGTGACCGCGACCATGCCCTCCTCGCCGCGCTCGGTGACGACGATCAGCCGGCGCTCGGGGCTCTCCGCCATCGCCTCGACGGCGTTGCGCATGAGGTTCAGCATGACCTGCTGGATCTGGATCTTGTCGATCGCGACCGGCGGCAGAGCGGCCGCGAGCATCAGCGAGACGCGGATGCCGATCTCCTTGGCGCCGACGAGTGCGAGCGCGCTCGCCTCCTCGACGACCTTGTTGATGTCCTCCGCGCGATGCTCGGTCGAGCCTTTCTCGACGAACTGCCGCAGGCGGCGGATGATCTGGCCCGCGCGCGCTGCCTGCTGCGCGGTCTTGTCGAGGACGTCGGCGATGCGCGGCGGAAGCGGCTCGCCGCTCGCCTCGCTCATGCGCCGCGCGGCTTGGACGTAGTTGATGATGGCCGTGAGCGGCTGGTTGAGCTCGTGCGCGAGCGCCGCTCCCATCTGCCCCATCGCCGAGAGGCGCGAGACGTGCATCAGCTCCGACTGCAGGTCCTGGAGGCGGCGCTCGGTCCGGTGCCGCTCGGTCAGATCGCGCACGAAGCCCGTGAACCGCCGGCCCTGCTCGGTGCGGACCTCGCCCACCGCGAGCTCCATGGGGAAGGTCGAGCCGTCCCGGCGCCGTCCAACCACCACGCGGCCGATCCCGATGATCCGGCGCTCGCCGGTCGTGAGATAGCGCTCGAGGTAGCCGTCGTGCGCGGAGCCGTAAGGCTCCGGCATCAGGATGCGGACGTTCTGGCCCGCGATCTCGCGCTCGGAATAGCCGAAGAGCCGCTCGGCGGAGCTGCTGAAGGATTCGATCCTACCGCGCTCGTCGATGATGATGAGCGCATCCGGCACCGTCTCCAGGATCGAGCGGAGCCGCGCCTCGCGCTCGAGCAGATCGCGCTCGGCGTGATCGCGCTCTCGGTCTCGGCGTTGCATCCATGCCCTCGGCTAGTTCGTCCCCACAGCCAGCGGGGATAGTATCGAATCCCCGGCATTTCTGCATAGCGGTGCCAAAGAGTTAAGAAGCATCCACCATTTCCCGCGCTTATGGCGATTCCGCCGGCAGATATCCCTTGCCGCGCATGCAGAGCCCGACGATGTCCTCGCCTCGTCCCCGGTTCTGCAGGGCGAGGGTCTCGCGCTTGGCGCCGAGCGTGCCGGTGCGCTGCCAGTCCTGGCTGCGGGTCGCCATGATGTCGGCATCGATGTTCTCGTCCTGACGGGTCATGGATTGCGCCTCGGCCACGCATTCCCGGAGGTCCTCCCGCGCGGTCTCGGGGCTCGCGCCGGATCTGGTCCATTGCGGCGCGCCGGAGCAGGCCGCGAGGCCCGCGAGCAGGAGGAGCAACAGGGGCCGTCTCATCTGCGTCTCCGGCGGCAACGGAAGATTAACCCAAAGAGGTCTTAGATATCGGCTGCGGAATCCCCTCGCGCAACCCCGATCGTACCGGATCGTCCCGACCATGCTCCAGCCGCGCCGCCCGCTCCCGCTCCTCGTCCTGCTCGCCGGGCTTTCTGCCTGCAATGCCTGGCAGGATCGCGCGGAATTCGCTGCGCCCCAGAGCCGCTGGAAGGCGACCGAGCCCGGCGCCGCCGCCGCCAACGCCCCGCCACCCGCGGTTCCTGCGCAGTACTGCTATCGCACGCTCGCGACGGTCGACTGCTTCACCGAGACCCAGCCCTCCCGCGTCACCGGCTACACCGGAACCTATCCGAAGCCGGAGTAGCGCTTTCTCGCGGCTTCGCCGCAGGCTCAGAAACGCCCGCTCTGGAAGTCGCGGATAGCCTGGCGGATCTCCGCCTCCGTGTTCATGACGAAGGGACCGTAGCGCGCGACGGGCTCGGCGAGCGGCTTGCCCGCCACGAGCAGCAGCCGCGTTTCCGCGCCGGCGCGGATCGCGGCGCTATCGCCCGGGCCGAGCACCGCGAGCGCCGAGGCCGGGACCGCGGTGCCGCCGATCTCGGCGGTACCCTCGAAGACGTAAGCGAAGGCGTTGTGGGCCGCGGGCACGGGCACCCTGACGGCGCCGCCGCGCGGCAGCGAGAGGTCGAGATAGAGGGGCGCGGTCTCCGCCGCGTCGATCGGGCCGCGAGCGCCGGCGAAGCTTCCGGCGATGACGCGCGCGCGGACGCCATCCTCGAGTGCCACCTCGGGAATGCCGCTGGCTGCGATCTCCTGGTAGCGCGGCGCCGTCATCTTGCTCTTCGCGGGCAGGTTTACCCAGAGCTGAAAGCCCTGCAGCAGGCCGTTCTCCTGCTCCGGCATCTCCGAGTGGACGATGCCGCGGCCGGCGGTCATCCACTGCACGCTGCCAGGGCCGAGGAGCCCCGCATGTCCCTTGTTGTCCGCATGCCGCATGCGGCCCGCGATCAAATAGGTCACGGTCTCGAAGCCGCGATGCGGATGGTCCGGGAAGCCCGCGATGTAGTCGCCGGGATCGTCGGAGCGGAACTCGTCCAGCAGCAGGAAGGGATCGAGCTCCGAGAGCGCGGGTTGTCCGATCACGCGGTTGAGACGTACGCCGGCACCGTCGCTCGCGGGCATGCCGCGGATGAGTCGCGCGACCGGCCGCTCCGTGCCGGGGGGAGGCGAGAGCGAGGCGCTCATGGACGATCCTTTCTACGGGAAGGCGGAAATGACGCCGCCCCGGCAAGATTGGGCCGCGCGGCCGCGCTATCAACCCTCGCGCGGTGCGCCCGGCGCATGCCCCCCTTGCAGACCCGCGCGCCGCTCGTCGACCGCCGCGAGGATGCGCCGCTTCCCCTCGGGCGAGAGCGTGGGCCATTGCGCGATTTCCTCGATCGTCCTGAAGCAGCCGCGGCAGAGACCGGTCGCGGGGTCGAGCGCGCAGACGCTGGCGCAGGGCGAGACGGGCGAGCGCTCGCTCACGTGCCCTATCAGGGCTTCGGGCTCTGGGCCGGGGCGGGCGTCCCCGGCGCGGGAGCGCCCGGAGCGGGCGCAGGCGCGGCCTTCGGCTCCAAGACATCCTCGAGCTTGGTCGCGAGCGCCGTCCCCTTGGAGGAGCCGATGCCGTAGACCCAGCCCGACCAGCGCTTGTTGAGACCCTCCGCCTCGGCCTTGATCTTCTCGTCGTCGCCGGCTTGCGCCGCGAGCTTGATCCAGGCTTCCTCGCCTTGCTTCATGAGCTCGACGCGGATCGTGAGGCCGTCGAAGGTCTCGTAGGTCGCGACCGCGACGCCGTCCTTGGGGAAAGGCTTCTCCTCCGCGCGCTTCACGTCCGTGAGATCGAAGCCCTGCAAGGCGCCCGCGGGCTCGACCAGGACGGTGTCGCTCTTGAGCTTGCGACCGGCCGGCAGGTCCTTGAGGGCGAATTTATCCTCGGCCTTCTCGCGGGCGATGACGATCTTGGCGCCGTCGGGCTGCTGGATCGTCACTTGCTTGATGCGCGCGTCGGCAATGTCGACGAAGCGCCGGTCGAGCCATTGCAGGACGTCGCCGTCGAGATCGAGCGTGCCCTTGGCGAGCCAGGACTGTGCCTGGCCCTGGAGGCGGAAATAGACGCCGTCGTTGCCGCCGCCGAGCTCGTCGATGCGCCGCTTGCCCACGACGAGCTTGCCGAGCACGGTGCCCTTGGCGTCGTCGGCCTCGAGCAGGATCGCCTGGCTCTTGTCCTTGCCGGGATCGTCGAGGTCGAGCCGCGAGTAGAGCGCGGGAAGCGCCGTCTTGGGCTCGACGTAGGTGATCTCCGCGAGGCCCAGCAGGAGCCTGCGTGTCTTGAGGGGATCGGCGGGATAGCCGCTCTTCTCGCCGACGGTCCAGCCGCTCTCGCTACGGCTCAAGGTGATGACGCCCTTGGGCCCGGTCAGGATCACCTTCGCGACGGCATTGGGATCGGCCTTCACCTGCGGCAGCACCGGCCGCCCCGCGAGGGGATTGGCGCGCTGGCCGCCTCCGGTGAAGGAGACCGCGGCCGCGGCGATCGCGGAGAGGACCGCGGCGATCATCAACAGGAACAGTCGCTTCTTTTGCATGGGCGTCTCTCCCGGCGGCTCAGGCGTGGAGCGTCGGGCGGCTGCGCCGGCGCAGCCGGATCGCGCCGAGGACGAGCGCCACGATGCCCACAAGGACCGGAACGAAGGCGATGTCGAAGAACTCGAGCCGGGTCTTCAGGCGGTCGATGTCCTGCCGGAGCGCGCGCTGCACCTCGCGGAGCTGCGCGCGCGTGCGCAGCATCTCCGCGCGGAAGCTGTCGATCGCCTGGGTCTGCTCGGCGGTGAGGCTGACGCCGCCGCCCTTGTTCTGCTGGATGTCCCTGATCTTGCTCTCGGTCTCCTTGAGCTTGTCCTCGAGCTCCTTCTCCTTGGCGCGGTAGCTCGCCTCGGCCGCGCTCTGGATCGCCTCGACGCGCGTGAAGGGGCGCTGCGCGGTGCCGCGGCTGCGCAGGCTGATGAGGTCGTTGCCGCCCGCGAGCACCTCGACGGCGTTGGCGACGAAATCGCCGTTCCCCGCGCTCGGCACGATCACCTGCTCGCCGAAGAAATCCTGCACCTGCGCCCAGAAGCGGTCGTCGAGGATGTCGGTATCGGCGACGACGATCACGTTGATCGGCTGCTTCGCCTCCTTGATCTGCTCGGGGGCGGGCTTGTCGGACTCGGCCGGCTTCTGCTCGGGCTTCTGCTCGTCGGGCTTCTGCTCCTCGGGCTTTTGCTCCTTGGGCTTGGGCGGCCCGTCGGGATAGGCGGTGCTCGCGGGGCCGGTGATGCGCGCAGCGAGCGTGAGGCGCTGGCCCGTCGACTTGAAGCCGTCGAGGAGACCCACGACGTCCGGCATCCCCTCGATCTTCTCGACCGGGATTTCCTCGGATTTCTCCGAGGTCTGGATCAGCGGGACGAAGGTCGTCTTGGCGTCCTTGACGGGGTCGAGGATGCCCGAGGTCGCCATGTTGATGCGATCGATGTCGCCGGTGACGAGCTCGTCGCGGTTGAGGGCATCGGGCTTGAGCCCGAGCCAGGCGACGTAATCGGCTGCGATGGGCCGGCTGCCGCGGCCGGCGCTCACCTTGCGCGCGGCGGAGAGATCGCCCGCGACCACCTTGGGCCGCATCGTCACGCCCCAGGCCTTGAGGAGGGGCTCGAGATTGCTCGAGGTCGGTCCGCCCGGCGGGTTGAAGCGCGTGGGATGCAGGAGCTGCGTCTCGGAATAGGGGTCGACGAAGACGAGCGCTCGGCCGCCGCCGAGCACGAACTGGTCGATGGCGTAGAGCGTCTTGTCCGGGAGGCTCTGCGGCTGCACGATCATGAGGACGTCGACGCCGTCTTCGACCTTGTCGAAATCGGTGCCGAGGCTCCTGAGCTCGTAGAGCTGGCGGAGCTGGGTCACGATCGCATAGGGCTTCAGCGGCTGGCCCATGAGCGCCGCGGCGAAATCGCCCTCGAGCGGCAGCGCCGTCACCAGTCCCACCACGGTCTTCTTCGGCGCCGCCACCGAGCGGATCGCCTTGGTGAGGTCGTATTCGAGGAAGCGCTCGCGCTCGGTCTGGAAGAAGGGGATGAGCGCCTGGTCGTCGGTGGTGTTGCTGGCGACGAGGCCGAAATAGACCTTCTCGCCGCCTTGGTCGATCGGCACGCCCTGCAGGCCCTGCGCCACCGCGCGGTCCTCCTCGGGCGAGAAGGGCTCGGGGTCGATGATCTGCAGGTCGATCTTGCCGCGAGCGAGGGCGGCGTATTCCTGCAGCGTCTCGCGCACGCGCTGGCCGTAGATGCCGTAGGAGGGAATCTCGTCGCCGAGCCGGCGCGAGAAGTAGAAGCGCACCGTCACGGGCTCCTGGATCTCCGCGAGCGTCCGCTTCGTGCCGTCGGCGAGCGTGTAGATGCCGCCGGAGGTGAGGTCGATGCGGGAGGCGATCAGCAGCTTCTGCGCGATCACGTTCACGGAGACGAAGATGACGGCGGCCGAGACGAGGCTCAGGAGCGCGCGGGCGCGGCGGGAGGCGACGAGGTCTTTCATGGCCGGGCTCCGCTCAATCCGCCTTCTTGAGGTCGACGACGACCGCGTTCGCGTAGAGGAAGAGCGCGATGGTCGAGAGGAAGAAGACGGCGTCGCGGAGGTCGATGACGCCGCGGACGATGGCGTTGAAGTGCGTGAGGAAGCTCAAGCTCGCGACGGTGTCGAGGAGAAGCTGCGGCGCCCAGCCCCGGAGCACGCCCAGCACGATCTGCGAGCCGCTCACCGTGAAGAGGAAGCAGACCGCCGCCGTCACCACGAAGGCGATCACCTGGTTCTTGGTGAGGGCGGAGAGGCAGGAGCCGACCGCGAGGAAGGCGCCGGCCATCAGGAAGCTCCCGATGTAGCTCGCGAGGATGACGCCGTTGTCGGGATTGCCGAGATATATCACCGTGAGCCAGAACGGGAAGGTGAGCGCGAGCGCGATCCCCGCGAAGATCCAGCTCGCCAGGAATTTTCCGACGACCGCCTCGGTCATGGAGATCGGGAGCGTCAGCAGCAGCTCGATGGTGCCGCTCTTGCGCTCTTCCGCCCAGAGCCGCATCGCGAGCGCCGGGATCAGCACGAGGTAGAGCCAGGGATGGAAATTGAAGAAGGGCTGCAGATCGGCCTGGCCGCGCTCGAAGAAATTGCCCGCGAAGAAGGCGAGCGAGCCCGCGAGCGCCAGGAAGATCACGATGAAGACGTAGGCGAGCGGCGTGGCGAAATAGCCCTGCAGCTCGCGGCGGACGATGACGGCGACGTTGTGCATGGGATGGCCGGTTCCGGTCCTTCAGGCCGCGAGCGTCACTTGGCGGAAGACGTCCTCGAGGCGGCCGCGCTCGACGCGGAGCCCCGCGACCTCCCAGCGCCGGTCGCGCGCGAGGTCGGCGACCTCCGCGACGATCGAGCGTCCCCCGCGCGCGAAGACCAAGAGCGCCGTGCCCTCGTCGTCGCTCACGCGCTCGACGCTCTCGACGCCCGGGAGCGCCTGGAGCGCGGCCTCCGCCTGGTCCATGCCGCTCGCGAGCTCGATGCGGACGGCGTTGTGATGGCGCGAGCGCTGCTCGAGCTCGGCGGGCGTGCCGTCCGCGACGAGGCGGCCCGCGGCGATCACGACCGCGCGGGTGCAGACGGCGTCGACCTCCTCGAGGAGATGCGTCGAGATGATGATCGCTTTCTCGGCGGCGAGGAGATTGATGAGCTTGCGCACGTCGTGCTTCTGATTTGGGTCGAGCCCGTCCGTGGGCTCGTCGAGGATGAGGACCGGCGGATCGTGCAGGAGCGCTTGCGCCAGGCCCACGCGGCGCTTGAAGCCCTTGGAGAGCGTGTCGATCGGCTGCGCCAGCACGCTGCCCAGCGAGGTGCACTCGATCGCGTTGCCGATCGCCTCGCGCGCCTCCCGGCCCGAGAAGCCGCGCACTCGCGCCACGAATTCGAGGAAGTGGAGCGGGGTCATGTCGGGATAGGAGGGCGCGCCCTCCGGGAGATAGCCGATCTGGCGCTTGGCCGCGATCGAATCGGCCAGAATGTCGGCGCCGCAGACTACAGCGGTTCCCGCGCTCGGCGCGAGGAAGCCCGTGATCATCTTCATGGTCGTGGACTTGCCGGCGCCGTTGGGTCCGAGGAATCCCAGCACCTCGCCGCGCCCGACCGTGAAGCTCACGTCGTCGACGGCGAGGATGGGGCCGAACCGCTTGCTGAGATTTCGGACCTCGACCATCGGGTCCGTGCTGGTGCTCGCCAAGGCTCTCCTCCGGCCGTACCGTCTATTGACTCGAAGCGTGCGCCGCGGGGATTGAAGGCAGGGCGCGCTCGATTGCAACTGAAATCGGTGTAATCTGTCGGCGCGCGCGACGCAAGGGCGCGCGAAGGGTGGGCAATCGCGAGATGAGCGCTCGTGGGAGGTCTGGGTGATCCGGCGGCTCCGCCTCGCCTCGGGGCTGGTGATGCTCGCCTACGTGATCACCCATTTCGTCAACCATGCGCTCGGCCTCGTCTCGCTCGGCGCGATGGACGCCGCGCTCGTCGAGATCTACGAGTTCTGGGCAAGCCCGCCCGGAACGGCCGCGCTCTACGGCGCCTTCGCCGTCCATTACGGCCTCGCGCTCTGGGCGCTCTGGCAGCGCCGCTCGCTCAAGATGCCCGCCGCCGAGGCGGCCCAGCTCGTGCTCGGCTTCACGATCCCCCTCATTCTCGCCGAGCACGTCCTCCAGACGCGCGTCGCCGACAGCTTCTTCGGCGCCGATTTCGGCTACTACGCACCGCTCCTTTACGGCTATTTCGTTACAGCACCGTTGCGGGGCGTGCTGCAGTTCACGGTGCTGGTGGTGGCCTGGGTGCACGCGATGATCGGCATGCGCTTCTGGCTCCGCCTAAAGCCATGGTATCCGCGCTGGCAGCCCGCGCTCTTCGCCTTCGCGCTGCTGCTGCCGACGCTCGCCTTCCTCGGCGCCCTCGAGGCCGGCCGGGAGGTCATGCGGCTCGCGGCGGACCCCGCCTGGGTCGCGGAGACGATGCGCGCGCACCCGAAGGCGGCTCCGCCCGACGCCGCGCTCATCGACGCGATGGTGGTCTGGCTGCGGCTGGGGTTCCTCGCAGTGCTCGCCGCGGTTTTGATTGCCCGTGTGCTTCGCTGGCACTGGCAGCGCCGACGCGGGATCGTGCGGCTGACGTATCCCGACGGGCGCATCGTGCAGATCCTGCCGGGCTTCTCCGTGCTGGAGGCGAGCCGCTTTGCGGGCATTCCTCATGCCTCGGTCTGCGGCGGACGCGGGCGCTGCTCGACCTGCCGCATCCGCGTCGTGGGCGAGGCGCGGGCGCTACCGCAGCCGGCGCCGGAGGAGGTGAAGGTGCTGCATCGCGTGGGCGCGGCACCCGATGTCCGGCTCGCTTGCCAGCTCCGGCCCTTGGGCGATCTCCGCGTGACGCCGCTCCTGCCGGCGATCGCGACCGCGCGCGACGGCTACCCGCGGCCCGACTATCTCCACGGCAGCGAGCGCGAGATCGTGATCCTCTTCGCGGACCTCCGCGCCTTCACCCGGCTTTCCGAGCGCAAGCTCCCCTACGACGTGGTCTTCCTCCTCAACCGCTATTTCGCGGAGATGGGGCGCGCGGTCGAGGAGGCGGGTGGGCGCATCGACAAGTTCATCGGCGACGGCGTGATGGCGCTCTTCGGCATCGACCGCGGCGTCGAGGCGGGCTGCCGCGAGGCGCTCGCCGCCGCCCGCGCCATGGGCGAGCGCTTGGCGCACCTCAACGAGACCCTCGCCCACGACCTGCCGGAGCCGCTGCGGCTCGGGATCGGCATCCACACGGGGCCCGCGATCGTCGGCGAGATGGGCTGGGGCCGCGCGGTGTCGCTGACGGCGGTCGGCGACAGCGTCAACACCGCAAGCCGCCTCGAGGGCCTGACCAAGACCTACGGCGCCGAGCTCGTGGTCTCCGAGGCCGTGATCCGCCGCGCGGGGCTCGATTTGGGAGAGGCGCCCCGGCACGAGATCGAGATCCGCGGCCGCGTCGAGCGCATGGTCGTGCGCACGCTCGCGAGCGCGCGGGAGCTGCCGGAGATGCTCGCGGCGGGCTGACGGCCCGCCAATTGCCCCCGGCGGCTCGGGGGTTGCGGCCGGCGGGTCCGAAATGTATGTAGGTACATATATCGCGCCGACTTCGATAAGGCCGGGCTGCTGCGCCGGCCGCGCTGAAAGAGAGGGACATCGTGAGCGACATCGCGCGGGACGTCCTCGCTTGCATCGGCGACACCCCGCTCGTTCCCCTGCGCAAGATCGTGCCCGGGAACGGATCCCGCATCCTCCTGAAGCTCGAGAGCGAGAATCCCACCGGCAGCATGAAGGACCGGATGGCGCTCGCCATGATCGAGGCGGCGGAGGCGGATGGGCGGCTCCGGCCGGGCGGCGCCGTCGTCGAGTACACCGGCGGCAGCACCGGCGTCTCGCTGTCGCTGGTCTGCGCGGTCAAGGGGTATCCGCTGCATATCGTCACCTCCGACGCCTTCGCCCGCGAGAAGCTCGATCACATGCGGATTCTGGGCGCGAGGCTGCAAGTCCTGCAGAGCGAGAGCGGGCGCATGACCGAGAAGCTCACGCGCGACATGGTCGAGGCCGCGCGCGTCATCGCGGAGCGAACGGGCGGCTTCTGGACCGATCAGCTCAGGAACGAGGACCAGCTCGCGGCCTATGGTGTGCTCGCGGAGGAGATCTGGCGCCAGACGGAGGGACGCGTCGACGCCTTCGTCCAGAGCGTCGGCACGGCGGCATCGCTCCGCGGCACGGGCGAGGCGTTGCGCCGACGTACTGACGGGATCGGGATCGTCGCGGTCGAGCCCGCGGAATCTCCGGTCCTCTCGGGCGGCCCGCCCGGCGCGCACAAGATCGACGGGATCGGCGCGGGCTTCGTGGTGCCGCTCTGGCGCGAGGATCTCGCCGGCGCGATCGAGCGCGTCTCGACGGAGGAGGCGAGCGTCATGGCGCTCCGGCTTGCCCGAGAGGAAGGTCTCTTCGCGGGAACCTCGACCGGCGCCAACGTGGTCGCGGCCTTGCGAACCGCGGAGCGCCTGCCGCCCGGCGCCACGATCGTCACGATCCTCTGCGACACCGGGATGAAATACCTCAAGACCTACGGCGCGCTCATTGCGCGGGATGCACCGTCCAGGGCAGCCCCCGCATGAAGGCCGCGATCGGGCCCGCATAGTCGAAGGCCTTTGGGGCGGTGAAGCGGTATTCGAAGGCCCAGCTATCCGCGACGGAGCAGAAGACGTAGAGCTCCGAATGCAGCATTTGGGTCTGCCCGCGGAAGGATGCCTCGAACTCGAAGATCGCGAGCCTGCCGGGATAGGTCCTGCCGCCCTGCTGCAGCTCCGTGTCCCGCTCCGCGATCAGCACCGCTCCCGGACGGTAGGAGTCAATCTCCTGCTTGCGCCGCTCCATCTCGCCTCGGCACGCCTCGGCGCGCGCATCGGCCGAGCGATTGCTCGCGGGCGGCATCGGCGAGGGATATACGTAGACCGTGGCGACGATGCCGCTCGGTCCGCTGACGAGGTTATAGCTCGCGCTCACGTCGCGCTCGTTCCGGTCGAAGCGGAAGAGGCCGGAGCGCGTGAACTCTCCGACCGCCAGCGGAAAGGTCATGCCGGAGGCGGGGTTGACGTAGACACCCTTGACATCGATCGGCCCCGGCCCGCTTTGGGCGCTTGCGGCGATGGGCACCGAGAGGAGCGAAAGCAGCCAGGCGATTGCAATCCGGACCCTCTGCGAATGATTCACCGTCGGATGCTCCTCCTCGAACGCGCCCCCGGAGAATACCGCATCGCTAGCGCCGTCCCGCCGTCGCCGCGACGACGCCCGCCCCGATGAGGAGGGCGCCCAATGCCAGCGACCACGTCAACGTCTCCCCGAGAAACGCGGTCGAGAGCACGAGGCCCATGGCGGGAATGCCGAGGAAGCCCACGGAGCTCACGACGGTCGGGAGGTCGCGCGCGACGATCACCGCGGCCCAGGAGGCGAGCGGTCCCGCGATCACGCCGATGTAGAAGAGCCCGCCCCAGACGCGGAAGCTCGGCTCGATCCGCGGCTCGGGATCGCTGAGGAGCGCGAGCGGCACGAGGACCAGGGCCGCCGCCAGCATCTGCCACGGCAGCACCTGCAGCGGCGAGAGTTCCCAGCGGTGATGGCGCGCGTGGAAGATCGCGCCGGCCCAACCGAGCGCCGCCAGCAGCAGAATGCCGTGGCCCATGAGGATGCCGGGGTCGCGCCAATCGAGGCTCCAGGGATTGGCGAGGACGAGAATCCCCGCGACCCCCGCCGCGGCGCCAGCCCAACGCAGCGCGGGGATGGGCTCGTCCGCGAGGAGCGCCAGCGGCACGAGCCAAAGCGTGGTCGTGTTGGCGAGCACGACCGAGCGGCCCGCCGGCAGGAAGCTCAGGGCCTCGTTGGTGAACGCGAAGAAGAGCGCGAGCTGCAGCAGGCCCACGGAGACGATGATCGGAAGGTCGCGCCGCGTCGGCAGCCGCCACTGCCGGAGCGCCACCAGCATCAGCGCCGCCACCGCCGTGCCGAGCACCGTCCGCGCGGCCGCGAACCAGAGCGGCGGAATGCCCGCGAGCGCCACCTTGTTGACGGGCCAGGCCACGCCGAAGAGCACGACGGGAAACAACAGCAATAAAAGCGCGCGGCGCTGCTTCGATGCCGCACGCCGTTCCGAGAGTTCCGGCATCGTCGACGAGTCTCGCAACGGAAACCTTGGGCTCGACCATAGAGGAGTCGCGGGCTAGGTGCGACCGTTTCGATCGCGGTCTCTTTGACCGCCGCCTGGGTTTCCTTATAGGCTCGCGCGAACTTGGAATCGAAGGCAACTTCAGGGGTGTGCGGGGATGAACATTCTTCTCAGGACGGCTGCGATCGCGGGCATTCTCGGGGCGGCGCTGACGCATCAGGTCCGCGCAGCCGGTATCGGCGCTTCGAGCCTGCCGCCCGGCCTCTACGACTGCACGATGCTCTCGACCGGCGGCATGGTCATGCTGTTCGGAACCATCGAGATCAGGGGCATGGGCTTTCGCACCGCGACCGACGGCAAATACGGCCCCGAGCGGCCCTATCGGATCGACGACCAGGGCGTGATCAGCTGGGGCGGGCCCTTCGGCGACGTCGAGACCGAGGGGACGAGGGTCGTGAGCTCGATCTACAAGAGCACCTCGCCGCCGACCTTCGACGTGACGCTGAAGACGGTCCGCGACACCTTTCACACCTTGAGCTGCTCGCGGCAGAACTAGGGCAGGTCAGAGCAAGCGCTCGATCTCCTCGACGATCTCCGGCGCGAGGGGCTTGACCGAGGAGGGCCAGGCGCCGGCGAGGCTGCCGTCAGGGGCGATCAGGTATTTGTGGAAGTTCCAGCGGGGAGTGCCGCCCTCGCCGAGCTCGCTCTCGATCCAGCGGTAGAGGGGATGCGCGGAGGCGCCGACGACGTGCACCTTCTCCGTCAACGGAAACTGCACGCGATAGCGCGTCGTGCAGAAGCTCGCGATCTCCGCTGCCGTTCCCGGCTCCTGCTCGCCGAAATCGTTCGAGGGCACCCCCAGCACGGCGAGGCCGCGGCCGCGGTAGCGCTCGTAGAGCGTCTCGAGCTCCGCGTATTGCGGGGTGTAGCCGCAGAAGGAAGCGGTGTTGACGACGAGGAGCGGCTTGCCGCGGAAGCGCGCGAGCGGCAGCGGCGCGCCCTCGATGCTCGCGAAGGCGAAGGCGTGGGCACCCTCCTCAGCCATAGCGCTCCTCCATCCAGGGATCGCCGTTCATGTGATAGCCGCGTACTTCCCAGAAACCGGGCTTATCCTCCGCGAGGAAGGTGATGCGCCGGAGCCACTTGGCGCTCTTCCAGAAATAGAGCTTCGGCACCACCGCGCGGACGGGTCCGCCGTGCTCGCGCGGTATCGGCTTCCCCTCCCAGGAATGCGCGATGAGCACGTCCTCGTCGTCGAAAGCCGCGAGCGGGAGATTGGTGGTGTAGTCGTCGTAGCTCGTGAACCACAAAAACCTCGCCTCGGGCCTCGGCCGAACGAGGCTCAGAAGATGCCGCGCCGCCACTCCCTCCCAGGCGTTGTCGTAGCGCGACCATTGCGTCACGCAATGGATGTCGGAGACGAGCCGGCTCTGCGGCAGCGCGCGGAACCCCGCCCAATCCCACTCGGCGGGGCTCTCGACGAGGCCGTCGACCGCGATGCGCCAGCGCTCCAGCGGCACCTCCGGCTGGATCCCGAGATCGAGGACCGGCCAGTCCGCGACGCGGCGCTGGCCCGGGGGCAATCGCTCCGCCTCGGGCCGCGCGTGGCGGCCCGTGAGCAGCCTGCCCTCGCGCGCCCAGCGCTCCTTGCTCTCGATGAGCTTGGGGCGCGCCCGCTCGAGCCCGCCTTCCTTGTCCTCGGCCATCGCGCGCGGCTCCCTCGTCGTCCCCGCGCGGCGCAGGATAGCGGCGCCGCGTCTCGCGCGACAGTCGCATTTCTCGGGTTGCGCCCATCCTCCGGACGCGGCATGACTGGCTCTCCCGCCGCTTCCGCGTCCACCGGTCCTGCTTCGTGCCAGAGATCCTCGTTTTCCTCGTCAAGGGCATCGTCGTCGGCATCGTGATCGCGGTGCCCGTGGGCCCCGTGGGCGTGCTCTGCGTGCGCCGCAGCTTCTTCGAGGGCGCGCATTTCGGCGTGGTCTCGGGCCTCGGCGCCGCGCTCGCGGACATGATCTTCGGCATCATCGCGGGGCTCGGGCTCACCGTGGTCCGCGATTGGCTCCTCGGCTACCAGGAGGTGCTGGGCGCGGTCGGCGGGATCTATCTCCTCTTCGCCGGCGTGCACGCCTTCCTGCGCAACAGCGAGGCCGAGCGCCAGCCGCTCACCGGCGAGAAGCTCGCCGCGGCCTTCGCCTCGACCTTCGCGCTCACCATCACCAATCCCATCACGATCCTCGCCTTCGCCGCGATCTTCGCAAAGGTCGGCTTCGACAGCGTGGGCGTGAGCGTCATCGACGTGGGCGTGCTCGTCGGCGGCGTCTTCGTGGGCTCGCTCGTCTGGTGGCTCGGCCTCAGCTTCGGTATCGCCGCGCTCCGGCGCTTTGCGGGCATGGTCCATCTCACCTGGGTCGACCGCGTCTCCGGCGCGGTGCTCGTCCTCTCCGGCGCGGGCCTCGTCGGCAGCGTCGCGCTCGATGCCGCAGGCATCCGCGTCTGATCGGTTCCCCCCGCGCATCGTCTAGTCCGCTGAAACGCCTCGCGAAACAGGCGTCACCGCGCCGATTTTGCGATGGCTCGGCCTCAAGGATTCTCGAGGCGAGACCCCAGTGACATCCGCGCAGGCGCTGGCGCTTTTCGACGGCCACGCGGCCGGGCGCATCCCGATATAGGGCGCAGGGCCTCGCGCTTCCCGGTCTTGGCCCCCGCGGAGGGCGCGCGTATTCTCGCGCGGCGATGCCGAACC
Source organism: Allostellaceae bacterium (assembly GCA_035541215.1). Classification (GTDB taxonomy): domain Bacteria; phylum Pseudomonadota; class Alphaproteobacteria; order ATCC43930; family CGMCC-115725; genus DASZHJ01. Next base: position 42,527 of record DATKNV010000142.1, on the reverse strand, counting down.
CGCCGCGCCTCCTCGGTCTTGCCGCCGCGATTCTACTCGTGCTAGCGCTCGGGGCGGGGGTCGCGCGTGCTGCCGGCGAGACGCCCGCGCCCGCGCCCGCGAAGCCCGAGACCGTCAGCATCGCGGAGCTGCAGCGCCTCGTCGACACGCTCGAGAGCGACAAGGACCGCGCGCGTCTCGTCGAGGACCTGAAGGCGCTGATCGCCGCCGAGCGCGCGAAGCAGCAGGCGGCACCGCCGTCGCCGCGCGGCTTCCTCGAGATGCTCTCGGCCGAGCTCCGCCAAGTCGGCGACGAGGTGCTCGCGACCCTCGCCGCCGTCGCCGACGCGCCGCGCATCGCCGATTGGTTCGAGGGGCAGATGAGCGATCCCGTCGCCCGCGCCCGCTGGGTCGAGGTGGCGACGCATCTGGGCATCGTCTTCGGGCTTGCGGCGCTCGCCAACCTCGCGGTGGGGATGCTGCTGCGGCGGCCGCGCGCGGCGCTCGCGCGGAACCTGGGCGCGCGTCCCTGGAGCCGGCTCGGCCTCGCGCTCCTGCGCGCCCTCCTCGATCTCCTGCCCATCCTCGCTTTCGCCGCCGCGGGCTATCTCGTGCTGCCGCTGCTGCAGCCGCGGCTCGGCACGTCGCAGGTCGCGGAGATCATGATCGACGCAAGCGTCCTCGCGCGCGCTCTGGTCACGCTGGCGCGCGGCCTCCTCCTCGACGCGGGCGCGCCTGCGGGCCTCCTGGGGCTCGAGGAGGAGAGCCGCACCTATCTCTACGTCTGGGCTCGCCGCTTCGTGGCCTGGTCCGTCTACGGCTACGCGGTCCTCGACGGGGCGCTGTGGCTCGGCATTCCCGAGGGGATCGACGCGACGCTCGCGCGGCTGGTGGCGCTGGTACTGGCGGCGCTCACGGTGGTCTTCGTGCTGCAGAACCGCCACGTCGTCGGCGCGTGGCTCCGCGGCGCGGGCGAGGTCCCGCCGAAGGCGCGGGGCTTCGGCGCCTGGCGCCTCTTGCGCCAGCGTCTTGCGGACACTTGGCACGTGCTCGCGATCGTCTACGTCGTCGGCATCTATGCGGTCTATGCGCTCCGGATCCCCGGCGGCATCGCCTTTGCGCTGCGCGCGAGCGGGCTCAGCGTCGTGCTGATCGTGGGGGCAGGGCTGCTGGTGCGCCTCGTCGGGCACGCGGCCGAGCGAGGCTTCGCGCTCAGCCCCGATCAGAAGGCGCGGTTTCCGACGCTCGAGGCGCGCGCCAATCGCTACCTCCCGGTCTTCTCGGCGGCGGTCTCGGCCGCGGTCTACTTCTTCGCGGGTCTCGCGCTGCTGCAGGCCTGGGGCGCCGACGGCTTCGGCTGGATGCAGTCCGGCTGGGGCCAGCGCGTCACCGGCGCCGCGGTCTCGATCGGCGTGGTGGGGCTCGTGGCGATCGCGGTCTGGGAGGTCTTCGGCTCCGCGATCGAGCATTACCTCGCCGCGGTCGATGTCGAGGGGCGCCCGCTCCCGCGCACCGCCCGCACGCGCACGCTCCTCCCGCTCCTGCGCACGGCGATGCTGGTGGTGCTGGCGCTGACGGTGGGCCTCACCGTACTCTCCGAGCTCGGCGTCAACATCGCGCCGCTCCTCGCGGGCGCCGGCATCGTGGGCATCGCGATCGGCTTCGGCTCGCAGGCCCTCGTCAAGGACATCATCACGGGCCTCTTCATCCTGGTCGAGGACACGCTCGCGATCGGCGACGTCGTCGACGTCGGCGGCGATCACGCCGGCGTCGTCGAGGCGATCTCGATCCGCGCGATCAAGCTCCGGGACATGGCGGGCACGGTGCACACCGTCCCCTTCGGCGCCGTCACCTCCGTCAAGAACCTCACGCGCGACTATTCCTATTACGTCGCGGACATCGCGATCTCCTGGGACGAGGACACCGACGAAGTCATCGATCTCCTCAAGGAGGTCGCGCGCGCGCTCAAGGAGGACCCGGCCTTCGGCTATTTCATGCTGGAGCCGCTGGAGGTCGTCGGCGTCGACCGCTTCGCGGATGCCTCCGTCATCATCAAGGTGCGGCTCAAGACCGTGCCGCTGCAGCAGTGGAGCGTCGGCCGCGAGTTCAACCGCCGCGTCAAGAAGGCCTTCGACGCCGAGGGCATCGAGACCTCCTCGCCGCAGCGCGTGGTCTATTCGCAGGAGCCGCCGCCCAAGGCCTGAGGCTCAGATGCGGCAGATGAACTCCTCGAACTTGCCGCTCGCGGCGCGGGGGATGCGGTCGGGGAAATAGGTGAAGCCGAGCGCGAATGAGAAGCCCAGCGCCTTCTGGACGATCGCCGTGAGATCGGCTTCCTGGCTGGCGCTCAGCGGCGTCTCCGTCACGAGCCGCATCTCGAGCCTGTCGATCGCGTGCTGGACGAACTGGTACTGCAGCACCGGCGCTACCTCGCGAAAGCGCATGAAGCCCACCAGCGGATAGCGCCGCGAGCCGTCCGGCATCGCCACGAGATTGCGCTCGCGGCCGAGGACGCGTCGGATCGTCGGCAGGCCGCGGCCGCAGCGGCAGGGCCCTCCGCGCTCGGCCCAGTCGCCGATCTCGTAGCGGATGATTGGCGTCGCGTGATTGTGGAGGTCGGTGATCGCAATCCGCCCGGCCTCGCCCTCGGCGCAGGGCCGCCCTTCGGCATCGAGGATCTCCACGATGAGATTTTCCGCCATCGCGTGGTAGAGGTCGCTCTCCGGGCATTGCACGGCGATGATGCCGACCTCGTGCGAGGAGTAGATGTCGACGACGGGGGCGCCGAATCCCGTCTCGATCTCCTGGCGGAGCCGCGCGCTCAGGGTCTCGCCGATCGTCTTGACGCGCCGAAGCTCGGGGAGGCGTTGGCCGTGCTCGCGCAAATGCCGGGCGATCGCCTCGGCGACGCTCGGGAAGGAGAGCAGGACGTTCGGGCTGAATTCCGCGAGCCATTCGGCCTGCTGCCCGATCTCCGCTGTGATCGGGATCGCCTGTGCGGGCCCGGTCGGATGGAGCACGCTCGTGGGCGGCCCCCAATTCGGCAGGCGCACATGCCCCGGCATGGTCGGGCGAATGGCAGAGAAGCGCCCGCTGAATTCGCGCTCGTGCCAGTGATGGTCGCGCATGGTGAGCGCGTACCAGTGGAGATCCGTGAGATGGGTGCGCCGCACCGCCACGGGCTCGCCCGTCGAGCCGGAGGTGCGGAGCACGTTGACCGGGCCGTGCTCGCGCGGCACCTCCGCGCAATAGAGCTCCGCCGCCGCAAGCTGAAAGTCCCTCCGGCGCAGCAGCGGCATCCGCGCGAGACCTCCCGGCGCGGCGATGTCCTCCGGTCGGAGCCCCGCCTCCGCGAGGCGCCGGCGGATCAGCGGCGATTGCTTCGAGGCCTGCTCTGCGAGCCGGTAGAGAGGTTCCCGCTGGCTCGCCTGAAGCAGCTCCTCCGGCATCCATTGCGAGGCCATGAGGCGGTCCACGAGCTCCCCGAACTGTCGAATGGAGGGATTCATCGGGGGACCTTCTTGCGCAGCACGAGGAGCGGGCAGCGCTCGGCGAGCGGATAGGTTCCGGTGGGGACCACGCGCATCCGCCCGAGGGACGCCGGGACGGTCGCGCGAACCTCCGCCAGGGTCGGAAAGCTGTAGTTCGCTCGCGATCCCGCGTAGATGTCGATCGTATCGATGTCCTCGATCTCCCAGCGCGCCGCGGCCGCGAGTGCCGCGCGATCGGGGAAAGCGCGGTCGAACGCCGTCTTGATCCGGTGCACCTCGATGTCGGGCTCGCCGGACTCCGCCACCAGCGCCATGGCGAGGCGCCATTTGAGCGCGTTGAAGACGGGAATCTCGCCCGCCATCGCCGTCTTCGCCACCGTCGCCACGGTCTCGCAGACCGCTGGCCGCGCATAGATCCGGGTCACGATGAGCCCGCCCGGCTCGAGCACCCGCTCGAGCTCCTGAAACAGCGCGGGGTAAGTCCGGACTCCTCCGGCGGAATTGAGCGCCCCGTCGCCGATGGCCGCGGTGAAGCGTTCCGCGGGAAAGGGCAGCGCCAGCCAATCCGCCTTGTGCGCGCGCCGGCGCTCGGTGTCGCCGGGCCAAGCCCGCGCGATCGCGGCATCGTTGCTGTCGACGGCGTCGACCTCAGCTCCCGCGTCCGCGAGGCCGGCCGTCATGCCCAGGAGCAGAACCTGCGCGGCGTGCCCCGCTATCAGGCGGCGATAGGCGGCGAGCACTTCCTCGTTCGGCCGCAGCGGAGGCCCGAGCCGCGCGCGCACCCGGAAAAGCGCATCGAGATGGCTCGGCGGACCGCTCATGGCGATGCGGCATCCTCGCCCGCGATGAGCGCCTCGAGCGCCTCGGGATCGCCGGCGGAGAGGACGCGCCGTGCAATCTCCAACGGAAAACCCGCGCGGGCGAGGGCGGCGAGATCCTTCTGCCGGAAGGCCGCGCGCGCGCCCGGCGCGCGATAGGGGCCGAGGCGGCGGCGGCGCGCGAGAGCGCCGGCGGCGGCGAGCTCGCTCCGGTCCTCGCCGTCCTCGGCAAGCGCCGCCTCCACGAGCTCGCGCTCGACGCCCTTGGCGGCGAGGCGCCGGCGGATGCCCTGGCGCGAGGCGCCGCGCCGGCGCAGGCTCTGCGTCTGCGCCTCGGCGAAGCGGCGGTCGTCGAGCAGCCCCGCCGCGAGATAGCGCTCGAGCAACGTCTCGACGTCGCGCGTCGCCGCGGCCGCCGCCTCGGGCTCGGCGCCCAGCATGGCGGCGCGCTTGATCCGGCGCCGAAGCACCTTGCGCAATTGGTCCGTCGAGGCCGCGAAGCGCTCGAGATAGCGCAGCGCCGCCTTTTCTAGGGCGGATGGCGAGATCGCCGGCGCGGTTGATCGTCTCATCCTATCGGGCAAGGCCGTGCCCCCTCCTCGCTTACCATGATCCCATATCGGCGCCGAGACGGTCGAGCGTCCCCGCGCATCGTTTCGAGCTCGCAACGACCGGCGGCATTTACCATGGCGGCAGGCCGAACCGTCTCGCGGGCGAAACGATCGGGCTCCATCTTTCTCCTTGCTCCGGCGATGGGCATTGTCAGCGCGATGCTCGCGCCTCTAATCTCCGCCCGCACGCCATGGCCCCTCCCTTGCCCCTCGCTCCGCCCCGCCTGCGCCGCTTCGGCGCGGTGAATTGGGTCGGACTCTGGACGCTCTATCACCGCGAGGTCCGGCGCTTCTTCAAGGTCTTCACGCAGACGGTTGCGGCGCCGGTGGTGACGACGCTGCTCTTCCTCGCGATCTTCCTCCTGGCGCTCGGCGGCAGCGGGCGCGAGGTCGCGGGCGTGCCCTATGTCGAGTTCCTGGTGCCGGGCCTCCTGATGATGGCGATCACGCAGAACTCCTTCGCCAACACCTCGTCCTCGATCATGATCGGGAAGATGCAGGGGAGCATCGTCGACATGCTGATGCCGCCGCTGAGCCCCGCCGAGATCGCGCTGGGCCTGGCGCTCGGCGGCGCCACGCGCGGCGCGGTGGTGGGGATCACGGTGGGGCTCTCGCTCGTGCCCTTCGTGCACATCCACCCGGCCGCGCCCTGGGCCGTCATCTATTTCGCGCTCGCGGCCTCGCTCCTGCTCTCGCTCCTCGGCGTCATCGGCGGGCTCTGGGCGGAGAAGTTCGACCACATCGCCGCGGTCACCAATTTCGTGGTGATGCCGCTCACCTTCCTCTCCGGCACCTTCTATTCGGTCGAGCAGCTCCCGGCGGCGTGGCGCGCCGTCGCGCATGCGAATCCGTTCTTCTACATGATCGACGGCTTCCGTTACGGATTCACGGGGCACGCGGAGGGCTCGCTCGTCGTGGGAGTGCTCCTCATGGCCGCGATCGACGCGCTCTTGCTCGCTTTGTGCCATCGCCTCTTCGTGCGAGGCTATAAGCTCAAGGCCTGAATTCCGGCGGGGCCGGAGCTGGGGAGGGTGAGATGCTGGTGTTTCGGCAATTGTTCGACCCGCAATCCTCGACCTACACCTATCTGCTCGGCGACGAGCGCGGCGGCGAGGCCGTGCTGATCGATCCCGTCTTCGAGCAAGTGCGCCGCGATGCGGCCTTGATCGGCGAGCTCGGCCTCCGCCTGGTCGCGACGCTTGAGACCCACGTCCACGCCGATCACGTGACGGGCGCCTGGCTCCTCAAGCGCCGGCTCGGAAGCCAGATCATGCTGGCGAAAGCGAGCGGCGCCGAGGGTGCCGACCGCTACCTCGTCGAGGACGACGTGGTCGCCTTCGGAAAGCGCCGGCTCATGGTGCGCGCGACGCCGGGCCATACCAACGGCTGCCTCACCTACGTGCTCGACGACCGCAGCATGGCCTTCACCGGGGATTGCCTCTTGATCCGCGGCAGCGGCCGCACGGATTTCCAGCAGGGAGATCCCGCGATCATGTACCGCTCGGTGCACGACCGGATCTTCAGCCTGCCAGACGAGTGCCTGCTCTATCCCGCGCACGACTACCGCGGCCTCACCGCGACGAGCGTCGCCGAGGAGCGCCGCTTCAACCCGCGGCTCGGCGGCGAGATCGCCGTGGGCGATTTCGCGGGCTACATGCGGAACCTGAAGCTCGCCCATCCCAAGATGATCGACGTCGCGGTCCCCGCCAATCTCCGCTGCGGCCGTCCCGAGAACGAGACCGGCCTCGCCCGCGATCCAACCTGGGCGCATCTTCACTACAGCTTCGCGGGACTGTGGGAGATCGATCCGCACGGTCTCGAGGAGCATGTGCAGGACGTGCAGATCCTCGACGTGCGCGAGCCCGACGAGTTCAGCGGACCGCTCGGCCACATCGCCGGGGCCGTCCTCATCCCGCTCGGCGAGCTCGCGGGCCGCCTCGGCGAATTGAAGCGCGACCGCCCGATCGTCACGGTCTGCCGCGCCGGGAGCCGCTCGGCCCAAGCCGTCACGATCCTGCTCCAAAACGGCTTCACCGACGTCGCCAACCTCACCGGCGGCATGCTGCGCTGGCGCGCGGAAGCGCATCCCGTCGAGGGCGGGAGCGGGTAGGCGCCTTCAGCGCTCTGGGAATTTCCTTGCGACCGTCGCGGTCGCCAGTGTCCTACCGCCGCCGTCCTGCGCCTCGACCGTCCATTGATAGGTGTGCGGACCCTGCGGCGGGCAGGGACCTTTGTAGGAGAAAGCGCCGCGGGCGATCTGGCTCTGGCCGGAGTAGAGGACGCTGCCGCCGCCATGCGCAAAGCCCGGCGCGTCCAGGTCCTTCATCGCGAAGACGAGCCGCTTGGTGCCGGCGGGAACGCCGCTCAGCGTGAAAGGCGGGGAGTTCGGGTCGAAGCAAGAGCCGGTGCCGGACCAGGAGAAATCGACGCTGAACCTCGCGGTCTGAGCGAGGAGCGAGCCTCCGGCGAGAAGCAGAAGGGCCGCTCCAATCGCGCGGGCCAGCGACCGCTTCGGGATCATTCGGGTAACCCTGCCTTTCGCATTCCGTCTTCGTATCGCGCGAGGTCGGCCGGTCGCCGATATGGCCCGAGGACCGCGCGGAGGTTGGAGACGCGCAGCTCGGGATTGAGGTCCCGCAGACGTCCGACCGCCTTTCGCGCGAGCTCCATATGCCCGGCCAGCGCGTTGCTCGCCGCACTGATCCGGAGTGCCGGCTGCAGGTCGGGCGCAGTTCGAAGGGACGTCGCCGCCCAGGAAGATGCTTCGTCGTAATGGCCGGCCATGAAATGCGCGTGCGCTCTCGCCTGCTGCATTCCTGCCATGCGCGGATCGACCGGACTAAGGCGCATTGCATGCGTGTGCCGCGAAATGGCCGTCTCCGGCTCGCCGAGCCAGGTCTTCATCCAGCCGCCCAGGAACCAAGCCAGGGCGAGGTTCGGATTGAGCGCCAATGCGCGATCGACGAGCGCCGCGCCGGCATCGAGATCGCCGGCAGCGAAGGCCAGCGCCCATCCGCTGTTGGCGAGGGCGTCTGCCTCGTCCTTGCCCAAATCGGCCGCTCGGCCGGCGAGCCGCTCGGTCTCGGCGACGAGGCGCGCCGGGTCGATCATCCAACCATTCCCCTTGTATTGGACGTAGCATGCTGCGGCGCAGCCGTAGGCGGCAGCGAAATTCGGATCGAGCGCTACCGCGCGCTCGAAGAGTCGCAATGCCTCGTCCATCGCCTCTCGGTTGCTCCACTGGCTTCGATAGAGGGATGCCAATCCCCGCAGGAAGCAGTCGTAGGCGTCGAGGCTGTCCGTCCGCTTGCGCAGCGCGCGCTCGATCTCGGCCTGCTCGAGCTTCGGTGCGATCTGGCCCACCACGCTTGCGGTCACCCGGTCCTGCAACTCGAAGATGTCCTCGAGCGTGCCCTCGAGACGATCCGCCCAAAGATGAGCGCCGGTCGAGGCGTCGATGAGCTGCCCCGTGATGCGCGCCCGACCCGCAGCCTTGCGGACGCTACCTTCGAGCACATAGCGCACGCCGAGCTCGCGGCCAACCTGCTTCACATCGACGGCACGGCCCTTGTAGGTGAAGCTCGAGTTGCGGGCGATCACGAACAGCTGCCGAAAGCGCGAGAACGCGGTGATGATCTCCTCGACGATGCCGTCCGCGAAATACTCCTGCTCGGGATCGCCGCTCATGTTCTGGAACGGTAGCACCGCGATCGAAGGCTTGTCCGGGAGGGCGAGCGCCTTCGCTTCCCTCTGGGGCTCTCCATGAATAGCGATGCGATAGACGCGCACAGGGCGCGCAATATTTTTGAGGGTCCGCTCGCCCATCTCCTCGAACCGGTAATCGAGCCGGTCGCGCACCTGCTGATAGGCCGCCTCGGAGATGCAGACACTGCCGGGGTCGGCGATGCCTTCGAGGCGCGCCGCAATGTTCACACCGTCACCGTAGATATCGTCGCCGTCGATGATCACGTCACCGACATTGATGCCGACGCGAAACTGGACCCGCTGCTCCTCGGGTGTCGTCGCTCCGCTCTCGGCCATGCGCTGCTGGACCTCCGCGGCGCAGCGCACTGCGTCGACGGCGCTGGGAAACTCGATCAGCATGCCGTCGCCGGTGGTCTTGACGATGCGCCCGCGGTGCTCGGCGATCTTCGGATCGATCAGCTCCTGCCGGATCGCCTTTAGCCGCGCCAGCGTTCCTTCCTCGTCAGCACCCATGAGGCGACTGTAGTCGGCCATGTCTGCGGCGAGGATCGCCGCCAACTTGCGTTCCGCGCGCTGGGCTGCCAACGAGAGACCTCGCCGTCGAAGGGACGTCAGTCTAATGCAAAATCGGGTAAGAGCGGTACCGCGTCGCGCCCGGCCGGTGATATCTTGACCTCTATTGCTCGCTTGAGCCCGCCTTGAGTTTCTGAATCCGCCGCTGGTTGACACGATCCCGGCCCATCCCCATACTCTCCGGCTTTCCCGGCTCTTTCAGCCATTGCGGCGGGGCTGGGGAATGGGAGTTGGAAGGACATGATGCGCGAAGCGAGCCGGGCAGGCCGGTTCCGGACGACGACGGGAGTGAAGCGGCAGCGACGACGATAAATCGTCACGCTGGTCCCACTGCCCTTCGATTCGTCTTCCCTCTCGCGCAGGAGAAAGTCCCGTGATTTCAGCCCTATTGCCGACCTATGCCCGGAACGAACTGGCGTTCGAGCGGGGCGAGGGCGCATACCTCTTCTCGACCGACGGCCGGAAGTATCTCGATTTCGCGAGCGGCATCGCCGTCACCGGCCTCGGCCATTCGCACCCGCATCTCGTGAAGGCGCTGATCGAGCAGGGCAAGAAGCTCTGGCATTGCTCGAACCTGTTCCAGATCCCGGAGCAGCAGCGCTTGGGCGAGCGCCTCGTCGCCAACACCTTCGCGGACTCGGTCTTCTTCGGCAATTCCGGCGCCGAGGCCGTCGAGTGCGCGCTCAAGATGGTGCGCAAGTATCACGACGAGACCGGACATCCCGAGAAGTACCGCGTCATCGCCTGCACCGGCTCCTTCCACGGCCGCACGCTCGCGACGCTCGCTGCCGCCGGCAACGAGAAATACCTCAAGGGCTACGACCCCGTCGTCGAGGGCTTCGACCACGTTCCCTTCGAGAACCTGAACGAGCTCCGCGCCAAGATCAGCGGCGAGACCGCGGCGATCCTGGTCGAGCCCGTGCAGGGCGAGGGCGGGCTCCGCGCGGGCTCCGACGACTATCTGAGGGCGCTGCGCGAGGTCGCGGACGAGTTCGGCCTCCTCCTCGTCTTCGACGAGGTCCAATGCGGCATGGGCCGGACCGGCAAGCTCTTCGCGCACGAGTGGGCGGGCGCGGCACCCGACGTCATGACCGTCGCCAAGGCGCTGGGCGGCGGCTTCCCCGTGGGCGCCTGCCTTGCGACCGAGAAGGTCGGCAAATACATGACCGCCGGGAGCCACGGCTCGACCTTCGGCGGCAATCCGCTCGCGATGGCGATCGGGAACGCCGTGCTCGACGTGATGCTCGAGCCCAAATTCCTGGAGCAGGTGCGGCGCGTCAGCGGCTATTTCAAGAAGGGGCTCGAGGGCCTCATCGCGAAATATCCCAAGGTCTACGCCGAGGTCCGCGGCAAGGGGCTCCTCACGGGGCTGCGCTGCGGGCCCGTCAATTCCGACGTCAGCAACGCGCTCCGCGCGGGCGGGCTCCTGACGGTCACGGCCGGCGAGAACGTGATCCGGCTGCTGCCGCCGCTCATCGCGGAGGAGAGCCAGATCGACGAGGGGCTCGGCATCCTCGACCGCGTCGGGCGCGAGTGGAAGCACTGAGGGATTGATGGCCATGGCCGCGCCGCGGCATTTCCTCGATCTCGACCGTCTCGACGGAGCGGAGCTCCGGCGCATCCTCGATCTCGGCCGGGTTTACAAGCAGAACGGCCGCTCGCCCCAGGAGCGGCCGCTCGCGGGCAAGACGCTCGCGATGATCTTCGAGAAGCCCTCGACGCGCACTCGCATCTCCTTCGAGGTCGCGATGAAGCAGCTCGGCGGCGATTGCATCATGATGAGCGCCAACGACAGCCAGCTCTCGCGCGGCGAGACCGTCGCCGACACCGCGCGCGTGCTCTCGCGCTACGTCGACGCGATCATGATCCGCACGACCCAGGTCTCGAAGCTCGAGGAGCTCGCGCAGCACGCGACCGTGCCGGTCATCAACGGCCTCACCGACCAGAGCCATCCCTGCCAGCTCATGGCGGACATGATGACGCTCGAGGAGAAGAAGGGCTCGGCGCAGGGCAAGATCGTGGCCTGGAGCGGCGACGGCAACAACGTCGCGACGAGCTGGATCCACGCCGCCGTTCGCTTCGACTTCGATCTGCGCATCGCCTGCCCCGAGGCGCTGCAGCCGCCGCAGCGGGTCCTCGACTGGGCGCGCGCGCAGGGCGGGCGCGTCCTCGTCACCTCGGCGCCGGAGCAGGCGGTGGCGGATGCCGATTGCGTCGTCACGGACACCTGGGTCTCCATGGGCGTCGAGGCGAGCGTCAACCGGCACAACATGCTGGCACCCTATCGCGTCGACGAGCGGCTGATGGCGCGCGCCAAGCCCGACGCCGTCTTCATGCACTGCCTCCCCGCGAAGCGCGGCGAGGAGGTGAGCGCCGGCGTCATCGACGGCCCGCAATCCGTCGTCTGGGACGAGGCCGAGAACCGCCTCCACGCCCAGAAGGGCATCCTCACCTGGTGCCTCGCCTGACCTCAGCCTGAGGTCCGGGATCGCCGGGCACGCGGCCGCGCGCTTCCATCCGCCGGGCGTCCCGCGAGCACCGCACGCTCCTCCTCGAAGAGCCGGATCAGCGCGTCCATGACGGCGCGCACGCGCGGCAGCGCCCGGATGTCCCGGTGCACCAGCAGCCATTGATCGCCGGGAACCTCGTCGAGGATGCGCCCCACGCGCCTGAGGCCCGGCTCGCCTTCGCCGAGATAGCAGGGCAGCACGGCGAGGCCGGCGCCGGCGCGAGCGGCCTCGCGGAGCACGAGCCAGTTGTTGACGCGCACGATCGGGCGCGCGCCGCCGGAGAGCTCGAGCATCCGGCTCTGGCCGGGCATGTAGGCGTGATCGTCGTCGAAGCCCGCCCAGGGCATCTGCCGGAACGTCTCCGGCGTCGCCTCCGAGGGCACGAGGCCGGGGCTCGCGTAGATGGCGTAGGCAACGCGGCCCAGCCGGCGCGTCACGATGCTCGCGAGGTCCGGCACCTGCTCGCGGATCAGCAGATCGGCCTCGCGGCGGGAGAGATTTGCGAGCTGGTGGCTGGTGGCGAGCTCGAGCTCGATGCGCTCGAGGGAGCGGCGAAGCCGCGGCAGGCGCTCGGCGATGAAATGCGTCATGGCCTCTCCCGCGGAGAGCCGGACCGTGCCCTCGGCCGCATCGCCGAGACCCGCGCTTCGCCGGTTCATCGATTCGGCGGCGCGCTCCATGGTCTGCGCGTCCGCCAGCAGCTCCTCGCCGGCGGGGGTCAGCACGAAGCGATCCGGCAGCCGGTCGAAGAGCCGCGCTCCGATCGAGCGCTCCAGCGCCTTGATCCGGCGCGCGACGGTGGGGTGGCTCACCTCGAGACGGCGGGCCGCCGCCGTTAGCTTGCCTTCATCCGCGAGCGTCAGGAACGCCCGCACCGTGTCCCAATCGACCGCCACCGGCTGCACCTCGTGCGTGTCACTGTTCAATTTCGTACAGCCGATTTGCGGAATTGTCCATTCTTGAACGGAATTTTTCGGCCTATCTTGGAGCCGTCGCGGGGATATCGTGATCGCCCGTCCTGGAGGCCGAATGCATTTTGAATCGCGCTTGTGGAGATTCACCGAAGGCGTCCGCTTGCGAATCCTCTGGGCGGTCCTGGTTGGACTCGCCTCGGTGGCGCTCGGCATCCTCCGCCTCGGGCTCCTCGGCTGGCTCATCGGCGCGGTGTTCGAGGGACGGGACCTCGCGTCCCTCGCGCTTCCGGTCGCGGGGGTTGCCGGGGTCATCGCCCTTCGCGGCGTCTTCGAGCAATGGCGAACCATGATCGCGCACGAGACCGCGGCGCGCGTGCAGAAGAAGCTGCGGCGGGCGATCTACGACCGCATCGTTACGCTGGGTCCCGCCGGCGTCGGGCTCAAGCGCTCGGGCGCGCTCACGCTCTCGCTCATCGACGGCGTGGAGCAGCTCGAGACTTATTTCGGGCGGTTCCTGCCGCAATTCATGATCGCGCTGCTGACGCCGCTCCTGGTCTTCTGCGGCGTCGCCCTGATCGACCTCCCGGTCGCGGGCGTCATGCTGGGCTTCGCCCTCGTCGCCCTCTTCGCGCCGGCGATCTGGCACCGGGTCGATCGCGCCAATTCGCAGGGGCGGCAGAGGGCCTATGCGGGCTTCGCCGCGGAGTTCCTCGATGCGATCCAAGGCCTCGCGACCTTGAAGGCCTTCGGGCAGAGCAAGGCGCGCGCGGACAAGCTCGAGACGAAGGCGCAGCAGCTCTTCCAGCGGACCATGTGGGTGCTGAGCACCAACGCACTCGCGCGCGGCATCACCGACAGCTCGATCGCCTGCGGCGCCGCCGCAGCGCTGGCGCTCGGCGCGCTGCGCGTCGAGAGCGGGGCGATGACGCTGCCGGCGCTTCTGGTGGTGCTGATGCTCGGCGTCGAGATCTTCCGCCCGATGCGCGAGCTCCGCACGGTGCTGCACGAGGGCATGGTCGGCCTGTCCGCGGCCCAAGGCATCTACCAGATACTGGACGACAAGCCGCTCGTCGCCGACAACCCGCCGGCGCCGCTTCCGGAGTCGCTCGAGCCCAGCATCGCCTTCGAGGGCGTGTGCTTCGCCTATCCGGGCTCGCGTCGGAGCGTCCATGCCGGGCTCGATTTCCGCGTGTCGCCCGGCGAGCGCGTCGGCCTCGTGGGATCCTCCGGCGGAGGCAAATCCTCGATCGTGCGCCTGCTGCTCCGCTTCTACGACCCCGAGGCGGGCGCGGTCCGCATCGGCGGCCGGAACCTCCGCGATCTCAGCCTCGCTCAGATCCGCTCGCTGATCTCCGTGGTGAACCAGGATACTTTCCTCTTCCACGGGACGGTCGAGGAAAACATCAGGATCGGCCGCGAGGACGCGACGCAGGAGCAGATCGAGGCCGCGGCCAAGGCCGCGAACATCCACGATTTCGTGACGAGCCTGCCGCAGGGCTATCGCACCGTCGTCGGCGAGAAAGGCATCAAGCTCTCCGGCGGGCAGCGCCAGCGCGTCGCGATCGCGCGCGCGCTTCTTCGCGACACGCCCATCCTCGTGCTGGACGAGGCGCTCTCGGCGGTCGATGCCGAGAACGAGGCGGCGATCCAGCAGGCGCTCGACAAACTCATGCGCGGACGCACGACCCTGATCCTGGCGCACCGGCTCTCGAGCGTCATCGATTGCGACCGCATCCTCGTGCTCGACGGCGGCCGCGTCGCCGAGACGGGCCGGCACTCGGAGCTGATGGCCGCGGGCGGCGTCTACGCGCGATTGATGGCGGAGCAGGTGCAAGAATCGCAGGCGTCCCAAATCTTCAACGCGCCGCCGCGGAGCGCCGCGGTCGAGACCGCCGCGATGAGCGTCGAGGGCGCGGCCGTTCCGGTCACGGAGGGCATCATCAAAGCCGAGGGACTCGGCTGGCTCGGCCTCGTCGCCGCGCTCATGAAGATGGTCATGCCCTGGAAGGGCAGGCTCGCCGCGATCTTCGGGCTCGGCGTGCTGCGCGTCCTCGCCTTCATCGGCGTGGGTGCGCTGAGCGCACTTGCGGTGGTGGCGCTCAAGCACGGCACACCCTTTGCCGCGTGGCTCTGGGCGCTCGCCGCGGTGGCGCCGCTCGCGGGCGTGCTGCATTGGCTCGAATCCTGGATCGCCCACGACATGGCCTTCCGGCTCCTTGCGCAGATGCGGATCGACGTTTTCCGCAAGCTCGACGCCTTGGCGCCGGCCTATCTCGTGCGCCGCCGGACCGGTGACCTCATGGCGCTCGTCACCAACGACGTCGAGCTGGTCGAATATTTCTTCGCGCACACCGTCGCTCCCGCCTTCGTCGCGATCCTGGTGCCGGCGGTGGTGCTCGCCGTGCTCGCCTGGGAGAGCCCGTGGATCGCGGTCGCACTCCTGCCTTTCCTGCTCGCGGTCGGGCTGAGCCCGTTCCTGATGCGCCGGCGCGTCGACCGGCTCGGCTCCGAGGCGCGCGAGGCCGCGGGCGAGCTCAGCGCCTTCGCGGTCGATTCCGTGCAGGGGTTGGGCGAGATCGTGGCTTTCCAGCAGGAGGAAAGCCGCGGCCGCGCCCTCGATGCGCTCTCCGAGCGCTTCGTCCGGCTGCGCCTCCCCTTCTATCGGGAACTCACGTTGCAGCAGTGCCTTCTCGAGGTCTTCACGGGCCTCGGCGGCCTCGCGGTCGTCGCGACGGGCGCTGCGCTTACCGCTGTGGGCGCCGTCGATGCCGCGGTCCTGCCTCTGCTCACGCTCCTGGCGATGGCGGCGTTCCTGCCGGTCTCGGAAATCGCCCAAATCGGCCGCCAGCTCGCGGATACGCTGGGAGCGACGCGGCGGCTCTATGCTCTGACGCGCGAGCCGGTGCTCGTAACCGACGGGCCCGGGGTCGAGGCGCCGGCGGGCGCGGCGGCGCTCGCGCTCGAGGGCGTGAGCTTCTCCTACCCCGGCTATCAGCGCCGCGCGCTCGCGGAGGCGAGCTTCACCGTTCCCGCCGGCAAGACCGTGGCGCTCGTCGGCACCTCCGGCGCCGGCAAGACGACGGCGGCGCAGCTGATGATGCGGTTCTGGGATCCGCAGCAGGGCCGGATCACCTTAAACGGAAGGGATCTCCGAGACTACGCGCTCGACGCGCTGCGCAGCCGTATCGCGCTGGTCGCGCAGGACACTTACCTCTTCAACGACACTCTCAGGAGCAACGTCCTCATTGCGCGCCCCGGCGCGTCAGAGGCGGAGCTCTCGGCGGCGGTCCGGCACGCCTCGCTCGACGCGCTCGTGGCGGAACTGCCGGACGGCCTCGACTCCTGGGTCGGTGAGCGGGGGACGGCGCTCTCCGGCGGCCAGCGCCAGCGCGTCGCGATCGCGCGGGCCTTTCTCAAGGACGCGCCCGTTCTGATCCTCGACGAGGCGACCTCCCATCTCGACGCGCTCAACGAGCGGGCCGTCCGCGAGGCGCTCGATCTCCTCAAGGCCGATCGCACGACGATCGTCATCGCGCACCGCCTCTCGACCGTCCGCGAGGCCGACCTCATCGTGGTGCTCGAGGCGGGGAGGGTTGTCGAGACGGGCTCCCATACCGATCTGTTGGGGAGGCGCGGGCTCTATGCCCGCCTCGTCTCGCGCCAACTCGCATCCGCCTATATGCCGGCGGCGCAGTGACGGGTTTTCCTCCCGGCGAGGCGGCATTTCGTGCCAAGATCGGCGCGGAGAACGGCAAGAATGACACCGACGGCAATCGCCGACGACATCGTGCAGCCCTTCGAGCTCCAGCCCTTCCGGCTGCGCGGACGCCTGGTGCGGCTGGGGCCCATGCTCGACACCATCGTCAAGCGTCACGACTACCCCGCGCCTGTGGCGGCGCTGCTGGGCGAGGCGATCGCGCTCGCCGTGGCGCTCGCGAGCGCGCTCAAATACGACGGCGTCTTCACCTTGCAGACCAAGGGGAACGGCGCGATCCGGCTCCTGGTGGCGGACGTCACCAGCGCGGGCGCCGTCCGCGGCTACGCGCAATACGACGCCGGGAAGCTCGCGGAGGCGATGGCGCTCCCGGGACAGGGCTCCGTGCCGCGGCTCATGGGCGCGGGCTATCTCGCCTTCACCGTCGACCAGGGCGAGGATACCGAGCGCTACCAGGGCATCGTCGCGCTCGAGGGCGCGACGCTCGCGGACTGCGTCCACCATTACTTCCGCCAGTCCGAGCAGATCATGACGGGCATCAAGGTCGCGGTCGCGCAGGGCGAGGACGGCGCCTGGCGCGGCGGCTGCCTCATGGTGCAGCGCCTCCCCGCGGACGAGCGCTCGGAGATCGTCGCGACCCGCGACGAGATCGAGGACGGATTTCGCCGCGCCATCATCCTCATGGGCTCCAGCACCTCGGCGGAGCTCACCGACGCGGCGCTGGCGCCGGAGAGCCTGCTCTACCGGCTCTTTCACGAGGATGGCGTCCGCGTCTTCCGCGTCCACGGCATGCGCGCGGAATGCCGCTGCTCGCGCGAGCGCATCGAGCGCGTGCTGCGCTCGCTCCCGAGCGCCGAGCGCCAGGACCTCGGCGAGGCGGACGGCTCGGTCACCGTGACCTGCCAATTCTGCAACGAGGCCTATCGCTTCGAGGCCGACGCGGTCTCCGCCATCGCCGCGGGCTGAGGCCCATCGCTCCGCCTTGAAATTGCCGAAAATCGCGGGCAGCGTGCGGGTCCTCGCACGAACCTTCGAGAGCCCGATCGATGACCCGCGCCACCGCGATCCGCCTTCTGCTCGTCGCCGCGCTCCTCGGGCTCGGCGCCTGTACCAACGCGCCGCCGCCGCGCCCGGTCTTCGAGGATCCTCGCTTCACCGCGGAGCCGCCGATCGAATTGGACGTGCGGCGGATCGAGATCGTCCCGCGCTACCGGCCCGGCGCCGATCCCGCGCATGTCGAGGAGCATCCGCCCTTGGCGCTTCCGCACGTCGCGGAGAGCTGGGCGCGGGACCGGCTCCGCGCCGCGGGAACGCGCGACGTCGCGATCGCGACGATCACGGACGCGAGCGTGATCGAGACGGCGCTCTCGAAGGATCAGAGCTTCAGCGGAGCCTTCACGCGCCAGCTCGACACGCGCTACGACGCGAGCGTCGCGATCACGGTCGAGATCCGCGACGAGCGCGGCGCGCTGCTGCGCTCCGCCACCGCGCGCGCCCAGCGCTCCGTCACGACCGTCGAGGGCACGACGCTCGACGAGCGGGACGGTATCCTCTACAGGCTCGAGACCGAGCTCATGGCCGAGCTCGACCGCGAGCTCGAGCGCCAAATCCGCGACCATTTCGGCTTCTTCGTGCGGTAGCGGCAGGCCCCCACCGCAGAGGGAGCGGTGGAGGGATTGCGGCACCGCCGCTCAGACGTTGCTGAGGGGGATCGTCGTGGGGGCGCCGATGATGGCGAGGAACTCGCGGCGCGTGCTGGGATCGTCGCGGAAGGCGCCGAGCATGTGGCTCGTCACCATGGAGACACCGGGCTTGTGGATGCCGCGCGTCGTCATGCACTGGTGCGCCGCCTCGATCACCACGCCCGCGCCCTTGGGCTGCAGCACCTCGCAGAGCGTGTTGGCGATCTGCACCGTCATCTTCTCCTGGATCTGCAGGCGGCGCGCGTAGACCTCGACGAGGCGCGCGAGCTTGGAGATGCCGACCACCCGGTTCTTCGGAAGATACGCCACATGCGCCTTGCCGATGATCGGGGCCATGTGGTGCTCGCAATGGGATTCGAAGCGGATGTCCTTGAGCACCACCATCTCGTCGTAGCCCTCGGTCTCCTCGAAGGTGCGGCGCAGGAGCTCCACGGGATCGGTGTCGTAGCCCTGGAAGAATTCCTCGAAGGAGCGCACGACGCGGCCGGGCGTGCCCTTGAGCCCCTCGCGCTCGGGATCGTCGCCCGCCCATTCGATGAGGGTGCGCACGGCCGCCTCGGCCTCGTTGCGCGAGGGGCGGCGGCGGGGTCCGTGATTGGCGGTCTTGGCGGAAATCGGAACGGGCTTCGTCGGCATGGCCTCGGGGACTCCTGTTGCGGGAGGAGGGAGCGCCGCCGCCTCAGTTGAGGCGGATCGCCTGATGCGGGCTGTCCAGCGAGAAGGCGGGGATCGCCACGTCGAAGCTCTCGCCGGCCTTGGTCTCCATCTCGTAACTGCCGACCATGATGCCCGAGGGCGTCGGCAGCGGCGTGCCGCTCGTGTATTCGTAGGCCTCGCCGGGCTGCAGGATCGGCTGCTCGCCGACCACGCCCGAGCCGCGCACCTCTTGCATGCGCCCGAGCGCGTCGGTGATGCGCCAGTGACGGCGGCGCAACTGTACGGTCTCGCTGCCGTGATTCTCGATGCGGACGTGATAGGCCCAGACGTAGTGATCGTCAGAGGGCGAGGACTGATCCTCCAGGTAGAACGGCTTGACGATCACCTTGATCGCGCGCGTGGTCGCGGCATAAGCGGCAGCTTGGCTCCGCTTGGTGGGGCGGTCAGGCGAGGGCACAGGCGGCTCCGGCATTCATGGCCGCTATTCTCTCCCCGCCGCCCAAGGCGTCAAGGCTCTGCCATGCCTACTCGGCCGCAGCCGAGAGCCGGGTGCCTTACCAGATGTGGAAGATCTCCCAGAGGATCACCCAATACTCCGAGGCCTCGGCGGCGGGCCCCTGACGCTCGATGACTGGGAAGTCCGGCTTTGCCGGAGGTGTGCACGGACACTTGGCGGCATCCGCCGCGGCGGGGCTCGTCGCCAGTAGGGCGGCGCCGCCGTTCAGCACCGCCGCAAATACGGCGACTGCAATCGTTTTCATGATTAATGCGCGCATGTGCTTCTCCCTCTGCAATAGAAGAGAAGCAAATCATAGTCGTAAATCGGCGACAACTCGGAGTGCGGTCATTCCGCGGCTGCGGCCGCTCGCGCGGTCATGTTGCGCTTGAGGCCGAGGACGGTGGCGACGGTGAGAACGAGGGCCGCTGCCGAGAACACGAAGACCATCTGCGGCACGCCCCGGTCGAGGAACCAGCCCAGCACCGGCGGCGTCACCGCCGAGCCGAGATCGAGGCCGGAGTAGACGAAGCCGAAGACCTTTCCGGTCGAGCCCGCGGGCGTGGCGCTGCGCACGAGCATGTCGCGCGAGGGCGTCGTCATGCCGGAGGCGAAGCCCGCGAGTGCCACGCAGGCGAGGATCGCGGGATCGGGCATCGCCACCGAGCCGATCGCCACCATGAGCGCGGCCGCAAGCAGCAGGCCCGATGCCACGATCCGCTCGTGACGGCGCGAGCGGTCTGCGGCGATCCCGCCGGTGAGGATGCCGAGCGAGCTCCCGAGCAGGTACGTCGTGAGCGCGAGGCTCGCGGTCGCGAGCGAGGTTCCGTAGAGCTTGTTGAGCGCGGTGGGCATGAAGGTCTGATTGCCCACGAGCGCCACCGAGAGCAGCACGAAGTAGGTGAAGCAGAGGAGGATCGCCGGGGTCGCCAGCAGCGCGAGGTAGGAGTAGCGCCGCCCGCCGCTCGGCGCGGCCGTGGGCTTGCGCGCCGTGCGCTCCCAATGGAGGGCGCCGCTGCGGCTCGCAAAGGCGAGGACGGCAGCGAGGCCGAGCAGGCTCGCCGTGATGAGCGCGCCGCGCCAGCCGAGGAAGCTCTCGAGCGTCACCATGGTCACGGGCGCGGCGGTCCAGCCGATGTTGCCGGAAAGCGTGTGAACGCCATAGGCGCGCGCCATCCGCTTGTGGCTCACCGTGTGCGTGAGGATCGCGTAATCCGCGGGATGGAAGACGCAGTTCCCGAGCCCCGCCAGCACCACCAGCGGCAGCATCATCCAGAAGCTCGGCACCAGGCCGATGAGGCCCGCGCTCAGCGCCGCGAGTCCGAGTCCTCCGAGCAGCACCCTCCGGGCGCCGAAGCGGTCGACGAGGAAGCCCGCGGGCGTCTGCGCGAGACCCGAGGTCGCGTAGAAGAGCCCCGTCGTCAGCGCGGCCTCGCCGTAGCCGATGCCGAATTGATGCGTGATGAACGGGAAGAGCGGCGGCAGGACCAGTTGATAGAAATGGCTGAGACCGTGCGCGGTGCTCACGAGCGCGATTACCTCGACGTCGCTTCGGGTGCTGTCGATGGCGGTATCGGTCATGACGCGACGGATCGCTCCTGGGCGGAAGACGGCGCGATCATGGGGCCGGATGGGCGCGAAGTCCACTCTCGGAGAGACCGGCGAAGGTGGCGAGCCTGGCGCCGCTCGCCTCGACCGCCGTCCTGACCGCGGGATCGATCAGGGCCGCGAGCTCGGCCTCGGGCTCGTAATCCGCGGGCCAGGCGTCGCTCCCGCCCCAGCGCCGCGTCGCCGGATGAAAGTAAAGCTCGCTCACGCCCTCCGGCAGCGCGGCAATGAAGCGCCGCACCCGCTCCGGCCTCATGCGGCCGGTGTCGGCGAGGCCGAGCATCGCGTCGTTGCAGCGGATCCCCGCGCGCAGGAGCCGCCGCCGCATCGCCGCGGTGCGCCGGGCATGCAGGAGCCAGGCGAGGAGCCGATGGAGCCACCGGTCGCGCGAGGCTCGCCAGGAAGCGCGGAAGGGCTCTTGCGGCACGCGCATGGCGGCGATGCCGAACTCCGGCGCGAGCTCTAGCAGGATGCGCTGCAGCGTCGGATGCTGGTGGAAGTGATGGTGACCGTCGACGTGATCGAGCTCGAGGCCGGTCGCACGGAAGGCCTCGAGCTGGGCGCGGCATTCGGCCGCCGCCTGCGAGCGAGCTCGGGAGCTGAAGAAAATCCGCAAGCCCGCGCGCACGGGGTCGGCGGGGAAGCGGCCGTCCGCGCCCACGAGCTCGGGGATTCGCTCCGGCGGCAGCACGGGCCTGCCGTCGACGAGGACGAGATGCAATCCGACGCCGAGCCGCGGCAGGCGCCGCGCGCGCTCGACCGCGTCCGCCGCGGCCGCGCCCGTCACCATCAGGCTCGCGCTCGTGAGGATGCCCTCGCGATGCCCGCGCTCCACCGCCTCGTTGACGGGGAGCGCCAGGCCGAAATCGTCGGCGGTGGCGATGAGCTGCTTCGGCAAAGGGTCTCCGATCGGAGGCTGCGGGCCGCGGCGCGGCGCGCGCTTGCCTAACATCGGGCGGCGGCGGGTAGCAACGGGTTTCGCGGCCCCGCGCTACGAGGCGCTCCTCGGGAAGACCGGGAGATCCTCGGCGAAGCGCACCCATTCGTGGCGGTGCTGCGCCCAGACGATTCGCGCCGGCCGGACGAAGCCGGCATCCTCGAAGCAGCCCAAGGCGATCCCGATCTGGTGCGGGCGCAGATCCAGCGTCCAGTAGACCGTAGTGCCGCAATCCGGACAGAAATGGTTCGTGACGGCGCGCCCGGACTCCACCGTGCGGGAGAAGGTCTTGTGCGCTCCCTCGATCGACAGGATGCGCTCGCGCGGATAATAGACGCCGACGCCGAAGGCGCTTCCGGTGCGGCGCTGGCACTGTGTGCAGTTGCAGACCGAGACCACGGCGGGATCCCCGCTGGCCTTGACGCGCAAGGCGCCGCAGGCGCAGGTCGCAAGATGGTCCGAGGCTTCCGGCATGGTGCGTCTCCTATCGTAGGGCCCCTTCCTCCTTGATAGACGCGGGAGCCTCGGGTTTAATACCGGAGGGCGCGGGTGTAGCTCAATGGTAGAGCAGAAGCTTCCCAAGCTTACGACGAGGGTTCGATTCCCTTCACCCGCTCCAATCTCGATCGACAAGTTAGCTGCCTCGCGGACACCTCACCCGGTGTTGAATCGCATGTTTTGAGACTATTAGGGAAACTCGTCGAGGATGCACATTCATAGCGGGGTGTCCAATGGCGGCCATCGAGCGGCGCGGTCCGCTGCCGAGATTCAGAGCCACGTCACAGGACGAAGATCGAGCTCGGTTCTCCGTTCGGGAAGATCAAGTCCAGACGCGAGCCGGTGTGGCGTGACGCAAATGAATCCGGCATCGCAGGAAAAGCGCGGTACGCGCCCACGTGGTTGGATCAGCCTTAGAACCATGTTGTGTCAGTTTGCGGCCGGTACGTTGCTCGCAGGGATCGTCGTGCTCTATAGCGGTGTCTCGTCGATCCAATATGAGGGCCCGCCGGCCCACATATCCGCAATTTTGCGCGCGCTGTCCCACCTTATCCCCTGCACGTTTGAGTTTGCGAGCGCCACCACCCGAAACGTCGCTTTGGCTCATGAGGCATGGACGCTCGTATGGACCGCGAATTTTCTAGTTGGGATATTGCATTTCGCTTATCTGAGTCAGACGATGAGTGCTGGTCTCCTCCCGATTTCTTGGACCGGTCTGAGTGAGAGATTTCCGGCTATGGTTGACCCTGAGAGAGGAGCCATAGCCGATGAAGAAGTCGAGGTTCACTGACCAGCAGATAGCCTTTGCTCTGCAGCAGGCGGAAAGCGGCACGTCGGTGGAGGAGGTGTGCCGGAAGATGGGCGTCAGCCAGGCGACGTTTTTCCGATGGAAAAAAGTCTATGGCGGTTTGATGCCATCGGAGGTTCGCAAGCTGCGGACGCTCGAAGAGGAGAACCGCCGGCTGCGCAAGCTGGTAGCCGACCTGACCTTGGACAAGGAGATGCTGACCGAGGTCATTAAAAAAAAGATATGAGCGCCGCACGGGGTCGCGAGATGATCGATTTGCTTCGAGCTTGCTTCCGTGTCTCGATCCGCCGTGCCTGCCGCGCGGTGCCGGCGGAGCGATCGACGTATCACTATCGCTCGATCCGCCCGAGCCAGGAGCCCTTGCGCCGGCGGATCCGGGAGATCGCCGAGACACACGTGCGCTACGGATACCGTCGGGTGCACGTTCTGCTGCGAAGGGAGGGCTGGCCGATCAATGTCAAGCGCGTGCGTCGGCTGTACAATCTGGAAGGCCTGCAGATGCGGCTCAAACCGCCGCGCCGGCGGGTGATGGCGAAGCTGCGCAGCGATCGCAGCGATGCCACGGGTCCGAACCAGGTCTGGGCGATGGATTGGATGCATGATGAGCTGTTCGACGGCCGGCGGCTATGGGTGCTGACGGTGGTCGATACCTGGAGCCGGGTTTGCCCGGTGATGCGGGTCTGCCGCCACGCTACGGCCATGGTCGTGATCGAGGCGCTCGAGGAAGCCGGTCGCCGCTTCGGTCTGCCGCACACGATCCGCGTCGATCAGGGCTGCCAGTTCACCTCGAAGGAGCTCGACCTCTGGGCTTATGCCAACAAGGTGACGCTCGACTTCAGCCGACCGGGCCGTCCCGTCGACAACGCCTACGCAGAGAGCTTCAACGCTCGTGTACGGATGGAATGCCTAGGGCAGCATTGGTTCCTCGACCTTGACGACGCGCGGCGGAAGGTCGAGGCTTGGCGCCGCGAGTACAACGAAGTGAGACCGCATAGCGCAATCGGTGACAGACCGCCGATGGCGCTGCTTTCCGCCCTCGGGACGCGTCCCGAGGGCGGCCAAGGGCCGGAAGCTCTCAGCTGAACTGCTCCGGATTCCGGGATGCGCCCAACAGCCGGGAAATTCTCACTCCGGTTGGTCCAGCATTGGGGGCAGGTTGACACGCCGTTACACTAACTTTGCAACTGGATCCGTCTTCGGGGGCCGGTCACGGGCGTCTCGAAGCGGAGTGCTCAGGATCGTGCCCGCACGCTCGGGCGGCCCCGTGACCGACGCGAGAGCCGCTACGGTCAGTTCATCGAGGAGGCTTCGAAGCCGATGTTTGCCAAATCTCGCCCAATTTGGGATCTGACTATCGGTGGCGTGACCGTGCTCGCGATTGGTGCCGTGGGCTGGCTGGACATCGCGACTGCCGCCACTCCGGATGCTGCCGATGGATCAATCCGGGAGTTTGGAACGCTGCTGACAGTCTTGTTTGGCGGCTTCGCGGCGCTCTGGTGGAACCAATCCACCAGACTCCCTGGCGGGTCTGCTGGAGAGGGCACCTCGGCTGCTCAATCCGAAAGTGGCGCCAGTGTTCTGAATGGTGCGGCGGCCACCTTCACAGCGGCCAGCCTCTTCTGTAGCGTCTTTGCCGGTTCGCCATGGAAATCAACAGGCAGTTGTATAAGTGGGGTCGGCGTCCTTATCCTGCTGTTTTTTGCCGGGGGTGACGTGCGGCAGGCAGTGGCAGCCTCGTTGAGCCTTAAGCCGAAGCTTCGAGAGATATTCGTGGCGGGATTGATTGTATTGGGAGCCGCGTCACTACTATTCCACGTGGGGAAGTGAGAATGTGCTTTAGGCTTACTCGCGGACGACCGATTTTCGGAGTCGCCCGTGAAGAACGCGCTGAGCGTCTGATTTAAGCGATTTGGAGTTGTCGGGTGTCTCGGGCGAGCGCCTGGATCAAGGCACGCAAAAGCGCCGCCAGGCAGCGCAGCAGCAAACCGAGGTTGTAGCCGGCCGCTGCGAGGACGGCGTTGCTGCGGTCGCCCTCGTAACCCTTCAGATAGTTGCGATCCATGCGGTGCTCGGCTTTCAGGTGGCCAATCACGGGCTCGACCGCGGCTCTGCGCTTCATCTCGCGGCGGATCGCAGCGGTGACGCGGCGGACTTGGCCGCTGATCCAGACCCGGAACTTCTGCGGGTGGCTGTGGCCGCGATAGCCCTTGTCGACGTGGATGCGACGGGTCTCGACGCCGGTGAGCCGCTCCAGGTCGGCGACGACGGGGCCGAGGGTGCGGCCGTCATAGGGGTTGCCATGCAGCGCCTTGGCGTGGAGGACGAACTGACAAAATACTGGCTCTCTATAAACCCAAAGGGCCACAAGGCCAGAGGCGGCTACCCGCACGGTGCATCGTCCTCTGAGTTCGGCCGCGCTCCGATTCATGCGCCGCATCTTGGTCGCCGCAGCCATCGCCGTCTTCAAGCCGGCTATCAGCCCATGTGGCCTATTGCCCGCTGCAAGCGGGGCCCAGCGTCTGCAATTCGGGCGCGACCCGGTCCGCGAGGCCTTCAAGAGCCCGGCTCATGGCCGCCACGAGAGCGGCATCGCCCGAGCCCTGCACCACCTGGGTTATCGATGTCCGCTCTGCCGCTAATGCCTTGCGCGATGCCGGGCCCAATACGCGCCACTCCGCGATTAATAGGACCGGTTGATCGATATATTGTTCGAAGCTCTCGACGTCCATCAGCAACTCACAGGATTTGAGCACGGGCGGTTCCGTGGTGGTCACGACGAAATCCGGCAGACGCCTTCTCAAATCGTCCGCCAGTGCACGCGTGACGCCGACGGAGAGCCGTTCGCCCCATCGCCCGGTCGGACTCGGCCGCAAGACATTGCCGGCCCCACGAACGAGAATTTCGGACCCATCGAGATAGTCCGGCATTATGATCGGCCTCACCTCGATTGCCGGCCGTCCCGATGCCGGCTCGGTCCTCTCTACCGGAGGGGCGGGCGTGCCCAACACATAGGTGGTTTGAGGAGGCGCTGCTGGTCCGCAGCCGCAAAGGCCAATGGGCCCGACGGCCAAGACGAGGATCGCACCCCATCGGGCCGGTGCTTTGCCGCAGGCGGCACCCGTTCGCGTCACCGCTCGCTCCTTCCCCGTAATAGCAGGCTTGGATTCTGCTCGAGCTGCCTCGAGAAACTGCGCAACGAGCTCGCGGTGGCGGCGAGATCGCGGACGGTTGCCTCGAGATCGCCCCGGAATCGAGAGCGCTCCGACATCAACTGATTCAACGAGGCGATCAACTCATCCGCTCTCCGGGCGGCCTCCTCGGCGGTCACCAGGAGCTTCGAGAGCTCGGCACCGCGCTCATTGACCTGCCGCCTACCATCGCCCGTCAGATCGTCTATACCCCCGAGCGTGTGCGACGCGTCGGCTTGCAGCCGGGAAACGGCCTGCTCGAAACCGTTCATCGCGCGCGAGAAGCTCTCCAAGCTGCGTTTCGCCCCTGCGGCAAGCGGCTCGATCTCGCCGTCCAGGTGAGTGGCCAGGCGGTCGACTGAATCGAGGGCATGGCGCGCGGAGTCCATTAGCTCCGGCAATTCGCCCAGAGCCTGCTGCACGCGCTCTAGATCGGATCGGAGGGTAGGGATCTGAGGGACGCCGCCGGTAGCCCCCGAAAATACGTAGCCGGTCGTGCCCGGATGAAACTCGATATCGACCCGCAGCTGTCCGGTGATGAGGCTCTGCATCTGCAGCTGCGCCCGCAGTCCTCGAGCGACGAGCCTTTCAACATCGAATTCCCGCGGAGGCTCCGCTCCCGAACGATAAAACACCCTGTCCTGCAGGAATTCGAGGTAGACCGGGATCAACACTTCACCCTCCGGCGTGACCTCGACCCTGACCGCTTGGACCGAGCCAATGCGAGCGCCTCGAAAGGTGACGGGTGCGCCGACATCGAGACCGGCCACGGAGCCCTCGAAAAACACCACTACGCGCGTGGTCCGGCTGAAAATCTGGGTGCCGCCAAAGAACACGATCCCGCCGACAACGAGCGCGAGTCCTCCGAGCACGAAGGCGCCCACCATCGTCGGTCTACTGATCGCCATGGCCAGCTCCATGCAAAGGAGATCCAAGCCGCTCTCGCGTCATGAATGCCTGCACCGTCGGATCGTCGCAACTCTCGAGCAAGCGCTTCGGCGAGCCATGAGCGATTGCAGTACGGGCCGTAGCGTCCAAGAAAATACCGTCGTCGCAGATGCTCAGCAGGCTCGGCAGTTCGTGACTCACCACCACGATCGTGGCGCCGAGGCCGTCGCGCAGCTCTAGGATGAGGTCGTCGAGCCGCCTCGAAGCGATCGGATCCAATCCCGAGGAAGGCTCGTCGAGCAGGAGAATGTCCGGATCGAGCGCCAGCGCACGAGCAATCCCGGCGCGCTTTCGCATGCCGCCGCTCAGCTCCGCCGGCAACAGCTTCCCCGTGCCGGCCATGCCGACGAGCGACAGTTTGAGCCGCACCAAAATCTCGATCGACTCGGCATCGAGGTGCGTGAACAGCTGCAGCGGAAGCGCGACATTTTGGGCTACCGTCATAGAGGTCCAGAGCGCGCCATTTTGGAATACCACGCCGAAGCGCCGTCCGATATCGGTCCGGCGCCGTTCGGTTGCGGCCCAATAGTCTTCGCCGTTGACCAAAAATTCGCCCGCTGCGGGGCGCAGTAGACCGATCATGGCCCTCATGACGGTGCTCTTGCCGCAGCCGCTGCCGCCCATGATCGCGAACACCGAGCCTCGGCGCACTCCGAAGCTCACCTTTTGCTGAATCACGCTCGGCCCGTATGCCAGCGTCAGATCGACCGCGCGGAGGACATCGTCATCTGTCACGTGCGGCGCCATGTGCAATCAGATATTCAAGGCATTCGTGCATGCCGCGAATATGCCATCGACGGCAATGACGCCGATGATCCCAGCAACCACGGCTCTCGTTGCGGCTTGTCCTACTTCGGCGGCGCTGCGACCGGCTCGCATGCCGATATGACATCCCGCGAGAGCCACCAGAGTTCCGAACGTCACGCTCTTGCAGAACCCGATCAGGAACTGGGTGCTGGAGATGGCGTTCCGGGTCTCCTCGAGATAGGCAGCCGCTGTCAGATCGAGCGTCGTGACCGCAACGGCAAACCCTCCGATAAGGCCCACGGCGCAAGCATAAAAATAAAGTATGGGCATCATCGCGGTGAGAGCGATCACGCGCGGCATCACGAGATAGTCATAGACCCGAATTCCGAGCGCCTTCAGGGCATCGATTTCCTCATTGCCCTGCATTGTGGCAATTTGTGCCGCGTAAGCGCCGCCGGTTCGGCCAGCCATCACGACCGCCGTAATGATCGCCGCCAATTCTCGGACCATCGCGATCCCCACCAGATCCGCCACGAAGATCTGAGTGCCGTAGCGGCGAAGCTGAACGGCGCCGACGAAAGCCAAAATGGCGCCGACCATCGTATTTACGATGGTGACGATGGCCAGCGCTCCGGCACCCGCATCGGACATGAGTTGCATAATGTCGCCGGCGCGAGTTTGCAGCCGCCCCCTGAAGACCGCTCCGACGCGCAGCGTTACCTGGCCGACTAGGGCGGCTACCGCGAACGTCCGGTACCACCCGGAGATCGCGGCGGCGCCGACCCGCGCGAAAACCGTGGCGGGCGCAGCTGCCGGCGGTGCAACTCCCAAGCCTGCACTTTCGGTCGCGAGAGCAAGAAGCCGGCGCGCCGCTTCTGGAACACCGGATTCGTCCAGCCGAAATGGCTGTCTAGCGGCGGCGATCTCCTGCCTCAAGCCCAGCAGCAAGGCTATCAGAGCGCTGTCCCAACGGCCGAGGTCGCGGCTATCGATCTGCAAATGCTCGGCGCCGGCAGCCTCCTTGAGCATTGCGCGGATTTCCGCGACGTGACGGACGCCCGTCTCCTGCGCGATCCAATCGCCAGTCAGCCGCAAGCCAGCATCGGCGCCGCGCCGCTCGATAGACCAACCTGGCGGTGTCAACTGGCCGCGATGCATGCCCAATCTCCCAAAACCTGCTGCCCTTCGATCGGTCTCCGAAGGAGCGGAAGGCGGATGGACGGCAATCAATCACTACCTCTGGCCACGGCTGGCGCCGGAATTGTTTAAACAAGTTGCAACGTTCAGAGCTCGGGTGAATTGACATAGGTCAGGGCGATCCGCGCCGGCTTGGAGAGAATTTCCGCCACATCAGCCATGCGAGGCGACCCCTACCGGGCGCGATGGTGATCGAGATTGAACGAATGGAAGCCAAATACAAGCGGATACTTGTGCCGCTGGATGGGTCGCAGCTGGCTGAAGGTGCATTGCCCCATGCGGCAATGTTGGCGCGACTTTGCGATGCCGAAATGACCCTGCTGATCGTCGTGCCGCCCATCAATTCGGTGATCGAGACGACCACCGAGACGTATTCAATTGATGAGCAGTGGGAAACCCGGAAGTCGCAGGCGCTCCGCTACCTTGCCTCCATCCGAGAGCGGCCAGATTACAGCGGCCTGAAAATTCAGACCGAGGTCAAGACCGGGCCGGTAGCCGAGACGATCTTGCAATATGCGGAGAATCACAACGTGGATCTTATCGGGATTACAACTCACGGTCGATCCGGCGTCCAGCGATGGGTGTGGGGCAGCACCGCCGAAAAGGTGCTTCGGGCTGCCCGCACGACCGTGATGTTGGTCCGCTCAGGCGTTCCTCGCGATGTTTCGGCCGCATGTTAGGTTATGCGATCAAATGCCGCTCATTGAGTGACCTTAGACCCCCTTGTATACCTAGGGCGAGCAGAGGCGCGCTGAAGGCATTGGTCTTTGGCGAAAGTGCGGCGTCGCCCGGCCATGCTTCGGTGCCGCGCGATAGCGGCGCAATCCGCCTCGAGAGCAAGTTGGGCTCGCAGCGGAGGATCAAAGATATGGCCGGATGTGGAGGAGCCATCATGCTGACCAAGAGCATCCGCGCTCCCCGCCCGCGATTTGCTCGGGCGTGGCGCATGGCTGCAATGTCAGTCGTCATTCTACAGGCCTATGTCGGGATGAGCCTCTCGGCACGAGCCGACGATCTCGAGGGGCAACGGGTCGTCGATGTCTCCCTGATCACGTGCGGAGAATTCGTGCGGATGCCCATAGGGCAGGCGCTCGTGTTGGTGGGATGGGTCGGCGGGTTCTTTGCCGGCCGCACGAACGACACGAAAGTCGAGATGCTGGACTTCATCGATGAAGCCGAGCGAGTGATCTCTCTTTGTCGTGAGAACCAGTCGATGCGGCTTATGACCTTCGTCGACGAGGACTGGCGCCGCAGGCAACAGGGTGGACCTCGTTCCACCGCGCCGCACCAATGAGCCGTTCGGGGACTCGCTGCTCCCCGGCCATTTCCGGTCTCGAATTTATCCGGTAGACTTCATAAACAGCGTTTCCGTAAAAGGAAGTTTTCGGGCATCCAACACGCTGAGCGGCAAGTGCTCCTTTGACTGCCCGCGTCACTTGCCTTGCCGCGTGGCGCACCAGCCGCTTGCCATTCGGATATACGAGTGATCCGCACTCGCCCAGGGCGCAAATTTCTGAACCCTCGCGAGATCCAGCGGTTTTTGACATAGATCAATGCGCGTTCTTTTGGGACCGGGCAACGAAGGCACATCTGGGAACACCGCAGCTGTAGCACGTCCCAAACATTCCGAGAAAAAGCGGAGGTTTACCCATGGAGTCGAAATCGAAGTCGTCGGGGGCGCAGCGGTTCCCCGATCTGTCCGATGCTCCGGCACTGTGGCGCTCAGCGTTCAAGCAGAGCGAGGAGTGGATGAAGCCAGGTTTCGAGGCGCTGGAGGGCGTACAGGCCGCTTCTCAGAAGTGGATGATGCATCGGCTCGAGGACTTCCAGAGAGCCGTCGATGCATATCGGCAGATGAGCGAGTGCAGGGACTTTGCGCAGGCAGCAGCCATCCAGCAAAATTGGCTTGCTGACTGCACGCAAAGGCTGGTCACGGATTGGACCGAATTGGGGCGTCCCTTGGCAGCGCGGAGTTCAGGGGGCGGCGAAGAGGCGAAGCGCGCGGCTGAGTAATTACGCTAGCGACTGACGCGCGGTCGCCGGCTAAAGAGCGCAGTCCGAGTGGAGCGCATTGCCCACACTGGTGCCTGCTGCGACGCAGCGCGCGATCCGTGATTCGTTGGATGCAGACGGTCCAAGTCAGTTTTCGCACGAGGTAACTGCGAAGCGCCGGCGCAGGTTGACGCAGATCAATGCTGCGGCGCCGCGAATCTGGAGAATTGAATCCGCGCAGTTCGCACACTGGCGTTTTGACGAAGATTCCGGAACGCTTGCTCTGCTGCGAGGAAAAAACCGGGCCTTAGCAGCAGCGAAGACGAGAGCGCGCCGGCGACGATCTCGGAGGCCCAGGGATGACAACGACAGAGAGCGTTGCGAGCACAAAACCAACGACGGGGCGGCGAGGTGCGGCGAAATCCGCCGAGGCCGTCAGTGCCGAGAAGGCCGCGCCGAGCCCGCCGGCGCGCGCGGGTGAAGCAGCCGCGTTGAAGCTGCCCGAACCTGCGATCGAACCCCGCCCGCTCGATGAACGTTTTACGTACGTGAGCATCGATCGTGCGTTGAAAGCGAATCTCGCGCGACTGACTTTCGGACTGAGCCCTGCCGTCTTGGCCGAACAGACCTTCGATTGGCTGGTACACCTCGCCATTTCTCCGGGTAAGCAGCTGCAACTGATCGAGAAGGCATTTCGCAACGCTGGTCGCTTCGCGACCTATGCCGGACAAAGCCTGGAGAATCCGGACACTCCGCCATGCATCGCGGCCCCCCCGCAGGATCGGCGGTTTCAGGGCGAAGCTTGGCAGCAATGGCCGTACAACTTGATCTATCAGTCATTCCTGCTTGCACAGCAGTGGTGGCACGACGCGACCACACAAGTGGATGGTTTCTCGCAGCGGAATGAACGGAGGCTGTCGTTCACGGTTCGGCAATGCCTCGACGTCGCGTCGCCCTCCAACTACGTTTGGACAAATCCGGAGATCGCGCGAGCGACCACCACGCAGGGGGGCCGAAACCTCGTTCAGGGAATCCAAAACCTGATCGACGACTGGCAAAGGGCGACAAGCGGCAGACCGCCCTTCGGCGCCGAGCAGTTCGTTGTCGGAAAGAACGTAGCGGTCACACCCGGCAAGGTCGTCTTTCAGAACCGGCTGATCGAGCTGATCCAGTACTCGCCGATGACCGATCAGGTCCACGCGGAGCCCGTCCTCATCGTGCCCGCCTGGATCATGAAGTACTACATCCTCGACCTCTCGCCCGAGAACTCGCTCGTCAAGTACCTGGTCGAGCGCGGCCACACCGTCTTCATGATCTCCTGGAAGAACCCTACCTCCGAGGATCGCGATCTCGGCATGGAGGACTATCGGAAGCTCGGAGTTATGGCGGCTCTGGACGCGATCTCAGCGATCGTTCCCGGACACAAGATTCACACTGCGGGCTACTGTCTCGGCGGAACTCTGTCGATCATCGCCGCCGCTGCGATGGGTCGCGACGACGACGATCGTCTGGGATCGCTGACGCTGTTCGCGGCCCAAGCCGACTTCACCGAGGCCGGCGAGCTGATGATGTTCATCACGGAGAGCCAGATCGCCTATCTCGAGACCATGATGTGGGACCAGGGATATCTCGACACCTTTCAGATGGCGGGTGCCTTTCAGATTCTTCGCTCGAACGACCTCGTCTGGTCCCGTATTGTCCGCGAGTACCTTCTCGGTGGAAGGCAGCCCATGAACGATCTGATGGCGTGGAACGCCGACGCCACCCGAATGCCCTACCGCATGCACTCCGAATATCTGCGCCGGCTGTTTCTGGACAACGAGCTGGCGGCGGGTCATTTCGAGGTCGAGGGACGTCCGATTTGGGTCACCGATATCCGCGTCCCCCTCTTCGCGGTGGGCACCGTCGCCGATCACGTCGCTCCTTGGCGCTCGGCCTACAAGACGAACCTCGTCTCGATCGACGAGGTGACCTTTGTCCTCGCCAGCGGCGGCCACAATGCCGGCATCGTCAGCGAGCCGGGCCACCCCGGACGCACGTATCAGATCCGGACGAGAGCGGCCGGCGGGCACTACATGGACCCGGATACGTGGCGCGCTGAGACGCCCGTGCGCGAGGGATCCTGGTGGCCGGAATGGCAGGCTTGGCTGGCCCGGAATTCAACTGAAAAAGTCCCGCCGCCGCCGATGGGCGCCCCGGAGAAAGGATACCCACCACGGCGCGATGCTCCCGGACTCTATGTTAGAGAGCCCTGAGCTGCGGCTCGGTGGATCTTGGAGGCCGATATGGACGAAAGCGATGTCATCGAAAACCGCACCTTCGACGAGATCGCCATCGGCGAGTCCGCGAGTCTGAGCCGCACGCTCACGAAGGACGACATCGCGCTCTTCGCGGTCATGTCCGGCGACGTGAACCCGGCCCATCTCGACGAGCCTTACGCTGAACACAGCATGTTCCATCGCATCATCGGGCACGGTATGTGGGGCGGCGCTCTCGTTTCCGCGGTTCTTGGCACTCGCCTTCCCGGCCCCGGGACGATCTACCTGGGACAGGACTTGCGATTCCGCAAGCCGGTCGGCCTCGGCGACACGATAACAGTGACGGTGACAGCGAAGGAAAAGCGGCCGGACAAACACATCGTCGTCTTCGACTGCCATTGCGTCAATCAGAGCGGCGAGGAAGTGATTACTGGGACGGCGGTCACCATGGCTCCGACGGAGAAGATCCGTCGGCTCCGCGTCGCCCTTCCGGAAGTTCAGCTCCAGCGGCACGACAAGTACCAGCAGCTCATCGCGCGATGCGCCGAGCTCGAGTCGATCCCGACCGCTGTCGCCCATCCCTGCGACCCTGAGGCGCTCGAAGGAGCCGTCCGCGCCGCGGAGGCGCGGCTGATCGCACCCATTCTCGTGGGCCCGCAAGCGCAAATTCGGGCGCTTGCTTCTTCGCTCGGCTTCGGCATCGACAAATACGAGATCGTCGACGCAGAGCACAGCCAGGCCGCCGCCGCCAAGGCCGTCGCGATGGCGCGAGCGGGCAAGGCAGAGGCGGTGATGAAGGGCAGCCTGCACACGGACGAGCTCATGCACGAGGTGACGGCGGCGGAGACCGGGCTCAGGACGCTGCGGCGCATGAGCCACGCCTTCGTCATGGACGTCCCGGACTATGCCGAGCCGATCATAATCACCGATGCTGCCGTCAACATCTTCCCGACCCTCGAGGACAAGCGCGACATCTGCCAGAACGCTATCGACCTCGCCCGGGCGCTGGGTTTCCCGGAGCCCAGGGTCGCCGTGCTGTCCGCCGTGGAGACCGTGACGGCAAGAATTCCATCGACGCTCGAGGCTGCGGGGCTCGCGAAGATGGCCCAGCGCGGGCAGATCACCGGCGGCTTGGTCGACGGTCCATTGGCCTTCGACAACGCCGTGAGCGAGCAGGCCGCTCAGGAGAAGCACATCGTCTCTCCGGTCGCGGGCAAGGCGAACATCCTCCTGGTCCCCGATCTCGAGGCGGGGAACATGCTCGCAAAGCAGCTCACATACATGGCCAAGGCCGACGCCGCCGGCATCGTGCTCGGCGCCCGCGTCCCAATCATTTTGACCAGCCGCGCAGACAATTTGCGAACCCGGTTGGCGTCGGCCGCCGTGGCCGTGTTGCTCGCCCACGCGCGCCGCCGAGCTGCCCCGGCGGCTCTTGCGGCGGAGTAAAACCTATGAAGGGCCCCATTCTGGTCGTCGTTGCGGGATCGCTGAGTCGAATTGATCGGCTGAGGACCTGCAATAGCTGGAGGAGCTTACGACTTTCCAAACTATTGGCGTTATCGGCGCCGGCACCATGGGCGGCGGCATTGCCCAAGTCGCTGCGGCGGCGGGATGCAATGTTACCCTCGTCGATATGAACGACGCAGCTGTCGGCCGGGGGATCGATGCTGTCGCCGGCAGCTTCAGCCGTATGGTCGCCAAGGCCAAGATGACATCGGCTGAGATGGGGGCCGCGCCAGGCCTGATCCGAGGCACCACAGATTATGACAACCTCAAAGCCGTCGACATCGTCATCGAGGCGGCCACGGAAAGCTTCGAGCTCAAGGCGAAGATCTTCAAGAACATCGACGCGTTGGTGAGGCCCGAGGCGATCATCGCGTCCAATACTTCATCGATCTCCATCACGAAGCTCGCGTCCCTCGTCTCGCACCCGGATCGCGTCGTGGGCATGCACTTCTTCAATCCGGTCCCGGTCATGGCCTTGATCGAGATCGTGCGCGGGCTGCAGACCAGCGACGCGACGCATGACGCCGTCGACGCTCTCGCGAAGAAGCTCGGCAAGTCACCCATCACCGTCAGGAATCGTCCCGGTTTCGTCGTCAACCGGATTCTGCTGCCGATGATCAACGAGGCGTTCTTCGTCCTCGCCGAGGGTGGCGCCAGCGCGGTGGAAATCGACCGAGGAATGAAGTTCGGCTGCAATCACCCGATGGGCCCATTGGCGCTGGCCGATCTGATCGGTCTCGATGTGCTGCTGTCGGTCATGCAGGTCCTATATGACGAGTTCGCGGACTCCAAGTACCGGCCATGTCCGCTGCTCAAGGAAATGGTGGCCGCGGGCTATCTCGGGCGAAAGTCCGGCCGCGGCGTCGATCAATATTGAATGAAGGCCCGAGCATGCTCCTGCAGCAGCTTACGGACACGACCAAGGCCGATGCTACGGCCACATTGACCTGCGGCATCCAGCTGGAGAAGCACACATGATCGACGTTACGAAGAAACCCCTTGCCGGAAAGAAGGGGCTCGTGCTCGGCATCGCCAACGAGCATTCCATCGCCTATGGATGTGCCCAAGCATTCCGAGCCTTCGACGCCGAGCTTGCCGTCACCTATCTCAGCGAGAAGGCCAAGC
Source organism: Allostellaceae bacterium (assembly GCA_035541215.1). GTDB lineage: Bacteria > Pseudomonadota > Alphaproteobacteria > ATCC43930 > CGMCC-115725 > DASZHJ01. The sequence goes on along the minus strand of DATKNV010000142.1, from coordinate 6,543 downwards.
CCTACGTCGAGCCGCTTGCGAAAGAGCTCGAGGCCCCGATCTTCCTGCCCTGCGACGTGCAGAAGCCGGGCCAACTCGAGGCAGTGTTCGAGACCATCGGTCGGACCTGGGGTAAGCTCGATTTTGCGCTCCACGCCATCGCCTTTGCACCGAAGGAGGATCTGCACGGCCGCCTCGCCGACTGCTCGCAGGAAGGGTTCCTCCAGGCCATGAGCGTCTCATGCTATTCGTTCATCCGCATGGCGCGACTGGCGGAGCCGCTGATGCGGGATGGCGGCGCCCTCTTCACGATGAGCTATTACGGCGCCGAGAAAGTCATCGAGCACTACAACGTCATGGGACCCGTCAAGGCCGCGCTCGAAAGCGCCGCGCGCTATCTCGCCTACGAGCTCGGGCCAAAGGGAATTCGCGTCCATGCCATCTCGCCGGGGCCGGTGAAGACGCGCGCCGCTTCCGGAATCGATCATTTCGATGACTTGCTCGCGCGGGCCGCCGAGCGCGCACCCGTGAGGAACCTCGTCAGCATCGAGGATGTCGGAGTGGCGACGGCCGTCCTGGCGACAGACTACGCGAAACTGATTACTGGAGAAACGGTCTATGTCGACGGCGGATACCATATCCTCGGTTAGCTCCGCTCGACGGCGCCGTTCTCCAGCGCAGGCCTTGCCAAGCACGTGGCGCCCGCCTTCGGCTGATCCTGGGCGTCGGAGCCGCATCAGACGGCTGGGAATGCGGTCAAGTATGGATATTGACCCAAGTCAATGCTGCAGCGCACAAGCACATTAAGCATGTCCGGTCTTGAGGCGCGGCTCGGGCAGTAGGGTCCGGGGGGAGGGGATCGGGCTGCAGCGGCCGCGATCCCCGCGACCAAAATTCCAAGCGGATCATCGGAGAAACGGTCTATGTCGATGGCGGACATCAAATCCTCGGGTAGCCCGGGACCGGGGCCGCAGCCTCCTGAAGATAGTGCGGCTTCCAAGGCTCCTCCTGTACCAAAGGCAGGACGAAAGAAGACGAAGGTCCTTCGTTGGCTAATCGTCGTGGCGCTTGTCTTGGCGGGCGCCGGTGCCGGCGGTTGGTATTGGTGGCAGCAGCAATTGAATGCGCTGCCCCCATATATCGCGGCGGCTAACGGGCGTCTCGAAGCGGAGCAAGTCGAAATCGCGACGAAGTACCCGGGAAGGATTGCCGTCGTACTTGCAAAGGAGGGAGACACGGTAGACGCGGGTCAGATCGTCGCGCGTATGGATACGGCCGAGCTCGAGGCGCAGCTGGCGGCGGCAAAGGCTCAGGTCCTGAAGGCCGAGCACGAGAAAACCCAGGCGGAGGCGCTGATCGCGCAACGCGACGGCGAGCGGGTCTTCGCGAAGCAAGAGCTCGACCGAACCGCCATCCTGAACGCGCAAGGGCATGCCTCGAACGAATTGCTCGACCAGTGGAAGAGCAAGATGAAGGTCGCCCAAGCGGCCTATGACGCGGCAGTGGGCGCGAGAGACGCCGCAGCGGCGGCGATCCTGGCCGACCAGGCGGAGGTGGCGCGCCTGCAATCGCAAATCTCGGATTCGAGGCTCGTCGCCCCGGCGCACGGCCGCATCCAGTACAAGCTCGCGCAGCCGGGAGAGGTGTTGGCCGCGGGCGGCCGGGTCTTCACGCTGCTCGACTTGAGCGACATCTACCTTACCATCTTCCTTCCCGCTCACGATGCAGGCCCGCTCGCGATCGGCGACGACGGCCGCGTCACGCTCGATCCCATTCCGGGATTCGTGTTCCCCGCGAAGATCACATTCGTGGCAACCGAGGCGCAGTTCACACCGAAGACCGTCGAGACCAGCGAGGAGCGCGAGAAGCTCATGTTTCGGATCAAGCTGACGATCGACCCCGGGCTTCGGACGCGATACGAGAGCCAAATCAAGACCGGGATCCGCGGCATCGGCTACGTCCGAACCGATCCAAGCGCGGCTTGGCCCGACAGGCTTATGGTCAAATTGCCGTGACGACGCCAGTTGCTGCAACGGTGCGAGGGGTCTCGCACCGATATGGCCGAACCACGGCGCTCGACGACGTGACGATCGAGATACCGGCCCATTGCATGGTGGGGCTCATCGGGCCGGACGGCGTCGGCAAGTCGACGCTGCTCGCCCTCATCGCGGGCGTGCGCCGGATTCAGGAGGGGGAGGTCTTTGCGCTGGGCGGCGACATGGGCGATCGCGAGCACCGCCGCACGAGCCTCCCGCGCGTCGCCTACATGCCGCAGGGCCTGGGGCGCAATCTGTATCCGACGCTGACGGTGTTCGAGAACCTCGACTTTTTCGGGCGCCTCTTCGGACAGTCCGCGTCCGAGCGCGTGCAACGTATCGAGGAACTCCTAGCCGCTACCGGGCTCGATCCTTTTCCTGATCGTCCCGCAGGCAAGCTCTCGGGCGGAATGAAGCAGAAGCTCTCGCTCTGCTGCTCGCTCATTCACGACCCCGATCTGCTGATCCTCGATGAGCCGACGACAGGCGTCGACCCTCTGTCGCGTCGGCAGTTCTGGGAGCTGATCGACCGCATCCGCGCGCGTCGTCCCACCATGAGCGTGATGGTCGCGACGGCCTACATGGAGGAAGCGGAGAGATTCGATTGGCTTGCCGCAATGGACGATGGCCGCGTCATCGCCAGCGGCACGCCCACCAAGCTCAAGGCGCGCGGCAAGGGAGCGACGCTCGACGACGCCTTCATAAACCTCCTGCCGGAGGCGAAACGCGCCGGCCATCAAGCCGTCGTCGTGCCTCCGCGCCGGACAACCGGCGGTCCGCCCGCCATCGAGGCGGAGGGGCTGACCTGCCGGTTCGGCGATTTCACCGCCGTCGATCACGTGAGCTTCCGCATCGAGCGCGGCGAGATCTTCGGGTTTCTCGGCTCCAACGGCTGCGGCAAGAGCACGACGATGAAGATGCTCACCGGCTTGCTCGCCCCGACCGAAGGCGAGGCGCTGCTCTTCGGCCGCCACCTCGACGCCGGCGACATGGCGACGCGCGAACGTGTCGGCTACATGACGCAAGCGTTCTCACTTTACGGCGAGCTGACCGTCCGGCAGAACCTGGAGCTGCATTCCCGCCTGTTCCATCTGCCCGATGACCGCAGAGCAGCGCGGGTTCAGGAGATGCTCGAGCGTTTCGACCTGCTCGGCATTGCGGACAGCCGGCCCGAAAGCCTGCCGCTGGGGCAGAAGCAGCGTCTGCAGCTTGCGGTTGCGATCATTCACCAGCCCGAAGTGCTGATCCTCGACGAGCCGACTTCCGGGGTCGATCCGGTCGCTCGCGATTCGTTCTGGCATTACTTGATCGGTCTGTCGCGTGACGATGGAGTGACGATTTTTCTGTCGACCCACTTCATGAACGAAGGGGAACGGTGCGACCGCATTTCGTTGATGCATGCCGGCAAGGTCATGGCCGTTGGAACGGCGAAAGAGCTCGCAAAGCGTCGCGGCATGGACAAGCTCGAGGACGCGTTCATCGCCTACCTCGAAGACGCCAGCGGCATACAGCTCGGAGCGAAGCCGAGCGGGGCCGAAGCAGCTTCCGAACTGATCCGGCCAGCGGCCTCGCCGGCATCCGAGACCGCACGGTTCGATTTGCGCCGGCTGTGGGCGTATGCGCGCCGGGAGACGATGGAGATACTGCGCGATCCGATCCGCCTCGCTTTTTCCTTCCTCGGTCCGCTGATCTTGATGGTCACCGTCGGCTACGGCATCTCGTTCGACGTCGAGCACCTCGCCTACGCCGCGTTCGACCAGGATCAGACGAAGGAGAGCCGCGAACTGCTCGAGAACTTCTCGGGGTCGCGTTACTTCGGCGAACATCCGGACATCGCCAGCGACACTGAGCTCGATCGTCGCCTCAAGACCGGGGAGCTGAGAGTCGTGCTCGAGATCCCGACGAACTTCGGCAAGGACCTGCTGACGGAAAAGCAGCCGGAACTCTCTGTGTGGCTCGATGGCGCCATGCCGTTCCGCGCGGAGACGGCCAGCGGGTATGTAATGGGGCTCGCGCAGACCTACCTGACCGATCAGGCGGCCAGGGGCCATATCGCGGGACTCCAGCCGCTGCCGGTCAATGTCGAGGAGCGCTTCAAATATAACCAAGCGTTCAAAAGCGTCTATCAGACCATTCCGACCACCATCATGCTGGTGCTGATCCTGATCCCGGCGATGATGACGGCGGTCGGCGTCGCGCGCGAAAAAGAGACGGGGTCGATCGCCAATTTCCGCTCGACGCCGATCACGGGGATCGAATTCCTGCTCGGCAAACAACTGCCATACGTCGCAATCGGGCTCGCCAGTTTCGTGACACTTCTGGTGATGGCGGCATACCTATTCGGCGTGCCGGTAAAGGGGTCGCTCGCGGCGCTGGTTACCGGTGTCGTCATCTACATCGCCGCGGCCACTGGCTTGGGCCTGCTCATCTCCTGCTTCACCTCCACTCAGATCGCGGCCATTTTCACGACGACGATCCTGACCCTCGTGGTCGGGATAAATTTCTCGGGACTGCTGGTCCCCTTTTCGTCGCTTTCGGGAGCGGCCCGCTGGATCGGCCTCGGCTTCCCGTCGGGGTGGTTCACGCAAGTCAGCCTCGGAAGCTTTACGAAGGCCCTCGGCTTCGCCGAACTCTGGCCCGACCTCCTATTGCTTGTCGTCTTTGCGCTTGGGTTCGTTGCAGCGGCAACGCTCATCCTGCGAAAGCAGGAGGCGTGATATGGCGCTGCGGCTTACCAATGTTTTCAGGCTCGGGGTCAAGGAGCTGTATAGCCTGCGCGCCGACCCGATCCTTCTGGTGATGATCGTGTATGCGTTCACCTTCGCGGTTTATGCGCAGGCGACCGGAGCGAAGACCGAGGTGGAAAATGTGGCGGTTGGCATCGTCGACGAAGACGATTCCGAACTCTCGCGCCGGATAGCGGGCGCAATCCTCGAACCGCAGTTCAAGCGGGCGGTCCGGTTAACGCCCAACGAAATCGATCCCAGCATGAATTCCGGCCGCTTCGTATTTGTGCTGGAGATCCCACCCAAATTCGAATTCGATGTTCTCGCCGGGCGTCACCCGACGGTGCAGATCGACGTCGATGCGACCGCGCTGACACAGGCTGGCGTCGGTGCGGGCTACCTCCAAAACATTGTCGAGCAGGAGGCTTTGGGATATCTGCAGCATCGCGAAGTGGCGATAGCCTCTCCAATAAACCTCGTCCTGCACACGGCGTTCAACCCGAACCATAAATCCGAGTGGTTCCTGGCGATCATGGCGGTGATCAACGACATTACGATGTTGACCATCGTCTTGACAGGGGCGGCGCTGATTCGCGAGCGCGAGCATGGAACCGTCGAGCATTTGCTGGTGATGCCGGTCAGACCGGCCGAAATCATGCTCGCGAAAATCTGGGCGAACGGTCTTGTGATCGTGACGGTCGCTGCTCTCTCGCTATGGTTCGTGGTCCACATTGCGCTCCAAGTGCCGCTCGGCGGATCGGCACTATTATTCTTGGGAGGCGCAGTCCTTTACCAATTCTCGGTGGCAGCGCTCGGCATTCTGCTCGCAACCTTCACCAGCACGATGGGCCAGTTCGGTTTGCTGGTGGTTCCGGTGCTGGTCATCCTCAACTTGCTGTCGGGAAGTGCAACGCCGCCGGAATCCATGCCGGACTGGCTGATAGAGGTGATGAAAATTACGCCCACCCCGCACTTCGTTGGCTTCGCTCAGAATGTACTGTATCGCGGCGGCGGCCTCGACATTGTGTGGCCGCAGCTGGCCGCTCTCGGCGGCTGTACGATCGTCTTTCTCGGGATCGGGCTGGCTCGCTTCAGGAAGGCGATCGCGAACGTCTAGCTGCCACGGCCGTGCGGCTCGCGGCTTGCTTTGAGTCCGATAGATAATGCGATCGCTAATCCACTGGACCCAGCGAGCTCGGTGCACGATTTCGGAGGTCTCATGATGACGCGTCCGGGGGAATGCCGTGGCGAGCCTTCTTGCGCTGGCAGGACTGAGACCGCTGCGTTCTCCGGGCGTGCGGAGTATTGTCGGTGTCGTATTCGGTCTTTGTCCGCCCATCGTCTGCGCTTGGCTTGCGGAAAATTCCGCGAACTGGGAACTGCTCGAGCGTTCCGGCTCCGCTACCGTTGCAATCGGTCTCATGATGGCCTCGAGGCGATACGTCGGCCGTGGAGTTCTCGAGCTGGCGATATTGCACGCTAGAAAGGAGCCAAAGCTCGATATCGTCGAATTGCTGGAGGATGTCTTCACGACAAAGACCGGATTGGCACTTTCGGGTTTTGGAACGATCGTATGGGGCTGGGGCAAATATCTCGGCTGGTGGAGTTTCGGTTATTTGGCGCTCTGGACAATGCTAATCCTTCGCGATGCCCGCCGTGATTTTGTCCGCCTCCACGAAGGCCAGGTTGGCAAGTCGGTCTAGTCATGTGGAACTGAAATTCGCCTCCTTACAGAATCCCGTTCGCGCATCGCTGTGAACTCGCCCATCAAACGTTTCCGCCAGAAAACGGACCGGGCGTTA